>DASSGZ010000439.1:0-5924 GCA_035693165.1 Chloroflexia bacterium | reverse complement strand
GGGCGCTGCCGGTACGATACCGGCAGCGCCCGTTTTGCGTATACCTATGGTAAATTAGCCCGATACGACGCTAAGAATTGAGCAGCACCGGCCTTGATAGGCCCGGAGGAGACACCCGTGATCTGCGTACACTGCGGCCAGGAGCTACCCGACACGGCGAACTTCTGCCTGCACTGTGGCCGGCGCCCACGCCCCGCCTTCGGAGGCCGCGCCGATCTATGGGACATGCGCTTCCGGCGGGCAGTAATCGTCGCGCTCACGCTCTTTATCGGCTTTCTGTTGCTGATGTACTTCGATATTATCCACTTCACTATCGAGCTAGCCAATCAGATAACGGTCATATGGGGCGTGCTGGGCGCAATAATTCTGGTAGGGCTTGCAGTTATAGGCTGGATGCGTACTCGCCCATAGCCTGGGCTTCGCGGTATAGGGCAACATCCCGGCGCCCCACCAACCTAACCCCCTACCCCCCTTCCCGCCGCGGGAAGGGGGGAATCTCTAGAGTGAGGAAAACGCACTCCCCTCCCCGCGGCGGGGAGGGGCCGGGGGAGAGGTTCCCCGCGCGCTACGCGAACCGGGGCATGACCTCCTGGGCGAACCGGGCCACCATGTCGGTGTTGTGGGCCAGCCCGGCCAGGTAGACGATGATGTAGTCGGCCCCGGCGTCGACGCACCGCTGGATCTGCGCCGCGGTTTCGTCGGCGGTCCAGATCTTGAACCGCTTGCGGTACTGCTCGGGCGTATACTGGTTCGGCAGCGAGGCCGCCGCCTGGTCGGGGGTCTCGCCGGGCGCCAGCAGGTGAATGTCCTCCAGGCTGGTACTGACGGTGATCTCCTTGGGGTCGCGGCCCAGCGCGGCGCAGTGCTCGTGCAGCACGTCCACCTTATGCCGGATCGTGTCCGGGTTGCCGCCGCCCACGTTGCAGCCGTCGGCGTACCTGGCGACCAGCTTCAACGTGACTTTCTCGCCACCGCCGCCGATCCACAGGGCCGGGTGCTCGTTGCCGGCGCCCTTCGGCACGTTGATCGGCCCGTCGATGGTGTAATACTTGCCGTGGAAGGTGGGCTTGTCCTCGGTCCACATCTCGTGGATGATCTCGCACGCCTCGCGGAACATGCCCATGCGCACGGGCACGTCCGGGAAGCCGTAGCCGTAGGCCCGCCACTCGTGCTCGTACCACCCCGCGCCCAGCCCGCAGATCAGCCGCCCGTGGGCCATCGCGTCCACCGTCGAAGCCATCTTCGCCAGCAGGGCCGGGCTGCGGTAGCCGTTGCAGGTCACCATCTGGCCCACACGGACGTGCTGCGTGTCGCGGACCAGCCCCGCCGTGATCGTCCATGCCTCGAACGTCGTCTCCAGCGTCGGCTCGGGCACGGTGTGAAAGTGGTCGTAGACCCAGATCGAGTCGAACCGGGCCTCGTCGGCGGCCCGCGCGGCGCGGGTCATCGCCTCGTACTGCTCGCTGGGGTCCGAGATGCCCACCAGGTCCATCTTCCACCCCTGCGGCACAAACACGCCAAACTTTACCGCCATGTTGTTGCTCCTTTCCCCTTCTGCGCGTGCGGCATTGCCACATCGATAACCCGGACAGGCGTTGCAAAAAGCATGCCGATGCCCTCGCGCCCCCGGCCCCACCGGGGAGGTAAGGCGGCCCGGCGTGTCCGCCGGGCCACCCCTACGGAGGGGGCAGCATCCCGGTAAGGCGGGCGGGCGAACACGTGAATCCGCTCCTACGGCCAGCGCTTTCTGCCTGCGCCCTTGACAGCGACGGCGCGCGCCCCGCATACTCATCCTAATCGACCGATTCAATCCGGCTTTGCCCAAGGGAGGCTTGTTTTGCACCACGATATTCGTATGACGGCCAAAAAGATCGCCCGCCGCCTCACCCTGATCGCGCCGCTGGCCCACCGTCGCAGCGCACCGCTGCCGCCGCTGCTGTTCAAGCAACTGGCCGGCCCCAACGAGCCACCGCCGCTCGACCCGCCGCAGGACGACGCAGGCTGGCAGGTAGTGCTGCCGAACAGCTACTGGGGCGGGCACAACGTCAACTTCGCCCTGCGCGGCGAGTTCACCGTGCCGCCCGACTTCGACCCCGCCGCGCCCATCGCGCTGTTCCTGCCGCTGGGCGACTCCGGCTCGTTCGCCCACCCCGAAGCCCTCGCCTACATTGACGGCGTGGCCTACGCCACCACCGACTACTTTCACCAGGAGTTCCGGCTGCCCGATGCCTGCCGCGACGGGCGGCCCCACGCTCTGCTGCTCCAGGGCTGGACGGGCAAGGTGAGCGACTCGGTCGCCGTGGACAACGGGCAGCGCCTGTTCATGTACCAATGCGCCGTCGTGCAGATCGACCAACCCACGCGCGACTTCCTGGCCGTGGCGCGCACCGCGCTGCAAACCGCCAACGTCCTCGACGACCTGGAACCGGCCAAAACCCGCCTGCTCAACGCGCTCGACGCCGCGTTCAAGGTCCTCGACACGCGCGAGCCGTTCGGCGACGACTTTTACTCCAGCGTACACCCTGCGCTCGACACGCTGCGCGCGGGCATCGCCCAGGCCGGGCCGCCGCTCGATGCCGAGATCATCGCCGCCGGGCACGCCCACATCGACGTGGCCTGGCTCTGGACGCTGGGCCAGACCCGCGCCAAAGCCGCCCGCACCTTCCACACTGTGCTGCGCCTGATGGAGGAGTTCCCCGAGTTCGACTTCACGCAGAGCCAGCCGCAACTCTACGACTTCGTGCGCCAGGACCACCCCGCGCTGTTCGCCGCCATCCAGGACCGCGTGGCCGCCGGACGCTGGGAACCCATCGGCGGCATGTGGGTCGAGGCCGACTGCAACATCACCGGGCCGGAGTCGCTGGCCCGCCAGTTCCTGCTGGGGCGCGCCTTCTTCCGCGAGCACTTCGGCCCGGACGCCGAGTCGCCCGTGCTCTGGCTGCCCGACGTGTTCGGCTACGCCTGGAACCTGCCGCAGTTGATCAAGTTGGCCGGGCTGGAATACTTCTTCACCATCAAGATCGGCTGGAACCAGGTCAACAAGCTGCCCAACGACTCGTTCTGGTGGCAGGGCCTGGACGGCACCAAGGTGCTGACCCACTTCAGCACCACGCCGGAGACCCCCGACCGCGGCCCGGCGGGCAGCCTGCTCAACTCGGCAACCTACAATGCCAAGCTCGACGCCTTCACCGCGTATGGCTCGTGGGCCAAATTGCAGCACAAGGAGTCGCAGCGCACCATGCTGATGAGCTACGGCTTCGGCGACGGCGGCGGTGGCCCGACCCGCGAGATGAACGAGAACGCCCAGGTTATGAAGGCGTTCCCGGCCCTGCCGTGCGTCACGCAGGGCAAGGTTATCGACTTCTTCCGCCGCCTCGAAGCCGAGAGCGGCGCGCAGTTGCCCACCTGGAACGCCGAGCTATACCTCGAAATCCACCGCGGCACTTACACGACGCAGAGCCGCAACAAGCGCGCCAATCGCAAGAGCGAGTTTCTGCTGCACGACGCCGAGTTCCTCGCCACCCTGGCCGCGCTGCTCGACCCGGCCTACAGCTACCCGCGCGAGGCGCTGCACCGCGCCTGGGAGTTGGTCTGCCTCAACCAATTCCACGACATCATCCCCGGCAGCAGCATCCACGAGGTCTACGTCGAGTCGCAGCAGCAGTACGCCGAGATCCGCGCCCTGGGCGAAACCGCCCGCGACGCCGCGCTGGCTGTGGTGGCGGCGCGCGCCGGGGGCGATGTCGTCGTCGCCAACCCGACCGGCTTCCGCCGCGACGACCTGGTTTTCTGGCCCGGCACACTCCCGGCGGGCCGCCAGTTCGCAGGCCCCATCGCGACCCAGCCGGTGGAGGGGGGCACGCTGATCGGCGGGGTAACGCTGGAGCCGTACAGCGGGCAGGCGCTGCGCTACGCCGAGGATGGCGGGACGCCCGCCGCGGATCTGCCGCTGTTGCACGCGGAGCCGCAGTTGCTCGAAAACGCCTTTGTCCGCGTGGAGTTCGACGCGGCGGGCGACATCACCCGCATCTACGATAAGACCGCCATCCGCGAGGTGTTGCCTGCCGGCGCCCGCGCCAACCAGTTCCTGGCGTTCGAGGATCGGCCCGTCGATTGGGATGCCTGGGATGTCGATATCTTCTACGAGGACAAGCGGTTCCTGGCCGAACCCGCCGAGTCGATGTGCGTGGTGGAAAGCGGCCCCTTGCGCGCCACTATCGAGATCACGCGCCGCATCCTGAGCAGCGCTTACACGCAGCGCATTTCGCTGTGCTACAACGGACCGCAGATCGACGTGGAGACCGACATCGACTGGCGCGAGCGGCACATCTTGCTCAAAGCCGCCTTCCCCATCGACGTGCTGTCCCCGGCGGCAAGCTACGAGATCCAGTGGGGCAGCGTGCAGCGGCCCACCCACCGCAACACGTCGTGGGATTGGGCGCGCTTCGAGACCTGCGCGCAGAAGTGGGTGGACCTCAGCGAAGGCGGCTACGGCGTGGCCCTGCTCAACGACTGCAAGTATGGGCACGACATCCGCGACAACGTGATCCGCATCTCGCTGCTGCGCGCGCCCACCCGCCCCGACCCCGAGGCCGACCAGGGCCGCCACCGCTTCGCCTACAGCCTCTACCCCCACGCGGGCGCGGCGGGCAGCGGCGCCACCAACTACGAGATCGCCCAGCGCGCCTACACGTTCAACGACCCAGTGCTGGCCGTGACCGGCGACGGGGGCGGCTCGGCGGTACCCGCGCCCCCTCCCCTCGTGACGCTGCCCGACAACCTGATCATCGAAACGATCAAGCAGGCCGAGGACGGCCACGGCGTCATCGTACGCTTCTACGAATGCAACCGCTCGCGCGGCGCGGCCACGCTGCACGCGGGCTTCCCCCTCAAGGAAGCGCACATCACCAACCTGCTGGAAGCCAACCAGGAGGCGCTGTCCGTCGAAGGGCAAAGCGTCTCGCTTTATGTCAAGCCGTTCCAGATTGTGACGGTGCGCCTGGTCCCGGCCTAACCAGCGCACGCCCCCAACAAAATGCAGTGAGGCCGGATCGACGATCCGGCCTCGCCTTATACGGTTGGATCTTGCCCGGATTCAACACCTTCGCATACGTACCCACCGGGGATATACGGATTGCGCGCGCCTGGCCCCGACGCGGCTACGCCTCGCCGGCCGGCGAGATGTTGGGGTCAATTTATTAACGGCTGTTCGGCCCCTCGTTACGCGTCCTGTAGACAAGAAGTATACTCAGGGTTAGGGGGAAGTACTCGCCGGATTCCGGGAACTTTCGCTCTGCTCACAACGCCAGGAGAAACATATGAAAAAGGTGCTCATTGCCTTGGGGGCTGTCGTATTGCTGTTGATCGGTGCGTTTGGTTTCGTGAAGGCGACGAGCGCCGATCCAATGCTCCATGCGGGACCGGTGCCTCCGACGCCGGCAGACATGCCAACCGCGGGGCCAAGCCAGCTACAGGGGCAGCAGCGTCCGTTGCCCCAGGTGCCACACGATCCAGCGGCATGGGGCGCAACAGCCATCACACCGCCGGTAACAGATGCGAAAGTGCGTGCGGAAATCGCCCGGCGCGGGTCGGACATACTGGGGATGCAGGCGGCCGGCACACCCACCGTGGTCTCAATCGAGCGCATCACGGTTGCCGAATTCCGCCAACGGCGGAAAGCCCCCGTGGATCTTAACTACTATGCGGCGAACGCCCGCCTCGTCCTTGTTACCCTTGCTGGACCATTCACCGTCCCAGATGTGACCGAGCCGATCAATCAGGCTTACATAATGTTCGATGCTGTGACCGGCAACGTACTCGGAGGTGGAACCCTGAACTAGGAACCTGCTTGTGACTTTCCGCTTTCGTCTGCGTTCTGCGTAAGTACAGCTATAGGACGGCAGCCCCAGAGCCTGGGTTCTAGT
>DASSGZ010000438.1:0-41963 GCA_035693165.1 Chloroflexia bacterium | reverse complement strand
TCGGAGTTGCGCGAGATCGCCGCGCCCACGGCATCGAACACGACGGCGCCGGGATCCGAGTTGGGCTGGAGCGCGATCAACGGCGCCCCGGCCCGCTGGGCCCAGATCTCCAACTGGTCGATGGCGGCGGCGCGGAACGTGTCGGCGGCGCCCAGGATCACGTCGTTGCCCAGCCGCTGGAAGTAGCGGGTCAGCTTGGCGATAGTCGTCGTCTTGCCCACGCCGTTCACGCCGACCACCAGCATCACATAGGGATGCGGCATGGTGCGGCTGCTGAGCCAGGGCGGGCGGTGCGTGCTGAGCGGCGCCTCCAGCACCTGGACCATCAGCCCCTTGAGGATACTGTAGGCCGTGGACGCGCGCCGGATGCGTTCGCGGTTGACGCGCTTCTCCAGCTCGTCCAGCACGTAGTTGGTGGTATCGACGCCGCAGTCGCCCAGCACCAGCAGGTCTTGCAGGTCGTCCCACAGGCTGCTGGTGATCTCGTCCGCCGAGAAGAGCTCGGTGATCTGGCTGAAGAAGCCGCGCCGGGTCGGCTGGAGGCTCTTAGCGACCTTCTGCTTTTGTTCGCGCTCCTCTTCCTCGATCTCGCGCTCCAGCGCCACGTTCTGTGTGACAGCGGGCGCGGGGGCCGGCGGCGCAGGCACGGGCGGCAGAGGCGCCATCGGCGCGACCGGCGGCGCGGGCACCGAAACCGGCGCCACCTCAGCCGCCTGCGGCGCCTCGGTTTCGGGCGCCGGCTGTTCCTGCTTCTGGCGGCGGAAAAATCTAAACACTCGTTGTTTGGCTCCTGATAAAGCGTCCAGAGGACGCGAAAAGTCCGGGGGCAGCAAGCCCCATAAATTATACTATATCCGCAGGGCAATACCAAATGGGGCCGGGCGGCCACGCCGGTCCGCCCCTACGTCAGCCGGGTTCGCGCTCCGGCAGGGCGTCCACGCCGGTCCGCCCCTACGTGCGGGAGATGCGCGAAGGCCACCCTACCGGGTGGCCTCGCATGCTTTTACCTGACAGCGGACGGCTGACGGCTCGTTACACGCCCGCGTCGCCGGTGTACTCCTGGGTGTCGGCGGCGTCGAACTCGTCGTCGCTGAAGTCGCTCCACATACCGCGGAGTTCGCCCATGAACTGCTGGACGTTGTTCCAGATCTCTTTCTGCTTCTCGCGGTCGGGCACGAACACCAGCAGGATCAGCCCGCTGAGCATGCTCAACCAGAACAGGATGCGGCTGGTCTCGCCGGTGACGTACTTGGTCGTGTCCACCGTGGCGGTCACGGCGTCGCCGGCTTTGGTGCGCACGTTGCTCAGCGCCCCCCCCACCCCCGACGACCCGGAGTCCACTACATCCTCGACCCTGGGCTTGGCGCGGGAGACCACGTCGCCCACGGTCCCGGCGACGCTGCTGAGCGTGTCGGCCACCACCGGCGTGGCGGCGTCCACGGCGTCGCGCACGCGGCCCGGCGCCTCGCTGGCCGCCTGCTGCACCCGCGGCGCCACGTCTTCGCGCACGCGGTCACGCACCTCGCCCGCCCGGTGGCGCAGCCAGGGCAGCGTATCCTCGCGTACCGTCTCCGCCACCTGCTCGCCGCTCTTCTTTGCGGTGGGCAGCACATCGCTGAGCATGCGGTCGACGGCAGCCAGGGCCAGCGCACGCAGCATATCAGAGATCTGGCTGCTCACGGTCTTGGCGCCCTCGGCCGTCTTGCCGGCGCGCTCTTTCACCTGGGGCCCGTAATCTTCCGCCAGCTTGCCGCCCCGTTTGCGGGCTTCATCGGCCACGGCGCTCAGCGCCTCGCCGGCCTGGCGCGCGCGCTTACGCGCCTCGGGCAGCACGTCTTCTTCCAGCGTGTCCTGCACGCCCGGCAACACGTCCTTCTGCACGCGCTCGCCGGCATCACTCACCTGGCTCTTGAGCGCGTCGAGCAGCCCGGCCAGCGCGCCGGCATCGAGGCCCTTTCCGGACTTGCGCGCCTGCTTGCTCAGCTTGCGCACCTGGGTGCCCGCCTCGTCCAGCGCCTCTTCCCAGCCGACATCCTTGGCCCGGCTGGTGATCTGGTCCCACAGGTCGCGCAACTGGCTGCCGACATCATCCGGCAGAGAGGAGACATCAAAATCGCGGAACGCATGGCGGGCTTCCTTTTGCGCCCGGCGAGCGCCCCGGCGGCCTTCGCGCTCGATGGTGGCGAGGCGCCGCCCCACTTCGGTGATCGCCGCTTCGAGATCGACATTGGCGGCGGCGCGGCCCACCGTGTCGCCCAGTTGGCGCGTGGCCTGCGGCGCCTGGCTGACCAGATCCTTCACGTTAATATCGCGCACGCGCTGGTTGGCGCGCTCCCGCGCTTCGCTCAACAGCGCCGACAGATCGGCCTTCGCGATGGCCTTGCGGACCTCGCCCAGGTCCTGCTTCTCCACGGCCTTGCGCAGGTCTTTGGTCAGTTGCTCCGATGGGGTCTCGCGCTTGCGGCCCAGCAAGATCATCAGTCCCCCGACGAGCGCCGCCACACCCCCGGCGATCCCCAGGATGCGCAGCAGATCGCCGCTTTCGTCCTCAAATTCATCGTCGTCCAGATCAAAGTCCAGATCGATCCCGGTATCGCCTTCCGGGTTCCGGTACTCATCGTTGAACGTCTGGTCCATAGCCTTAAACGCCTCCTCTATATCCCAGGCGTGCTCCGCGCAAGCCGCGTCCGTCCTGAGTGATGGTCAGCCCATCTCAGCAGCAAGTTCTATGCCCCGTTAGGCAGCCGGCGCCAGGGGCACTTCTTCCAGCCGCAGGCTGAGCACGCGCGAGGCGGTATCGGCGCCCAGCGATACGCCGTAGATGGCGGCGGCGGCTTCAATAGTCGCCCGGTTATGCGTGATCAGGATGAACTGGCTGCGGGTGCTCAGGTCGCGCAGTTCGTTGCGGAAGCGCCCGATATTGGCTTCGTCCAGGGCGGCATCGACCTCGTCCATGATGCAGAACGGCGTGGGCCGCACCTTGAGGATGGCGAACAACAGCGCGACCGAGGTCAGGGCGCGTTCGCCGCCGGAGAGCGCGCTGAGTGGCTGCTGGCGCTTGCCGGGCGGCTGGGCCAGCACCTCGATGCCGGTGGCGGTCACGTCCTGCGGGTCGGTCAGTTCGAGGCGGGCCGATCCGCCCCCGAACAGGCGGGGGAAGGTCTCCTGGAACGCCGCCGCCACCGCCTTAAACGTCTCGGCCAGGCGCTCGCGCATGAGCCGGTCGAGTTCGGCGGCCACCTGGCGCAGGCTGTCCGCGGCGGTGCGCAGATCGTGCAACTGCGTGGTGAGGAAGCCGTGGCGGGTCTGAGCCGCCGCATACTCGTCGATGGCCAGAGGATTGATCGGCCCCATGCGCCGCAGCTTGCCGCGCAACTGCCCGATCCGCCCTTCCAGGGCGGGATCGGCGGGCGCCGCCTCGGCCTCGGCGGCGAGAGCGTCCCAGCGGCGCGTCCAGGCGGTCCAGGGATCGACCTCGGGGATCTGCGGCTGGAACACCGTCTGGATCGCGTCCGCTCCGGCCTCGGCATCGGCGGCCACGACTTCCAGCAGGGTCTCCGGCGCGACGGCGAGGCCCAGGTCTTCCTCGATGCGCGTGCGCAGTTGCCCCGCCGCGCCCTGCCGGCGCTCGCGCTCGACCACGGTATGGCCGTGCGCCGACTCGGCGGTGAGGGCCGCCGACTGGGCGGCATGGCTTTCCTGCTCGGCGGTGGCCTGGCGTTCGCGCGTCGTGTCGAGGGCGGCGCGGGCGCTCTCGGTGCGCCCGCGCAACTCGTCCCCGGCGCGCTCCCAGCCGGCGGCTTCGGCGCGGGCCTGCTCCAGCCCCTCGGCGGCCTGGGCCAGTTCGCGGCCCAGCGTCTCCAGGCGGCCCGCCCGCGCCCGTTGCTGATCGGCCAGGCGGCCCTGCTGAGCGCGGGCGGCCTGCAGCGCGGCGCGGCGGTGGCGCGCCCCTTCCTCAGCGACCGCAAGCTGCGTGCGCAACGCCGTCAGTTCTTCGCGGGCCACCACTTCCGATTGCCGGGCGTGCTGGGCCGCGGCCTGTAGCTCGGCGATCTGCGCGGCCAACGGGCCGGACTCCTGCTCCATGCGCGCCAGTTCGGCGGTGAAGCCTTCCAGGCGGGTGCTGTAATCGCGCAGGGCCGCCCCGGCCTGGCCCACCAGCCCCTCGCGCCAGGTCTGCTCCTGGCCGGTCTGCGCGAGGCGTTGCGCCAGTTGCCCGGCGGCGCCGCGCCGTTCTCCGGCCAGCCGGCGGGCCGCGGCCAGCGTTTCCCCGGCCTGCAGCCGGGACGCTTCGGCGCGCGCCAGGGCGTCCGCCGCCTGCTGCACGGCGGCCCCGCGCCCGGCCTGGGTGGCCTGCGCCTGCTCCAGCGCGGCGGCCAGGTCGCGGCGCTCGCGCTCGCGGGCCAGCATACCGTGTTCGCGCGCCGCCGATCCGCCGGTGACGGCCCCGCCGGACCGCACGATCTCGCCACCCACGGTGACGATGCTCCACCCGCCCGGCAGGCGCCCCAGCACCCGCCGCGCCACGGGCAGATCCTCGACCACGAGCGTGCGGCCCAGCAACTGATCGACCACCACCTGGTAGTCCGCCGCCGTAGCGACGAGACGGCTCGCAAGGCCATGCACACCCTGGCGGCTATCCAGGAGGCGCAGCGGATCGCCCGCCCCATCGCCGCCGCGCAGGCTGTCCAGCGGCAGGAAGGTGGCGCGGCCCGCTTTGGCGTGTTGCAGGAACGCGATAGCGGCCTCGGCGTCCGGCCAGCGTTCGACGACCACGTCGTTGATGCGCCCGCCCAGGGCCACCTCGATGGCCGTCTCAAACTCGCGCGGCACCTCCAGCAGACTTGCCACCACGCCGACGATACCGGTTAACTGCGCGCCCGGCCCCGCGTTCTTGCGGCCCCCCTCTTGTGTGCCACCCCGCGCTGCGCCCAGGACAGCGCGCACGGCATGCGGCAGCCCGGCGCCACCTTCGCTGAGGTTGCGGGCGAGTTCCAGCCGGGTCCGCAGGTTGTCGACTTCGGCGGCCCCGGCGCGGCGATCCTTCTCCGCGGCGTCGCGCGTGTGCTGCGCGGCGGCCACGGCGCGCTCGGCGGCGGCCAGCGCCTCCTGGGCGGCGCCCTGCGCGGCTTCGGCCTCGGCGGCGGCGGCGCGCGCCTGGTCCAGTTCGGTCTGCTCCGTCGCCTGGCGGGCGATCAGGCGGCGTGCCGCCTCCTGTTGCTCGGCAAGCTGGCGCTCCAGTTCGCGCCGGTGGTCCTCGCTGCTGGCGAGGCGCTGCTTGAGCCCCGCGGCATGGGCTGAGGCTTCGGCGGCCCGTTCCTGGGCGGCGGTGAGGGCGCGGTCTGTCGTGCGGCGAGTTTCGGCGGCCCGCCCCAGGGCCGCTTCGGCGGCGGCCACGCGGGCGCGCAACCCCTGCTCGTCGCCCTCGGCGTCCTGCTGCGCCGCCTGGATCTCGGCGACCTGGGCGCTGGCCTGGGCCAGGGCGTCGCGCCCGGCTTCGTGCTCCAGCAACGTCTGCTGCTGCTGCTGCTCCAGCGCCGCCAGCCGCTCGGCGTGGACCGCGGCGGCGCGACTCGCCTGCTCCTGGCTGTGCAACAGGCCCGCCTGTTCGCCGGTCAGGCGGTCGAGCTCGGCCCGCGCGGCGGCGGCTTCGCGACGGACCTCCTGCAACCGGCGCTCCGCCAGCGCGGCCCGTTCGCGGGCGGCGGCCAGGGCGGTGGCGGCAGCCTGTTCCTGCGCCTCAGCCTCGCCCAGCGCGGCTCGCTCGGCCTGCCACTGGCGGCCATACCAGGTGTCGAGCAGATCTTGCAGCTCCCCGGCGACGCTGTTGTACTCCTGGGCGTGACGGGCCTGGCGCTCCAGGCTCTTCAACTGCGGCTCCAACTCGGCCACCAGGTCGCTCACGCGCACCATATTCTCCTCGGTGCGCGCCAGGCGCTTCAAGGCATCGTCGCGCTGGGCGTAAAACGGGCGGATGCCCGCCGCTTCCTCGAACAGCACGCGCCGATCCTCCGGGCGCAGGCTCAGTAGCTCGTCGGCCAGCCCCTGCCCCACCACGCTGAACGAATGGCCGGCGGGCGCCAGCAGTTCCTGGATATCGCGCAGGCGCACCCGGCTGCGGTTGATGAAATACTCGTTCTCTCCTGAGCGGAAGGCCCGGCGCGTGATGCTGACCTCGTCGTAGTCAATCGCGAGGCTGCGGTCGGCGTTATCGAAGGTGAGGGTGACTTCGGCCATGCCCTGCTGGCCGCGCCCGATGGACCCGGAGAAAATCAGGTCCTCGCTGCGCCGGGCGCGCAACTGCGAGTAGGACTGTTCGCCGAGCACCCAGCGCAGGGCATCGGCGACATTCGACTTGCCGCTGCCGTTGGGACCGATAATGGCGGTGATATCGCCGTCGAAAGAGAACTCGGTCTTGGTGGCAAAGGTCTTGAAGCCTTGCAGCACGAGGTGTTTTAGGCGCATATATTCCCATCCAGGCGGCTAGTCGCCGGTCGTCACAAGGCGACGATTTTCCCCAGTATACCACAACTACCGGGATATGTATAGTCAAAAACGCATCATATCCGGTAGTCGATATGTCCTATAAGTAGCAGGCCCGAACGCCTGTTCTTATTATACCGGGGATCGACGGCAATAACAATGGGGATGCCGGCATCTTCGGCATCCCCATTATTCAAGCGCTCCCTTTGTTCGACGGTACAGGGGGTCAGGCCCCGTAAGCCACCAGACTTGCTTCAATCGCATCCAGCAGCAGGATGAGCGTCGGGGTCAGATCGCCGCCGGTGCTCGCGGCGTCGAGTGCGGCCAGGTAGGCGGGCCGGGCGGCGCCGTCAAGGGCGGCCAGGGGGAACCCGGCGCGCAGGAGGATCAGGTTCAGCAGCAGGCGTGCGGTGCGCCCGTTGCCGTTGTGGAAGGGGTGGATGGTCAGCAGCCGGGTATGGGCGTAGGCGGCGCGCAGAATGGGACTCGGCTCGTACTCCGGCGACTCGGGCTTGAGCGTCAGCCAGCGGCCAAAGGCGCCCATCGCGGGCACGACCTCGACCCCCGCGGGCACGGGATACGAAAGCTGCTCCATGTCGTCGATGCGGTAGCTCCCCGGCTCCTGGGTCGGCGGGGCCAGATCGCGCATCACCACGGCATGCAGGATACGGATCAACCGCTCGGTCAGCGGCATCTCGGCTGCCGCCAGCATCTCGATATACTCCAGCCCAAGCTGGAGATTAGCCACGTCCTGGACATCGGCAGGATCAGCGTCATCCGGTGGGGCGCCGTCGAGGACCGCATCGACCTGTGCCCGGCTCAGAAGATTCCCCTGCAGATGGGCGCTATGGTAGATGAACGCGCGGCGCTGTTGCGCGGCGATGACCGCTGCCGCCTCCTCGCCCAGCCGGCCCGCAGCGGTGAGCCGGGCCACGGCGGCGGCGGCGGCAGCAATCCGCGGGCGCAGTTCCTCGGCGGCATGGAACTCGGCGATCTGCATCGTGAGCATGGGCTGCTCCGGCGTGGCCTCTTCAGCGGCGGGCATAGGCGCCGGATCGGCGGGCACGACAGGCAGCGCGACGGAATACGCGCTGTGCGAAGCATAGCCGCCGTTCCCGGCAAGCCGGTTCACGCGAAAGGGTGATCGAAACATGGCGTAACTCAGTCTATTGAAGTTGGTGGCATCTCGCGACGCGGCCCGTAACCCATCCAACACGGGACCCGGCGACCGCACAGTATTATAAGTCGCGTTCCTTACCGCGCATCCCGTTTATTGTAACCGCGCGGGACCGCCCCGGCATGAATGCGCCGCACCGATATGCCTACAGCACGTACAGAAGTCACCAGGCCGCGTGCCTGGGTAGGCTGCGACGATTGCCGGTGCTCCTTACAGGCCGGTAAGGATTGGTCCTGGTCACGTGGGTCACTGGCGGCGTAGCGACGGTGGCGGGGCGCGGGCCGGTTTGAAACCGGCCCCTACAACGCCGATGGATACCTGGAAATAGACCGGGCAACAAAAACCCGGCCCGATCCTTGCGGATCGGGCCGGGCTTGTTCGGCGCGGGTTGGGCGCCGTTACTCTTCGGGGGTCAGCATGGAGGCGACACCGGGGACACCCTGCAGACCGGGCACCGGGCGCGGCTGCGGCGGCTGAGCCGGCTGGGCCGTGCGCGGCGGCGGGCCGAACATGCGCGGTTCGGGCCGCGGGATGCCCTCGAACAGCGCCTCGAACTCCTCACCCTCCAGGGTCTCGCGCTCGATCAGCAGTTCGCTGATTTCGATGAGCTTGTCCTTGTAGGTGGTCAGGATGCTGCGGGCCTGCTCGTACGCCTCGTCCACCAGGGCGCGCACTTCCTTGTCGATCTCATAGGCGATCTCGTCGGAGTAGTTGCGCTGCTCGCTGATCTCGCGGCCCAGGAAGACGAGTTCTTCCTTGCGCCCGAAGGCCAGCGGCCCCAGCTTCTTGCTCATGCCGTACTGCGTGATCATGCGGCGGGCCATATCGGTGATCCGCTCGATGTCGTTCGACGGGCCGGTGGTGATCTCGTTGAAGATCAGCTCCTCGGCGCAGTGGCCGCCGAGCGCGAAGGCCATGTTGTCCTTGAACTGGCTCTTCGTCCACATGTAGCGATCTTCACCCGGCAGGATGCGGGTGTAGCCGCCCATCATGCCGCGGGCGATGATGCTGATCTTGTGCACCGGGTCCACATTCGGCAGCATGCGCGCCACGATGGCGTGCCCCACCTCGTGATAGGCCGTGATCGCCTTCTCCCGGTCGGTGATGATGCGGCTCTTGCGCTCCGGCCCGGCGATGACGCGGTCGATGGCCTCTTCCAGTTCGTTCATGCCGATGGTCTTGCGATTGCGGCGGGCGGCCAGGATCGCGGCCTCGTTGACCAGGTTCTCCAGGTCAGCACCCGAGAAGCCGGGCGTCTGCTTGGCGAGCGTCTCCAGCGACACCCCCTTCTCCAGGGGCTTGCCCCGGCTGTGGACCTGCAAGATCGCCACACGTCCCTTGATGTCGGGCCGGTCCAGAACCACCTGGCGGTCGAAACGACCGGGGCGCAACAGCGCCGGGTCCAGCACGTCGGGCCGGTTGGTGGCGGCGACCACGATGATATTGGTCTGGCTGTCGAAGCCGTCCATCTCGACCAGGATCTGGTTCAGCGTCTGCTCGCGCTCGTCGTGCGAGCCACCCAGACCGGCGCCGCGCTGGCGCCCGACGGCGTCGATCTCGTCCACGAAGACGATGCAGGGCGCGTTGCGCTTGGCCTGATCGAACAGGTCGCGCACGCGGCTGGCGCCGACGCCGACGAACATCTCGACAAACTCTGAGCCGCTGATGGAGAAGAACGGCACCCCGGCCTCGCCGGCCACGGCGCGGGCCAGCAGCGTCTTACCGGTGCCCGGAGGGCCGACCAGCAAGACACCGCGCGGGATGCGCGCCCCGAGCGCGGCGAACTTGTCCGGGTATTTGAGGAACTCGACCACTTCGGCCAGTTCCTGCTTGGCCTCCTCCACGCCGGCCACGTCGCTAAAGGTGATGGTCGGCTTATTGCCCATGAACAGGCGGGCCCGGCTCTTACCGAACGACAGGGCCTGGTTATTTGTGCCCTGCGCCTGGCGCATCATGAAGACGAACACGCCAATCAGGAACAACGTCGGCAGGATAAAGCCGAGCGTGCCCAGCCATGATCCCCAGGAGGATGCCGGCTCGACGCTGATGTTCACCGCCGCCAACTGGTCCTTGCTCACGCCGAGGGCGGTCAGCGTATCGGTCAGGCTACCCGCCTCTTTGTTGGTGATCGCCGTCAGCGGCTGATGGCCCGCCTTGTACTTGACCAGAACCTGGTCGCTCTCCGCCTGCGTCTTCAGGCTTTCCACATCTCCACGCTGTATATCCTTCGCCACTTGTGAAATGGAGATGGTTGTGTCGCTGTTCTTGGGGTTAAGAAAAGCGAACAGCAGCACCAGCACCGCCACCATAATGATGACGTAGACGAAGCTGTTGCGGAGCCACTTATTGTCTCCCATGTATATTCCTCCAGGGGGATGTTTCCTCAACGGAAACGCAATCCGAACCGTCAGCGATGTCGGTGTGGGCGCAGCGCAAAACGAACCGCACCACACGGGCACTACCGGCTGGCGTGAACTTATTATACCAAAGCGCGCGCAAGCCTGTCAAAAGTTTACTCCGCTCTCCGGCAGCCCGTGATTCCTTGCCTTGCATATAGATACGTAGCCTGGCTTATCATGGATTGTGCCACAGGCGGATTCGAGCGCGCAGTTTTGGCTATTCTTCCGGATGCGCGGTATACGTTTCCGGTTTTAGAACTCCCACAAACGGCACGTTGCGATAGCGTTGCCGGAAATCCAGCCCATAACCGACGACAAATTCGTCGGGGATATCAAACCCGTGATAGTCGATCTTCACGTCCACGCGCCGCCGGGATGGCTTGTTCAGCAGCGCGCAGATCTTGATGCTGGCCGGGTTGCGGTTGCGCAGGTGCTCGACGATGTAATTGAGGGTCAGCCCGCTGTCGATGATATCCTCGACGATCAGGACGTGCCGGCCCTCGATGGCCGTGTCCAGGTCCTTGAGGATGCGCACCACGCCGCTGGTCTCGGTGGCGGCGCCGTAGGAGGAGATGGCCATGAAATCCATCTCCAGCGGCAAATCGATCTGCCGGGCCAGATCGACGATAAACAGCAGTGCGCCCCGCAGCACGCCAACCAGCAGCAGGTCCTTGCCCGCGTAGTCCGCCGTGATCTGCGTGCCCAGTTCGCGGATTTTCGCCTGCACCGCGGCATCATCGATCAGCACTTTCTCAATCGTCGCGTCATACCACATGCGTCCAGCTTTCCTCCTGTATATCCATAAACCAACAGCGCGATCCGGCGGGATCGCCGATTACACGGGCACGAAGGTAAGGGCGCGCACCCGGCGCGTGCCGGGGCCGAGCGGGGCCAGGGCGGCGCGGCGGCCTCCCGGTCCGGGCACCCATAGGATCTCCCCGCCGGCCAGCGCCAGCAGCGCCAGCGAGTCGCGCACCGGCTGGGGCACGCCGCCATCGATCAGCAGATCCTGCAGCTTGCGCCCCCGGCCTCCCAGGCCCAGCGGGCGCACCCGGTCGCCGGGCCGGCGCGTGCGCAAGACCAACGATCCGCCCGCATCCTCCAGGGCATCGGCGTCGAACACCGCGGTCCAGGGACTCGCCACGGGTGCATCCTCCGGCGCGTACTCGGCGATCAGCAATAGATAGCTCGGGAGTTCCACCATCCCCACCCGCGGCAGCGGGCAGACCTGGCCGGGCGCCAGTTGCGGCCACCGGGTATCGACGGGCACCGCGCCGGCGGGGATCAGCACGGCGCGGTCGCGCTCGCGCCGCAGCGTCAGGCCCCCCGGCCACTGCAGGACGGCCCCCGTCCGCCCCTCCGCGCCCAGCAGCGCCAGCGCCTCCATGATATGCGATGCGTCCAGGCCCTGCAAGTTCCCGGCCACCAGGGCGACGGCCCGGCGCAGCGCCCGCCGCTGTAACGCCCGCGGCAGCGCCGCGAACGGGGCCAGGCGGATGGCAACACTGTCGCCCGCCACAGCGGCGACATCCGGCCAGCACCGGTCCAGATCGGCTTCCAGCAGGGCATCTTCGTCGGCAAAGAGGGCCGCGCCCGCATGGAGCCGCCGCCGCAAGCCGGGATACTCGCGTTCCAGCAGCGGGATCAGGGTGTGGCGCAGGTAGTTGCGCCGGTACACGGGGTCGGCGTTGCTCGCGTCTTCGCGCGGGGTCAGTCCGGCCTCGGCACAATATGCAGTGATTTCGGCCCGCCAGGTGTTTAGCAGCGGGCGCAACAACCAGGGCGGGGCGCCGGCCACCGGCACGCCGAGCGCGGCGGCCAGCGCGGCATGGTCCTCCGGCAGCGGGACCGGCGCCCAGGGCGCCATCCCGGCCAGGCCCGCCGGGCCCGCGCCGCGCAGCCAGTGCGCCACCACCGTCTCTACCTGATCGTCGGCGTTATGCCCGACGGCGACGGCCCCGGCCCCCACGGTCGCGGCGACGCCGGCCAGGAAGGTATAGCGCACCCGCCGGGCGGCGTCTTCCAGCGACCACCCGCCCTGCGCGGCCACGGCGGCCACGTCCGCCCGGCCCACGGTGCAGGGCACATCCCAGGCGGCGCAGGTCGCGGCCACAAACGCGGCGTCGGCGGCGGCCTCGGGGCGCAGGCCATGGTCGAGATGGGCGACGTGGACGCGCAGCCCGGCCTCCGGCGCAAAGTGCACCAACGCGTGCAGCAGGGCCAGGGAGTCGGGGCCGCCCGATACGCCGGCCACCAGCGGCCCGGCCTCGGCCACGCCTGCGGCGCGCGCCGCCTGCCAGAATGCGCGCAGGGTCGCCAGGAGTGTACTCATTACCTTTTCATTATACCCGACGGGGCAGCCGGCAACGTGGAGATGGCGCACCGGCAGGTGGTGGCGGGCGGGTTATCTATGGAAAAAAGTATGCCCCGCCTGGCGGCGGGGCGTGGACTGCGCGGGCCAGATTGGCCTACTGTTGGTCGATATTTTGCAGGCTGGGCGCGACGATGCCCGAACTGCCGGCACCGCTCGGCTGGCCCGGACCGAGGCTGCGGTCGGCCATGCGCGGTGCGTTGATCGGCGGCAGCGGCGGTTCGCTGCCGAGATAGCCGCGCTGATCGGGATTGGTTTGCACGGCATTCGGATCGCCTTGCGGCAGCATGACCACTTGCTGCGCCGGGGGCATCTCGCTGACGCGGCTCATCATGTCGGTGGTGAACATGACGCGGGGCTGTTGCGATTTGGCGAGCTCGCGCATCACCTCGATCTGCCGCCAGCTCAATAGTTGCGAGGGAGTCAGGTGGAGAATATCGGCGATGCGCTGGTAGTTCTCGGCTTCCTTCGCCCGCACGCGGCCCTCGCGCTCGGCGCGCGACTCGGCATGCAGGTTCGCGAGCGTCATTTCATTGAGTTGCATGTCTTTGAAGACCACGTCGATGATCTGCACCCCCCAGCGCTGGGTGCGCTCCTGCAGATGTTCGCGCACGCGCTCGCCCAGCACTTCCTGCCAGTTGACGTTGCCGATAATATCGTCGGCCACGCCGACCTTGGAGAACACCTGCTGCAGGGCGGCGACGGCTTCGCGCCGGGTGGCTTCCTGCCAGTCATGGACCACATATTTGGCCCGGTACGCCGCATGGGAGATGTCCAGTTGCTCGGTGGTGCGACCCAGCACACGATTGAGTATCGTGGTGCTGCGGGTCATCAGGCGGTTGGTCGGGGAGACACGGGTACGGCGCTGGGCTTGTGCCCGTGCGCCCGGCTCCAGGGCGTCGATGCCCAGGCCGGCCCGGCTCTGGACCTGCACGCCGGCCCCCGCGGGCACCAACCGGCCCCCCGCCCGCGTCACGAAGGCCGGGCTACCCAGCGGCGCAGGGGTTGTGCCCACGATGTGCGGCGGCGGCGGCGGGGCGCCCGGCGTACGATTGGCGTGTTCGATCTGGTAGTAAATCACGGCGGAGATGGTCAGCGGCGCGCCGCCCTTCAGCACCAGTTTCTGCGACGCCGTTTCCCACTCGAAGATCTGCAAGGGCAGTTCGTCGACCACGCGCTCCCACGGCCAGAGGATATAGCGCCCCGCCGTGAGCACCCGCGCAAAGCGGCCCCAGGCCTCGACAATGCCGATTTTGCCCTCGTGCTGAATCTTGATGCTCCGCACGCCCGCAACCAGGATGGCGGCTACGATGCCGATCATCACCAGCGCAAAGATCACATTGCCCACCGCGGATTCCTCCTCAACGACGGCCTGCCCGGCCGCGGATTCCGTCACGACGTTGCCGCTGCGCGTTTGCAGACCATTATACTTGATTATGTCAACGCCATGCAATATCCCTGCCACGATTCGTGCGTTGCAGCCGCGCGGCGCTTGTGCTATAGTGCTCCCCAGTAGGCAGGGCGCGGCACGCCAACACCGGGACGGAGGCAGGGGTGAGCGAGATCGGGCACGTAGAGCCGACTATTGAAGGTGAGCTGGCCCAGCGCAACCGGGCGCTGCGCGCGTTGAACGACCTGGCGGCCCGGCTGCTGCGCATGAACACCGTCCTCGCCGTGTATGAGGCGGCGCTGGACGGCATCCTCGCCATTGTCGGCAGCGACCGGGGCGCGATTGCCCTCACCGACGACGTGAAGCGCGTGTTTCACGTGGTGGCCTCCCACGGCTACACGACCGGCACGCTGAGCATGACCGAGGGGCTGGCGTATGAGACGCCGGCCGCGCACAACCGGGCGCGCGAAACGGGCGAGATCGTCGTCATCCACCCCGACGCGGCGGGCCTGCTGGGCCAGGCCGTCCTCGTTGAACAGCGCGTCCAGACCGCCGTGCTGCTGCCGCTGGTCCGGGGCGAGCAGGTGATCGGCGTGCTCTCCTACCTGCTGGACGAGTATCGCGAAGCCACGCCCAACGAGCGCGAACTTTTGCGCACGGCGGCCACCTACGTCGGCGCCGCGTTGGACCGCGCCGCGCTCTACGAAGAGGCCGAGGCCGAGCGGGCGCGCCTGGCCTATATCCTGGAAGAACTGCCCATCGGCGTCTTCATCGCCGAGGGCGACACCAGCGGTGCAAACTTCCACTGGACGCTGATTAATCGCGCCGGGCAGCAGCAATTCGGAGCGACCACGGCCACCCCTGGCGTCGTCAGCGAAATCTTCACCGTCATGCACCCCGACGGGACACCCTACACCGAAGAGGAACTGCCCCTGCAGTACGCGGTGCGCACCGGCCAGGATGTGCCCGAGCAGGAAATCCTCTTCCGCTTCCACAACGGCGACGAGCGTTGGTTCCTCTCTACCATCCGGCTGTTGCGCGACCAGGGCGCCACCCGGCAGGCCATCGCCCTATCGCAGGACATTACCGAGCGCAAGGGGCTGGAGAACCAGGTGCGCCACCACGCCGCCGGCCTGCAAGCCGAGCACGAACGGCTGGCGACGCTGATCGACAACGTGCAGATCGCGCTCGCCATGACCGACGCCGGCGGCCACTTCACGTTGATCAACGATGCCTGGGAACAGATCACCGGCTACAGCCGCGCCCAGGTGCTGGGCCGGCGCCTGGAGGATTTTGCCGGGCGCGCCCTGGTGGCCCGCGTCGGCCCGGTGCTCAAGCGGGTGCTCACGACCGGGGGGTACGTTGTCGTCCGCGAGTTCTTCTATCAATTCGATCGGCAGCCGCAGGGACGCTATATCGATCTCTCGCTCTTGCCGATTCGCGCCGCCGACGGCACGATCACCGGCGCGCTGGGCGCGATCGTCGATGTCACCGAGAAGGTTCACGCGCGGCAACAACTGGAGGCCCAGCGCGCCCTCTTCGAGACGATGATCGCGGTGGCGCCGGTCGGCATCGCCGTGTTTGATCACGAGATGCGCTTCGTGAACTTCAACGGCGAATACGCCCGGATGGCCCGCACCGATCTCACCACAGCGCGCGGGCAACGCCTCTACGATCTCGTGCCCAGGACGCGGGAACGCGAAGCCCTCCATCGCCGGGTCCTGCTGGGCGAGTCCATTGACCTGGAAAACGTGCGCTTCGTCCACCCCGACGGCGAGGTGCGCTACTATGACTTCCGCTATCGCCCCATGTACGATGCGCATGGCGCCATCAGCGGGCTGATGAGTACGATCACCGATGTGACCGAGAAGGTTCGCGGGCGCGAAGAAGTGGAAGACCAGCGCGCGCTGCTCGAAACGATCCTCGAAGGTAGCCCCATCGGGCTGGCTTTCTACGACTGCGATATGCGCTTCCTGAGTTGCAACGCCGCCTGGGGCCGCATATTGGGCATTGATCATACGGCAGTGCAGGGGCGGCGCCTGTATGATATCGTACCCAGCGCGATCGAGCGCGACGCGGTCCATCAGCGCGTGCTGGCCGGCGAGTCGATTGACCTGGACAATCTACTCTACGCGCCCGCAGACCAGGACGTCGTGCGCTATTGTGACCTGCACCTGCGCCCGGTGCAGGATGCCGAGGGCGAGATCACCGGTATGTTGAGCGCCGTGGTGGATGTTACCGGCCGCCATGAACTGGACGAACAGAAGGACATCTTCCTCGCGCTCGCTTCCCACGAACTGAAAACGCCGATCACCACAATCAAGGGCTACGCCCAGACCGGGTTGCGAGCCGTGACCAAGGCGGGCGACGAGCGGCTGATCCACAACCTGCGCATCATCAACGAGCAATCGGATCGCCTGACCCGCCTGATCAACGAGTTGCTCGACGTGACGCGGATGCAGAGCGGCGCGCTCACGCTCGTCCGCGGGCCGCTGGATTACACGGAGCTGGTGCGTGAGGTGGCGAACAGTATGGAGATAGTCGCGCTCGGCATGACCTTCGCCTGCCTGTTGCCCCCCGACCCGGTCCTGCTCGACGGGGACCACCACCGGCTCGAACAGGTGCTGGTCAACCTGATGCAGAACGCGGTCAAATACTCGGGCAGCAGCCGGCGCGTGGAGATCACCGTCACGCCCGGCGACGCGGAGGTGACGACGGCGGTGCGCGACTTCGGCGTGGGCATCCCGCCGGAACAGCAGCAGCATGTCTTCGACCGCTTCTTCCGCGCCAGCAACGTCCGCGACCGGCAGAGCGGCCTGGGCCTCGGCCTGTTCATCGCCTCGACCATTGTGACCCGCCACGGCGGGCGCATGTGGCTCGAATCCACCCAGGGCGCGGGCACCACCTTCTATTTCACCCTGCCGCTGCCCGCCTCCGACTAAGCCGCCCGCTACTTCCCCGCCGGGCGGGCCTTCAGCACGTGGCGGTTGTGGGCGAAGATCTCGTCCATGTGGGTGAAGCCGCGCACCACGAACGGCGCGTTGCTCGTGCCGATGGCGACCAGCGGCCCGGCCAGCAGGAAAGGATACATGCCCGTCTTCTTGGGATCGGGCAGGCCGCGATAGAGCGCCGCGGCCTCGCGCCCCACGAACTCCTCGACATACTGCAAGTCGGCTCCCGTATTTAGTCCGAAGCCGAAGACCTTGATGTGCAGTTGCGACAGCACCGCCGTCGAGAACTGGGTCATGCGCTGATTGATGAAGAACCAGCCGATGCCGTACTTGCGCGTAGTGCGCACGCTCTCGGCGATGGTGTCGCGGGTGGCGCGGGCGTCTTCGTTGTCGCCGGGGTCGTGCGGGCAGTAGTAGTGTGCCTCGTCGAAGACGATCATGCCGTTTGACGTAGTGCCGTCGCGGAAGCGCGAGTAGAGCAGGTGGCGCACGTGCGAGAGGATCTCATTGATCAGGAAATAGGGCTGGCGGCGGTCATAGAGCGATAGATCGAGGATGACGATGGCCCGGTCCTCCAGGAAGGCGCGGATCACCTCCGAGAGCGGGCGGCGCGTCGGGCTGACGGCAAAGACGCCGACCACCTTCGTCCAGCGGCCCAGCAGGGTGCGCCGCAGCGACGGATCGTTCTCCCAGCGGTCGATCACCTCGCGCCCCTTCCAGAGCGGGTCCTTGCCGCGCGAGGCGTAGATGGTGTTGGCGGCCTGGGCCACGAAGCGCACCAGCTCGTCCAGGCCGGCCTCGCCCATCTCGCCCAGCGGCTTGCGCCGCCGCCGGGGCGCCCCCTCCCCTGCCGCCGGTTCCTCGTCGTCCAGCCCCTCCAGGTAGTCGCTGACCCGCTCGGCGATGGCGCGCTGCTTCTCGCCCGATTTGAAGCCGAGCAGGTCGTAGAACCGCGCCCGGCGCAGCAGTTCGGCGAAGGACTCGGCCTTTTCCAGCGCCACGTTCTCGATGCGCAAGGCCAGCGGGCGGCGGCCCACCCCGGCCAGCAGGCGATGGAACGAGAAGTCGAGCCGGGTGCCCTGGGCGAAGCGATCCTGCGCGAACTCGCCCTGCGGGTCGATGATCAACTGGCCCATGCGCGGGTTGGCCGCGTAGGCCGCGACCATGATCGCCGACATGACCGACTTGCCGCAGCCCGACTGGCCGAACACGCCGGTCATCAGCGCCTCGCCCATGCCGCCCTCGGCATCCGGCCCGAAATGGCGCAGCAGCGCCGGGGCGGGCGTATCGGCGGACCCAAAGAGGTAGCCCAGGTAGAACAGCCCCGCCGGCGATCCCACGATCTCGCGCACCATGGCGGCGTCGGCCTGGTAGACGGCGGTGCCGCTGCTGGGAGGCGTGTTCAGCAGCGTCGGCCCCTCGACGTGCCCGCGCTCGTTGAGCAGAAACACGCCCATCACCTTGAGGGTCGCGGTCTTGGTGTCGGCCACGCCCGACAGGTAGGGCAGGAACCCCGTGATCTTGATCATGCCCTTGAAGCGGCTGTCTTCGTGGAAGCGGTTATGCGACTGCATATCGAACAACTGGCAGACCACGCGCTTGGTGCGCCGCAGCGCCCCGGCCCGCTCGGTCACGTCGAAATAGACCAGTTGCCCCTCCAGTGTCTCGCCGATAAAGTCCTCCAGGATGTCGACGGTGAACTCCTGCGTCGTATTGGGCGCGCCAATCGCCGCGATCTTGATCGCGATGCGCACCTCCGGCGCATAGGTGGGCGCGCTCTCCTGCACCCGCGTCGCCGCGGGGCCGGACGCCGTCCGCGTCACCGCGGTGGGGCGCGGCGGCCCATTCCCTGGACGCACAACCGGGGCAGGGCGCGAGGGATAGCGTTTGTCGTCCAAGGGATGTCCTCCTCTTTGCGCGAGTCCTAATCGAATTCTGCGGGCAGCCACGGGCCGGTTTCAAACCGGCCCCTACAACGCCAACTCGTCATGTCCGGTATGGCCCGAAGAAGCGGTGGACCAGCTCCGGGTCATAGCGCGGGATCACGGCGTTGATCGTGCCGGTGGCGATGGCGTCGAGCATGGCCGGGAGTTGCTTGCAGAGCACGTCGGCGATGAACTGCGTGCGCGGCTCCTGCACATCGGGCGAGACAATCTGGTCGCGCAGGCCGGTCAGCACGCCGGGCAGGGCATCGTCCGCCGCCAGCCAGCCGGGCAGTTCCAGGCGCAGGGCGTTGCCCCAGTCATGGGGCCGGTAGTAGACCACGTGCAGGTCCTCATACGCCTGGTCGATCTCGTCGCGCTGGCGACGGGTCCAGCCCAGTTGGCCCGGCTCGCGCGCGTACCAGGCGCCCCCGCCCACCCGCGTGTCGGTGTCTTCCATCAGGCGCAGGGGCGCCGTGTATTCGCCCGGCTGCAAAACGACCGAGAACAGCCAGCGGTCGTTGGTGGCCGGGACGCCGGAGCCGTCCCCCGCGGGCGCGCCGTAGACCGCGCTGACGAAGCGCCGCGAGACGGTCTGCTTCGAGTTGGCGACCACGCAGCCGCGCACCAGCATCTCTTCCAACACCCCGTCGCGGAAGAACGGCTCCAGGTGCGGCAGCAGCGGCGCCCAGAGGTCGGTGCGGCCCCGCGTGCTGTCGCACAGGTCGAGCATCCGGTTA
The DNA here is from genome assembly GCA_035693165.1 of Chloroflexia bacterium. GTDB lineage: Bacteria > Chloroflexota > Chloroflexia > QHBQ01 > JAICKM01 > JAICKM01. Next base: position 22,530 of record DASSGZ010000438.1, on the reverse strand, counting down.
ATGGCCTGCAAGGCGCTCCAGTACGAGCCGTCGAGCAGCAGCAGGCAATCGGGCGTGGCGCCGCGCAGCAGGGTGATCTCGAAGATGGTGCGCAGCCCGGCCAGGGCCAGGTCGAGTTCGGGGTAATGGGGCAGGTTCTCGGCCAGCAACCGGTGGTCGGGCCGCCCGTCGGGGTCCACGCGGATGGCGCACACTCCGGCGAAGGCCGTGCCCAGCGTCTCCACGGCGTAATGGCTGCCGTCCACGGCGCCAATGGCGATGGGCGCGGCGGGCGGCACGGAGCGGATCAGGCCGGGGAAGATGTCCAGCAGGCGGGCGCGCACCGCGTCGAGGTCGGGGCTGATGCGGTCGAGGGTGGCCTGGCAGCGCGCGGCGCAGCCTTCGATGGTGGCGACCATCGAGGTAACGAGGTCGAACGGCAGCGTCAGGTCGGACTCGTGCGCCATAGGGGTGCTCCTGGCCCGCGCCCGGCGCGGGGGATCGGCGGTCGGCTATACATAATTATAGAACGAGTGTGCGAACCCGTCAATGCCGCCGGACCAGTCGCCGCGGGAACGGAACCCGGTTTCCGCTCGATGGTTATACTACTGTGGATTCGCGCGTCCAACCACAGGCGTTTTCGCGCGGGCACGCTCGCCCTTGCTTGCCATGGGAAGCTTGCATATGGTATGCTTGGCACCGAGTGTCTCGGAAATCCAGCAAGCGGAGGAGTCTTATATTGAAAGGGTTGATCCTGAGCGGCGGGAAGGGCACACGGCTGCGCCCGATTACCTACACCAGCGCCAAGCAACTGGTGCCTGTCGCCAATAAGCCGGTGCTGTTCTACGGCATCGAATACATGGTCGAAGCGGGCATCACGGACATCGGGATTGTCGTCGGCGACACCCGCGAGGAGATCAAGAACGCCGTCGGCACCGGCGAGCGCTGGGGGGCCAATATTACCTACATCCCCCAGGAAGCCCCCCTGGGCCTGGCCCACGCGGTGAAGATCGCCGAGCCGTTCCTCGGCAGCGACCGTTTCGTGATGTACCTCGGCGACAATATGATCGAGGGCGGCTTCGCCTCGTTCGTGAACGAGTACGTGGAGGGCGGCTACAACTGCGAAGTGCTGCTCAAGCGCGTGCCCAATCCCCAGTCATATGGCGTGGCCGTGGTCGAAGGAGGCCGGGTGCTGCGCCTGGTCGAGAAGCCGCGCGAGCCGATCAGCGACCTGGCGCTCGTCGGCGTCTACATGTTCGACCCCAACGTGTTCGAGGCCGTGAACAGCATCAAGCCCTCGGGCCGCGGCGAACTGGAGATCACCGACGCCATCCAGTACTTGCTCGACCACGGCTATAGCATCCATGCGCACGAACTCGACGGCTGGTGGTTCGATACCGGCAAGATGGAAGACATGCTGGAAGTGAACCGCCTGGTGCTGGACAGCCTGGAACCCTGCGTCCAGGGCTATGCCGACTCCGAATCCCAGATCCTGGGCAAGGTCACGCTCGCCAAGACCGCCGAGGTAATCAACTCGGTGATCCGCGGGCCCGTGATCATCGGAGAACATACACGCATCGTCAATTCCTACATCGGGCCGTTCACGGCGATCCACTACGGCTGCACCGTCACCAACAGCGAGATTGAGCACTCGATCATCCTGGAGAACTCGCAGCTGCTGGACTTGCCGGGCCGCCTCGAAAACAGCCTCATTGGCCGCAACGTCGAAATCGGCCGCTCGCCGATCAAGCCCAAAGCCTATAAGATGATCCTCGGCGATCACAGCAAAGTAGGAGTGCTCTAAATGAAGAACTTGCTGATCACCGGCGGCGCCGGGTTTATCGGCAGCAATTTCGTCCGCATGATGCTGGAGAAGTATCCCGATTATCACCTCACGGTCTATGACAAGCTGACCTACGCCGGCAACCTCGACAACCTGCTCGATGTTCAGGATAACCCGCGCTACCGCTTCGTCCACGGCGACATCGGCGACGCGGCGCTGGTCGAAGAGACCCTGCGTGAGCACAACATCGACACCATCGTCAACTTCGCCGCCGAGACCCACGTGGACCGCTCGATCCAGGAGCCGGGCAGCTTCATCCAGACCGATGTCTACGGCACCTACGTGCTGCTCGAAGCGACGCGCAAGCTGGGCCTGGAGCGCATGTTGCAGGTCTCGACCGACGAGGTCTACGGCAGCGTGCCCGAAGGATCGTCCACCGAGCGCGACAATTACGACCCGCGCAGCCCCTACTCGGCCAGCAAAGCGGGCGGCGAACTGATGTGCCGTGCCTACTTCGAGACGTTCCACACGCCCGTGGTGATCACCCGCGGCTCAAACAACTACGGCCCCTACCAGTACCCGGAGAAGCTGATCCCGCTGTTCATCACCAACCTGCTGGACGGCAAGCCCGTTCCGGTCTACGGCGACGGCATGAACGTGCGCGACTGGATCTATGTGCTCGACCACTGCTCGGGCATCGACGCCGTGCTGCACCAGGGCGTGCTGGGCGAAGCCTACAACGTCGGCGGCGGCAACGAGAAGCCGAACATCGAGATCACCAAACTGCTGCTCGAACTCACGGGCCGCGGCCCCGATATGATCACCTACGTCGCCGACCGCCCCGGCCACGACCGCCGCTACAGCCTGGACACGAGCAAGCTCCGCGCGCTCGGCTGGGCGCCGGGTCACTCGTTCGAGGAGTCGATGCGCGCCACGGTGGACTGGTACCGCGACAACCGCTGGTGGTGGGAGAAGATCAAGTCCGGCGAGTACAGCGAGTATTACCACAAGCAGTACGGCCAGCGCGAGGTGCTCAGCCGCCCCTAGCGAGTGCCGAGTGACGACGAGAGTAGAAAGTGCAACCGGGGCGGGTGATTTACCCGCCCCGGTCGTTTTTGCCGGTACGAAGGTTAGTTGGCGTCGAAGACGGCATCGACCGGGATCGCCACTTCCGGCAAGAGCGCGGAAGTCGCCTGGTCACCGCGGCGGAAGACGCCGTGCTCGACGTACTGCCCGCCTTCCAGGCGCAACACCGTGATCGATTCGCTGAGCGGATTCACAATCCAGTACTCGGGGATGCCGCCCTCGGCGTAGTCGACCCGCTTCACCCGCGTGTCCCGCTCCGGATTATCAGGGCTGACGATCTCCACCACGAGGTCCGCGCCGAGCCAGAAGTCATGCTGATTACGTGGATCATCGCGGTTCAGCAACAGCAGCAGATCCGGCTGCCGGTATTTGCCGGGGCGAAGCTGCACGCGCAATGGGGCGAAGAATACAGCGCCTCCCCGCTGCTGCATCAACGCTAAAAAGAACACATAGAAAAAGCCAAGTATCGCCTGGTGGCGGCGTGTAGGCATGGGTAGAACCTCGATGACTCCGTCGGTGAACTCGATCAGGCGATTTGTCTGAGCGGTCAGGCGCAGGTACTGCTCGTCACTCCACAGCCCCTGGAGTGCGTCGAGATCGATCTCCGTGGCTTCGCCGGCCAATCGGAGTTGCATGACCGGGGTATGCACAGTAGTGACCATCGGCAATTCCTCCTAATGCTGCACCAGCCAGTTGAGCACCCGCCCGATGAACACCTCGCTGCCCTCGCGGCTCATGGGCCAGTAGTGGCCGACGTGCGGCTCGATCCAGAGTTCGGCGTTGGGGATGGCGAGGGCCTGCAACCGGGCGTGATGCAGCGGCAAGAAGTCGCTGCGACCGCCCGCGCCCACCAGCACCGGGCAGCGGATGGCGTCCCAGTAGCCGGCCAACCCGGCGTCCCAGACATCGTCGGTCAGATCGAGCGACGCCTGGACATAATCGGCCAGCATCTGCTGGGCTTCGGCCTGGGTCGTGCCATGGCGCTCGCGCATCTGCTGCACAAATTCCGGCGACTGGGCGGCGCCGAGCAGATTCTCGTACAGGCCGCGCTCCTCGGCGGGCCAATCGCCATTGGCCGCCCAGCTAATCACCGAGCGTACCAGGTCCGGGTGCCGGCTCGCCAGCAGCAGGGCGATCACCCCGCCGTCGCCCACGCCCACGACATGGGCGGGCGCGGAGTCGAGCGCCCGGAGCAAGGCGGTAATATCCTCCATATCGCGGCGGTAGAAGTCGGGCGGGTAGTCGCGTTGCGGCGGGCGCGAGCGCCCATAGCCGCGCCTATCGGGCGCGATCACGCGGTAGCCGCGCTCGCTCAGCCGCTCGATCACGCTGGCGAACTGGCTGCGCGCCGTATTGAAGGCGCCGTGCAAGAGCAGCACCGGCTGCCCCTGTCCCTCGTCCTCGTAGTACAGGTTGACTCCGTTAATTTCCTGAAACGGCATGGATCCCCTCTATCTCTGCTGAGCGAACCGTCCACGGGCCGGCGCCTGACGCGGGTGCACGCCGGCGTGCCTAGAACACGCGATCCGCGGCATCCGCCTCGTCGATAACCGCCGCGCTGCCATCAGCGGCGGCGGGCAGATCGGGCGGCTGGGCGGGCATCTTCAGTCCGCCGAACACCGCGCGCTCAATATAACGATAAAAGCAGCCCGCTTCGCCGAATCCCGCCGCGCGCAGCCAGACAACCTGATCTTCTACCGTATCGGGCACGTCGGCGCGCTGGGCCAGCGCACGCAGGTGCGCGGCATAGCCGAAGCCCGGCGGCAAGGGCGGGCCGCCGTGGCGCGCTTGCCGCGCCGCGTAGAGCGCCTGGTAGTAGGGAAAGAGCGCGGCAGACGGCAGGTGGATGCGATCGGACAGCAGGAACATCCCGCCGGGCCGCAACTGCGCGGCCACCCAGGCGAACAGCGCCTGTTTGCCCGCCGCGTCAAGGTGATGCACCGATTGCACGGCGATGGCGGCGTCGAACGGCGCTTCGCCGGCCAGCGGTCTGCTGTCCTGCAAGCTGCGCCGATAGAGCGCGTAGCGGCCCGGATAGGCGGCTAACCGAGCGGCAGCGGCCTCCAGCATCGGCGGCGAGAGATCGACCCCGGCCACATACGATGCGGGCAGGCGGGTGAGCACCATTTCGGCCACCACGCCGTCGCCGCAGCCCAGGTCGAGCACCCGCAAGCCGTCCGGCTGCACCTGGCCGAGCAGCGTGATCAGCATTTCGAGATGCTCGGCCCGCCACGGACTGCTCTCGGTGCGAGTCGCGATCCAGGATGCCACGGTCACAGGGTCGTTCCAGTCCTGTACGGTCGGCGCCATGGGTTCCTCCTGCCGGGTTATCCGGGAGACCACTCCCCCATCGCCGTATTATACACAAATCGGCGGCCGGGCGGCCCATCCGGCGGGGTCTCCGGACCTGAGACCCCGCCATCCAGGGAATGTTAATGCAATATTCCTACCTTTATCCTGACGGCAATGGTATTATTAAGGCAGCGGCCTGCAGCGACCCCCATCCCGTCGCCAGGCCGGAGCCGGAGATGCCCGGCAGGAAAGGATTTTATTGCATGAGTGGAACTGTGGCGCAGGGGCAAACAGCGCGGACGATCCGGCTGGTCACGATGCCGGTGGAGCACGGGGGCTGGGCCTTCATGCTGGAGCCGATTCTGGCGGGCTGCATCCTGGCGCTCTCCGGCGCGGGACTCTGGCTGAGTGTCGCCACCGCGGCAACGTTCATGGTGCGCCAGCCGCTGAAAACGGCCTTGATCGACCGGCGGAACGGCAAGCGCTTTCCCCGCACGCTGTGGGCCGAGCGCTTCGCCGCGCTGTTTGCCCTGGTCGCGGGCGCGGCCCTGGTTCTGGCGCTGCTGACGGCGCGGGCGCCGTTCTGGCTGCCCATCCTGCTGGCCGCGCCCTTCGCGCTGCTCCAGGCGTATTTCGATCTGCAACGCCAGAGCCGGCAACTCGCCGCCGAACTGGCCGGCGCCGTGGCGATCGGCGCGGGCAGCGCGGCGATCACGCTGGCCGGCGGCTGGGCCGTCGCGCCCGCTCTGGCCCTCTGGGCGATCCTGGCCGCGCGGGCGGTCACGTCCGTCCTCTATGTGCGCGCCCGGCTGCGGCTGGAACGAGAGGGCGGTTTTGACAAGGCGCCGGTACTGGTGAGCCATGCTGCGGCGCTGGCGATTATCGCGGGTCTGGCCGTGGCCGGCTGGGCGCCCTGGCTCGCCCTGCTGGCGATCCTCATCCTGACGGCGCGGGCGGCCTGGGGCCTATCGCCCTGGCGGCGCTCGGTCCGCGCGCAGGTCATCGGCACGCAAGAATTAGGCGCGGGGCTGCTGACGGTCGCGCTGACGGTCATCGGCTACATCTTTAGCCTCTAGCCGGGACCGGAAGATGCACCGGCGCCGTCTTCCCGCCCGGCGCGGCGAGGGTGAGCAACGGGAGAATCATGGGCGACAGCGATCCCCGGCTTGACGCCCTCGACCGGGCCACGCTGGCGCCGATCGTGCAGCGGGCGCTCGATTGCGGGCCGGTCGAACTCCTCGATTGGCACTGGGCGCCGATCGCCTACGACATGTTTCTTCCGGGCCGCCTGGTGGCGCGATTCTCCGGCCAGGCCCAGGTGGAAGGCGCCTTGGTGCCCTGGTCGATGGTGCTCAAGCTCTCTCACCGCCCGGACAGCACGGTGGATACGCGTAGTGACTACCGGGAACGGGAGGTACTCGCGTATCAGTCCGGGCTGCTGTCGGATCTACCCGGCCCGCTGGTGGCACCCCGAGCCCTGGCGGTGATCGCGGGCGCGGAGAGCGAGAGCTGGCTGTGGCTGGAGGATGTGGCCGATAGCTACGGCGGGCAGTGGCCGCCGGCGCAGTACCGGCACGCCGCCTATCATCTGGGGCTGTTCAACGGTGCGTACCTGGTCGGTCGCCCGATCCCCACCTTCTCCTGGTTGGTGCCGCACTGGCCCGAACTGCATAGCGAACCGGCGAAGATTCCGCCCGCCCTGGCCGAGATCGAGACGCTTGCGGCCGATCCGCGCGTGCGCCACGTCTTCCCCGCGCCCATGGCCGCCCAGATGCCGCAACTTCTGCGGGATCAGGCTCGCTTTATGGCCATCTTAGATCGGTTGCCCCACACGCTGTGCCATCACGATGCGTCACAGGCCAACCTGTTCGCGCGCATGGGCGCCAGCGGCGAGATGCAGACGGTCGCCATCGATTGGGAGTCCCTCGGCCCCGGCACGGCCGGCGCGGAGATCGCGACCCTGGTCTTCGGCACGGTTCGCCGGGGTCTTTTTCCCGCAGACCAGGTCGCCGATCTGAGTGAGGACGTATTCGCGGGCTATCTCCAGGGCCTGCGCGATACGGGGTGGCAGGGGAATGCGGATCTAGTGCGTCTGGGCTACACTGCCGCCGTGGCGCTACGCTGGTTTCTGCTGCATGGAACCCTGCGCGCGCTGACCGGCCTGAAGGCGCAGGCGAGGCGCGGCCAGGCGTTACACGAAAACGAAGAGCAGGCCCTGCACCAGTTCATCCTGCTCAGCACATTTCTGCTTGTGTGTGCCGCAGAAGCGCGCACCCTGGCCCGGCGCGATCGGTTCAGCGACTAACCGCCCCCGCCGGTTTCCCGCGCTGAACGGCGCGCTTAGTCGCCCAGCGCGCCGCGCACCCGGAGGCCGAACTCGCTCAGCCGCAGATAGGCCAGGCGGCGCGCGCCGCCGCTCAGTTCCTGCTCGCCGGCAATATAGCCGCCGAGCACGTGCTCCACCTGCGGCCAGACCCGCGCCAGCGCCTGTGGGGCTTTGGCGGCATCCTGTTCGCGCAGCGCGCTCACCAGGTTCGCCAGGGCGGGGAGAGTCGCCTCAAACTGCTCGTGCTCGAAATCGCTGTCCAGTCCTTCGACCAGCGCGCCCAGCGCCCCGGCGGGCGGCACGAGCCCTTCCCGCGCCAGTTCTCGCTCCAACTGCTCGACCAGTTCGGCCTGGTGTTCCTCCACGAAATATGACAGCCACTCGTTGGTTTTCACGCTCACCCTCTCCTCTCGCAACCTGCCCCGCCTACCTGCCATTATAGCAAATCGCCCGCCACGCCTCCCGGCGTCCCGCCGCGCCCGCCGGAGGCCACCCGTATCGTAGGGGCGGTCCCACGTGACCGCCCTGGTGGGGCACGTGTCCGGCAGCGGATGGTCCGAACCGGTCGCGCGAGGGGGCACGGCATCCCGGCCTGGCGGGATAGACTATCCTGGGGCGGCAGGGCGGTCACGTGGGATCGCCCCTACAATCTTCATGAACCGGGCGGAACTTGCCCATCCGGCATGGCGGCGGCGCGGGGTTTGTGCTATAATTTAGTACTTCTGTTCTAGTCGAGGGGGCTACCATGCGGGAAGAAGACAGCGCGCAGGCGTATGGCGACTGGGCCGAGCGGGCCTACAACGACGGCGACGCCCAACTGGCGGTGCATCTGCTGACCCAGGCGCTGCGCCGCCGCCCGGACGACGTGGCGTTGCTGCGGCGGCGCGCCCGGCTGCTGCTGGAGCTGGAGCGCTTCGCCGAGGCCGAGCGCGACGCGGCGTTGGGGCTGGAACAGGTCGCCGACGACCCCGACTTTCTGCTCTATCACGGTTCGGCGCTGGTGGCCCGCGCCGAGTTTCGCGGCGCGCTGGCCGATTTCGAGCGTTTGCGCGCCCTCCTACCCGACAACGCCAATCTGCACGTCAACTGCGCCGAGATGGCCCTCTGGCTGGGCGACTACCATACCGCGCACGCCGACTTCGCCCATGCCCTGGCGATTGACCCGCTCAACGTCGCCGCGCATTTCGGCATGGCCCGTGTCTGCGCCATGCAGCACCGCTGCGGCCAGAGCCGCGAGTGGTTGCAACGCCTGGTCGACCTGCGCAATCCCGCCGCCGGGCGCCTGCTGCTCGAAATCGGCGAGGATTCCTGCTTCCGCTGGTGTCGCGAACACAGCGACGGCGGCCCCACGTCTCAACTTCCTCAATAAAGCTGTACCAGGACTAATTTCCTATCCGCGGCTATTTACGACGGTAACGGGCTTTGGTAGAATCTGGGTACAAACGCGCTGCTACCCCACAATCGCCGCAGTCGCCCTGGCGCATGCGGCGCGCGTTGCGACTCACTACCCATAGATCGCTATCTGGAAAGGCCGCCTCATGTTCCTCGGGTGCATTGGCCGCGGGAGCCGCGGATTCGCCGTGGCTGCTCTGCTTTGCCTGCTCGCTGTTCCTGTCGTCGCCGGGCCTGCCGCTCCGGCCCAGGCCGCGCCCGGCCGCCAGCCCGGCGAGAAGTTGCTGCTGGCTTTCTATTATATGTGGTACGGGCCGAACGATTTCGACCCGAATCGTATGATCGACCGGCCCGCCACCCCATATATCTCCGACCATGCCGACGTGATCGCGCGCCAGGTGGGCGAGGCGAAGAATGCCGGCATCGACGCCTTCATCAGTTCCTGGACCGGCACCGGCACCGAAACCGACGCGAATTTCCCTAAGCTGCTGGCCGCGGCCGCGGCGGCCAACTTCAAGGCCACCGTCTATTTTGAGACCAATTTCGCCAACCAGCACGGCAGCGTGGCCAGCCAGTTGCAATCGGTGGTCAGCCGCTTCACCAACCAGCCCGCCTTCTTGCGCGCCAACGGCAAGCCGGTGATCTTCTTCTGGTCGCCGCAGGCGCTCGGCGGCGTGGCCGCGTGGCAGGATGTGCGCCGGCAGGTCGATCCGAACCACAGCCAGATCTGGTCGGTAGATACGACCGACCAATCCTACCTGGATGTGTTCGACAGCGTCCACCTGTTCAGCGCGGGCAAGTGGAACGCCGGCACCAACGTCGGCGCGGTCGACAAGCAGTGGCGCGGCATCGTGGACAACTACAACCGCCGCACCGGCGGCGCGCGCCTGTGGGCGGCAGGCGTCATCCCCGGCTGGGACGAGAGCCGCGTGCAACCGCCGCGCCCCGCGCCCAAGGTCTTCCCCCGCCACGACGGCGCCATGTACGAGGAAAGCTGGCAGGCGGCCATCGCCAGCGACCCGGACTGGATCACGATTACCAGCTTCAACGAGTGGTTCGAGGGTACGCAGATCGAGCCGAGCGCCACCTACGGCAACCGCTATCTGGACCTGACACGGCAGTACGCGGCGCAGTGGAAGGGCACTCCCCCGCCGCAGCCCGCGCCCGGTCCGGCCGCCTGCACGGCGGGCCAGTTCTTCCCGCAAACCGGTCACAGCATCTGCAGCCAGGTGCAGGGCTACTGGCAGCAGTACGGCGGCGTGATGCAGTTCGGCTACCCGATCACCGACCCGCTGGTCGAGGTCAGCCCCACCGACGGCAAGTCCTACACCGTGCAATATTTTGAGCGGGCGCGCTTCGAGTTGCACCCGGAGAACCGCGGCACCCCCTACGAGGTGCTGCTGGGCCTCGTGGGCCGGCAATTCCACCCGGTCGATCCCCCGGTGGCGCCGCGCCCCGGCACCGGGCACTATTTCGAGCAAACCGGCCACAACGTCAGCACGGGCTTCTACCAGTACTGGCAGCAGCATGGCGGCCTCTTCGTCAACGGCTACCCGATCAGCGAGGAGTTCGCCGAGCGCAGCAGCGACGGCAAGACCTACACTGTGCAATATTTCGAGCGCGCCCGCTTCGAGTGGCACCCGGAGAACCCGGCGCCCTACAACGTGCTGCTCGGCTTCCTGGGCCACCAGGCGTGGACCCTGCGCAGCCGGTAAGCATCCGCCGCGCATACGCAGGCCACGCCGCTACGAGGTCACGCCGGCCCATATGGGCCGGCGTGACCGCGCCTGCTAAGGTTCTTCAAGCCGCCCCGCCTTCTCCTCGCCCGCTACGTCCTGATCCCCGCCGCTGTAACCGATTTGTAACCGGGTTGTACCCGGCCCCCTGTACACTGGTCCCGCAACACCCACCGGCGCCGTTCGCGGCATCACACGCTATCCTGGAGCCGTCCATGAACCCGGAGGCCAAATCGGTCTCGTTTGTCCTGCGCTTTGTCTACGAGGAGCCGCCCGGCGACAGCGAACGCCGACCCGGTCCCTGGTACAGCGTCGTCCGCCACGTGCAGTCGAACACCGAGCGGCATTTCACCCGGTGGGACGATGTGGTGGCCTTTATCGAGGATTATGTAAACCTGGATCGCGAGTCGCGCCATGAGTGAACCGAGCATCGGCATCGCCGCTGTGGGCACGTATATTCCGAGCACCTTTATCACCGCCGCCGAGATCGCCGCGGAGACCGGCATCCCGGAGCCGGTCATCGCCACCAAGTTCGGGCTGGCACGCAAGCCGGTGCCCGGCCCCGACGACCACACCAACGCGATGGCGCTGTGGGCGGCGCAAGATGCCCTGGCCGGCAGCGAGATCGCGCCCGACCAGATCGACGTGGTGCTCTGCACGACCGAGGAGTGGAAAGAGTACCCGCTCTGGACCGCGGGCATCAAGCTGGCCTATGACCTGGGCGCGCGCCGGGCCTGGGCCATCGACGTACAGATGCGGTGCGGCACCACCATCGGCGCGCTCAAACTGGCCCGCAGCCTGATGCTGGCCGAGCCCGATGTCAAGACGGTGCTCATCGCCGGGGGCTACCGCAACGGCGACCTGGTCGACTACCGCAATCCCCGCTCGCGCTTCATGATCAACCTGAGCGCGGGCGGCGGCGCCCTCTTGCTGCGCAAGGGCTATCCGCGCAATAGCCTGCTGGGCACCTCGGTCATCGTGGACGGTTCGTTCTCGCTGGATGTCATTGTCCCGGCGGGCGGCACGATGGAACCACTCACCGCCGAGGCAATTGCCGCGGGCCGCAACCGGCTCGACGTGCCCGATCCCGAGGGCATGAAGCAGCGCCTGGACGCGCTGTCCATGCAGAACTTCCTGCGCGTCATCGACGAGGCCCTGGGGCAAAGCGGCCACACCCGCGCCGACATCGACTACCTCAACGTGCTGCACATGAAGCGCTCGGCGCACGATTTCGTGCTGCGCGAACTCGGGCTGCGCGAGGACCAGTCGTTCTACCTGTCCGACTTCGGCCACATCGGGCAGCAGGACCAGGCGGTCTCGATCAAGAAGGGATTGGAAACGGGCCGGTTGCACGACGGCGACCTGATGGTCATGGTCGCCGCGGGCATCGGTTACGCATGGGGAGCAGGGGTGGTGCAATGGGGATCGAACTAACCGGCAAAGTGGCAGTGATCACCGGCGGAGCCAACGGCATCGGGCGCGAGACGGCGCTCACCTTCGTGCGGGCCGGGGCCGCCGTAGCGATCTGGGACATGGCCGAGGCCACCGGCCACGCGCTCGCCGAGCAGATCCGCGCCGACGGCGGCAAGGCCGTCTTCCGCAAGGTCAACGTCGCCGAGCAAACCGACGTGGAAGCCGCCGTGAGCGAAGTGGTGCAGGAGTATGGCCGCATCGACATCCTGATTAACAACGCCGGCATCACCCGCGACGCGCAACTGGTCAAGGTTAAGGACGGCCAGGTCACCGGCAAGATGAGCGAGGCCGACTTTGACGCCGTGATGGCCGTCAACTTGAAAGGTGTGTTCAATTGCACCCAGGCCGTGGCCCCGGTGATGATCACGCAGGGCAGCGGGCGCATCATCAGTGCGTCGTCGGTGGTCGGGCTCTACGGCAACTTCGGGCAAACCAACTACGTGGCTTCCAAGGCGGGAGTGATCGGCATGACCCGCGTCTGGGCGCGCGAACTGGGCAAGCGCGGCATCAGCGTGAACGCCGTCGCGCCCGGCTTCATCGCCACCGAGATGACGGCGGCCATGCCCGACTCGGTGCTGGCGGGCATGATCGCTCGCACCCCGCTGGGGCGCATGGGCGAACCCGCCGACGTGGCCGCGGCCTACCTGTTCCTGGCCTCCGACGAGGCCGCTTTCATCAACGGCGCCGTGCTCAACGTGGACGGCGGCCTGGTCATCGGCACCTGAGAGGCCCTGCCATGTACATCGGCGATTGGTTAGCCCGGCGCGATATGCTCAGCCCGCACAAAGTGGCGCTGATCGATACGCTGCACGACAACCGGCCGATCACCTACCGCGAGTGGAACGCGGCGGCCAACCAGACGGCGCACCTGCTGCGCGACCTGGGCATCGGCAAGGGCGACCGCGTGGCCGTGCTGGCGATGAACTGCGTCGAGTACCTGGACATCTGGTTCGCCTGCGGCAAGCTCGGCGCCATCCTGCAAACGCTCAACTGGCGGCTCACGCCCCACGAACTGGGCGGCTTGCTGGCCGACGGCACGCCAAAGGTGCTGGTCTACGGGCCCGAGTTCGTCGCCCCGGTCCAGGCCATACGAGCGGAAGCCCCGTCCGTGCGCCACTGGGTCGCGCTCGACCCGGACGGGCGGGCCGCGCCCGACGATCCGATCTTCGCGGCGCGCGAGGACTACCCCGCCACGCCCCCGCCGGAAGTCGAACTGGCCTGGGACGATCCCTGGGTGATCTGCTACACCGGCGGCACCACCGGGCTGCCCAAGGGGGCCGTGCTCACCCATGGCAACATCGCCTGGAACTCGATCAACACCGTGATGAGCTGGGGCCTGACCCCCGACGACCGCGGCGTCCTCAACTCGCCGCTGTTCCACACCGGCGGGCTGAACGTGTTCACCGCGCCGCTGGTCCATATCGGCGGCACGTCCATCGTCTGCCGGCAGTTCGACGTGGACCAGGTCTATGACCTGCTCGCCAACGCGGGCGTGACGATCTACTTCGGCGTGCCGACCATGTTCATCGCGCTGCAAGAGCACCCGCGCTGGGCTGACGCCGACTTCTCGCGGCTCAAACTGGTCATCAGCGGCGGGGCGCCCTGCCCGTTGCCCGTGTTCGAGCGCTTCTGGGCGCGCGGCATCGACTTCAAGACCGGCTACGGGCTGACCGAGGCCGGGCCGAACACCTTCTGGCTGCCGCCCGAAGATGTGCGCCGCAAGCCGGGCGCCGTCGGCGCGCCCCTGTTCCACGTGGACGTGCGCGCGGTCGACGCCGAGGGCCGTGAATGCCCGCCGGACGAAGTGGGCGAACTGATCATCCGCGGGCCGCACGTCTGCGCCGGCTACTGGGGTCGCCCGGAAGAAACGGCGAAGACGATTGTGGACGGCTGGCTGCACACCGGCGATCTGGCCCGCCGCGACGCCGAAGGCTACTACTATATCGTGGGCCGCCTGAAGGACATGATCATCTCCGGCGGCGAGAACATCTACCCGGCAGAGGTCGAGAACGTGCTGGCTGCGCACCCCGCCGTGGCCGCCGCGGCGCTGATCGGCGTCCCGGATGCCAAATGGGGCGAGGTGGGCCGCGCCGTGATCGTCGCCCGGCCCGGCGCGAGTGTGCCCGAAGATGAGCTCATCGAGTTCTGCCGCGCGCGCCTGGCCCGTTACAAAGTGCCGAAGAGCGTTGTCTTCACGGACACGCTGCCACAGACCGGCGCGGGCAAGGTCGATAAGACCCTGCTGCGCGCCCGCTACGGCACCGGCTGACGGCACACTGTAACCGGGAAAGAGAGGCAGTACCATGGTTAGTACAGCGGCCAACCAAGCGCATCCGAATCGCATCGCCATCGTCGGCGTCGGCAATGTCGGCGCGACTTTCGCCTACGCCCTGCTGCTCAGCGGCCTGGCGTCGGAGATCGTGCTCATCGACCTGAACCGCTCGCGCGCCGAGGGCGAGGTCATGGACCTGAACCACACCGAGCCCTTCGCCCACCCCACGCGCGTCTGGGCCGGGGAGTACCCCGACTGTGCGGGCGCCGCCGTGACGGTGGTCTGCGCGGGCGCCGCCCAGAAGCCCGGCGAGACCCGGCTGGACCTGGTCAAGAAGAATACGGCCATTTTCAAGACCATCGTGCCCGAAGTGGCGCGCTACAACCCGAACGGCATCCTGCTGATCGCAACCAATCCGGTCGATGTGCTCACCTACGTGAGTTGGAAACTGTCGGGCCTGCCCGCCCAGCGCGTCATCGGCTCGGGCACCATCCTGGACACGGCGCGCTTCCGTTACCTGCTGAGCCAGCACTATGGCGTCGACTCGCGCAGCGTCCATGCCTATATCGTGGGCGAGCACGGCGACAGCGAGGTGCCGGTCTGGTCGCTGGCGAACATCGCGGGCATGCGCCTGCCCGACTTCTGCGCCGCCCAGGACCGCGACTACTCGCAATTGGACATGGACAAGGTCTTCGAACAGACTCGCGACGCCGCCTATCAGATCATCGAGCGCAAGGGCGCCACATATTATGCCGTGGCCGCCGGGCTGCTGCGTATTGTCGAAGCCATCCTGCGCGACCAGAACACGGTGCTGTCGATCTCCAGCCGCATCGAAAACTACTACGGCATCGACGCCGTGTACCTGAGCCTGCCGACGGTCATCGACCGCGACGGCGTGGAGCAGGTGCTGCACCTCGCGCTCAACGAGCAGGAGATCGCCGCGCTGCGCCAGTCGGCCCAGGTCTTGCAGGAAACGATTGCCCAGTTGGATCTTTCGCCCGCCCATTAGCATGTAACAGGGTTCCGCCATGCCACGTATCCGCGCCAACGACATCGAACTGTTCTACGAATGGAAGGGCAACCCGGACGGCCCCGTCGTGGTGTTCGTCAACGGCCTGCTGACCGACACGGCCAGTTGGAACGCCCACCTGCCCTTCTTCTTGGAACGCTATCACTGCCTGGTCTACGATTGCCGCGGCCAGGGCCAGTCGGACAAGCCCGACCAGGTCTACGAGACCGAGTTGCATACCGCCGACCTGGCCGCGCTGGTCGAGGCGCTGGGCATCGCACGGGCCTGCTTCGTGGGCCTGTCGAATGGCGGCGCGGCGCTGCTGGGCTATGCCGCCGCGCACCCGGAGCGGGTGCAGGCGCAGGTCGTGTCGGGCGCCTATGCCGCCGTCGATACGATCCTGCACGTCAAGCTGACTTCGTGGATCCGGGCGATGGAGGTGGGCGGCAGCCCGCTGCGCTTCGACGTGGCCCTGCCCTGGGTCTGGGGCGGCGGCTACCTGGAGCAGAACTACACCGGGCTGCTGGCCTTCCGCGAGAAGGGCGTCAACCTGCCCATCGCCCCGGCCACCAACCTGATCAAGGGGGCCATGGTCCACGACATCCGCGCCCAACTCCCGGCGATCAGCGCGCCGACGCTGGTCGTGGTCGGCGAGGACGACGTGCTGACACCGCCCAAGCTGGCGCGCGACATCGTCGCCGCCGTGCCCGGCGCGCAGTTGCGGGTGATGGACGGGCTGGGCCACGCGGCGGCCCTGGAACAGCCGGAGGCTTTCAGCCGCATCGTCACCGAGTTCTTCGCGCAGGTCGCGGAAAGGGACTAAACCATGCCGTTTGTGCGGGCCGGAGATCTGAACGTCCACTATATCGAGCAGGGCGCGGGCACGCCCATCGTCTTTGTGCACGGCAACTGGGTGACATCCACCACCTGGGAGCCGGTGCTGGACCGGCTGCCGCCCGGCTATCACGGCATCGCGCCGGACGTGCGCGGACGCGGTAAAACTGAAGGGCCGGACTCGGACTACAGCATCCCCTCGCTGGCCGCCGACCTGCACGCCTTTGTCGATGCGCTGGGGCTGGACCGGTTCCATCTCGTCGGGCATTCGCTGGGCACGGCCATCGCCATGCAGTTCGCGCTCGACCATCCCGAGCGCGTGCGCACGCTCACTGTGGTCGCCCCGGCCTGGGTAGACGGCATGCCGGAGGCGTTCAACAACCCGGCGGGGCAGGAGGCCCTCAAGGCCAACAAGGCGCTGTTCGGGCAGGCGCTCAAGGCGCTGGTCCCAGCGGCCCCCGCCGACGCCTACTGGCAGCGCGTGGTCGACGAGGGGCACGAGCAGCGGCTGGAAGCGTCGTTGCGCAACGTGCAGGCGTGCCTGGACTGGAAGCCGGGCGACAGGGTGGGCGAAGCGGGTATCCCCACGCTGGTGGTCGATGGGGCGCAGGACATCCTGACCGGCGGGCCGAACGTCGACCGCGCCGCCGCCGCGCTCAAGGCCCGCAAGACGGTGGTGCTGCCGGATATCGGCCACTCGCCCAACATGGAAGCCCCCGATACGTTTGTCGCGCTGTTAATTGAGCATATCAAGGAGTTTGAGAATGGCTGAGGAATCGCTGTTACCCGGCATCACGTCCGTGACCGTGCCAACCAATCGCTTGCAGATGCGCGTGCTCACCAGCGGGCCGGACGATGGCGTGCCGGTGATCCTGGTCCACGGCAACACGTCCGCGGCGCGCTTCTGGGAAGAGACCATGCTGGCGCTGCCCGCGCCCTATCGCGTGCTGGCGCCCGATCTGCGCGGCTACGGCCAGACAGAAGCACTGCCGCTAGACGCCACGCGCGGCTTGCGCGACTGGTCTGACGATCTGCACGCGCTGGTCGCGGCGCTGGGGCTGGGCCCGGCCCACCTGGTGGGCTGGTCCATGGGCGGCGGCGTGGTGATGCAGTACGCCATCGACCACCCGGCGGATGTGCGCTCGCTGACCCTGGTCGATCCGCTCGCGCCCTACGGCTTCGGCGGCACGAAGGATACCGCGGGCACGCCCACCTACCCGGATTTCGCCGGGGCGGGCGGGGGCACCGCCAACCCGGAGTTTGTCAAGCTCTTGCGCGAGGGCGACCGCGGCGCCGATAGCCCCACCAGCCCGCGCAACGTGATGAACACCTTCTACTTCAAGCCGCCGTTCAAGGCCGCGCCCGACCGTGAAGAGGTCTTCGTCACCGAAATGCTCTCGATGCGCATCGGCGACGACTTTTACCCCGGCGACATGACCACGTCGGAGAACTGGCCCGGCGTGGCACCCGGCCCGCGCGGCATCAACAACGCTATGGCGCCCGGCTACTGCAACCTGAGCGCCTTCGCCCAGGTGACACCGCAGCCGCCGGTGCTGTGGGTGCGCGGCGCCGACGACCAGATCACGTCCGACACCTCGTTCTTCGACTTCGGGTTCCTCGGCCAGTTAGGCGCCGTGCCGGGGTGGCCGGGGGCCGAGGTCTACCCGCCGCAGCCGATGGTCGGCCAGATACACGCCGTGCTGGACGCCTACCAGGCGGCGGGCGGGCGCTACTGGGAAAAGGTGATCGCTGATTGCGGGCATTCGCCGCACGTGGAGAAGCCCGCCGAATTCATGGCTGCTTTGCTGGAGCATCTCCAGCACGCGGGGCGCTGAGTTATCGTACCGTATTCAGAGGAGGAGAGCATGAAACGACACGCGCACAAGGGTCAATGGCTCGTGGTGAGCCTGCTGATGATCATGAGCCTGCTGCTGGCCGCCTGCGGCGAGACGGCGGCCACCAACACGCCCGTGCCGCCCGCGGCGGCGGCCACCGATACCCCGGCGCCTGCGGCGCCGACCAACACGACGGCGGCTGCCCCCGCAGCGACCGACACCACCGCCCCGGCGGCCACGGCCACCACGGCGAGCAGCGGTAGCGGCACCGGCGGCGACCTCACCGTGGGCCTGCTGACCGACGATTCTGGCTCCCTGGCGATCTACGGCCCGATGCTGGAGCGCGGCTTCGAGTTGGGCCTGAACTACGCGACCAAGGGCACCAACCAGGTGGCGGGCAAGACGATCAAGGTTGTGACCAAGGACACCGCGAGCAACGTCGATACGGGCACGGCGCTGGCGCGCGAGGCCATCGAGAAGGACGGCGCCAAGGTGCTGGTCGGCGTGCCGAGCTCGGGCGTGGCCCTGGCCGTCTCCGGGCTGGCCGCGCAGAACAAGCTGATCTATATCTCCACCCCGGCGGCCACCCCCGACCTGACCGGCAAGAACTTCAACCCCTACACCTTCCGCGCGGGCCGCACCAGCGTGCAGGACGCGCTGACCATGGGCGCAGCCCTGGTCGGCCTGGGCAAGACTTTCGTGCAGATTGCCCCGGACTATGCCTTCGGGCGCGGTTCCGCCGCCGCCTTCTACTCGGTGATCAAGGGCGCGGGCGGCACCTTCACCGTCAACGACAACGACAAGGACACGGGCACCGTCTTCGCGCCGCAGGACACGACCGACTTCACGCCCTACATCAACCAGGTGCTTGACGCCAAGGCCGACGTGCTGGTCGTGACCTGGGCCGGCGCGGGCTTCGTGCCGCTGTTCCAGCAGATGCAGCAACTGGGCGTCTTCAAGAACATGGTCGTCGCCACGGGCATGGGCGACAACCAGACCATGGCCAAGGGCTACGCCGACGCCGTCGGCTCGGTGGGCGTGAGCGTCTACCACTACGCGCTGTTCGACAACCCCGTGAACAACTGGCTGGTCGAGCAGCACAAGGCCAAGTACAACAGCCCGCCCGACCTGTTCACCGAGGGCGGCTTCGACGCGGCGATCATGCTGGTCAAGGCGCTGGAAGCCACCAACGGCGACCCGGCGGCGGACGGCATGATCAAGGCGCTGGAGGGTATGCAGTTCGACGGTCCCAAGGGGTCCTACACCGTGCGGCCCGAAGACCACGTTCTGCTCCAGCCGATGGCGCTGGTCAAGCTGAAGAACACGACCGACCCGGACTTCAAGTTCTTCGATCTGGTTAAGCTCTTCAAGCCCGAGGAGACCGCGCCCCCGTGCGCCGTCCCCGCCGAGATGAACCGCTGCAAGCAGTAAGCGATCAATCGTCAGCCGTCAGCCGTCAGCCTCTTATGCTGATAGCTGACGGCTATTCCCATAACCGCGTGCAGCACATACTGACCACTCGTACCTGATCGCGCAGCGGTGCGCAGCACACGGCTGATAGCTACGTATGACCGACATTGTGATCGAAACGCGCGACCTGTCGTGCTATTTTGGCGGCCTGCGGGCCGTGGACGGGGTGAACCTGCAGGTGCAGGCGGGCACCCTCCACTCGATTATCGGGCCGAACGGCGCGGGCAAGACCACGCTCTTCAACCTGATCAGCGGGCGCATCAAGCCGACCCGCGGCCAGGTCTTCCTGCGCGGGCGCGACATCACCGGCGTGCCGCTGCACCGCTTGGCCCACCTGGGCGTGGGGCGCTCGTTCCAGATCACCAACCTGT
Organism: Chloroflexia bacterium; assembly: GCA_035693165.1. Classification (GTDB taxonomy): domain Bacteria; phylum Chloroflexota; class Chloroflexia; order QHBQ01; family JAICKM01; genus JAICKM01. The sequence continues at coordinate 2,672 of DASSGZ010000438.1, read as the reverse complement.
TCCCGAACCTGACCGTGCTCGAAAATGCGCGGCTGGCCGCCCAGGCGCTGGGCCACGACAGCCTCAAGCTCTGGGCGCCCGCCCGCCGCTTCCGCCGCTACGAGGAACAGGCCCGCGACGCCCTGCGGGCGGTGGGCCTCGACGGCAAAGCGGGTCTGACCGCGGCGGTGCTGCCCCACGGCGACAAACGCAAGCTCGAACTCGCCGTGCTGCTGGCCGCCGATCCGGAGGTGTTGCTGCTGGACGAGCCGACCGCCGGGATGGCCTCCGAACAGGTGCCCATGCTGCTCGACATCATCCACGCCGTGCGCGCCCGCACCGGCAAGACAATCCTGCTGGTCGAGCACAACATGGGCATCGTGATGAACGTCTCCGACCGCATCTCGGTCATGCACCAGGGGCACCTGCTGGCCGAGGGCACACCCGCCGAGATCCGGGCCAACCCGGCGGTGCAAAGCGCTTATCTAGGGGAAAGCTACAACGATGCCGAACCTGCTCACCGTTGAGTCGATCCAGACCTACATCGGCCAGTTCCATATCCTGGAAGGCGTATCGCTGACGGTGCCGCAGGGCAGCATCACCGCCCTGCTGGGCCGCAACGGCGCGGGCAAGACGACGACACTGCGCTCGATCATGGGCCTGCTGGCCCCGCGCGCGGGGCGGATCGTGCTCGACGGGCAGGACATCGCCGGGCGCCCGGCCTACAACATCGCCGCGCTGGGCGTGGGCTACGTGCCCGAACACCGGGCCATCTTCCGCGATCTGACCGTGGAGGAGAACCTGAAGATCGCCGAGCGGCATAAGGGCGACCTGGCCCGTCACGCCGACCTGATCTTCACCCTCTTCCCCGATCTGAAACGCTTCTACAGCCTGCCCGGCGGGCAACTGTCGGGCGGGCAGCAGCAGATGCTCGCCATCGCCCGCGCCCTGGTGCCCGACAACCGCCTGCTGCTGATCGACGAGCCGAGCGAGGGCCTGGCCCCGATCATCATCGAGCATATCGTGGCCGCGCTGCGCCGCCTGTCCGAGTACATCACCGTGCTGCTGGTCGAGCAGAACTTCCGTATGGCCGCGCAACTGGCCGACCAGTACTATATCCTGGACGACGGGCGCAGCGTGCAGGCGGGCCGTATGGCCGACCTGGTGCAGGACCAGGCGCTGATCACGCGCTACCTGGGCGCCGCGTAGGCCCCGGCGAGGAAATCGTTATGGTTGATGTGTTGCGCCGCAATCGCGCCGCCCTTGTGACCGCGGGCGTGGTGGTGCTGCTGCTGGTGCTGTTAAGCCGGCAGTACGAACCGCGGGTCACGGCCAGCATCGTGCTGTCGGGCCTGACCCTCGGCGCGCTCTACTTCCTGGTCACGGCGGGCCTCTCGCTCATCTTCGGCCTGATGGACGTGCTCAACTTCGCGCACGGCACCCTGTTCATGGTGGGCGCCTATGCCGGGTACACGCTCTACGCCAACCCGCGCATGATTCTCAACACCGCGCCGTTCGCCCTGGTGCTGGCGGGCGGCGCGCTGCTGGGCGCCTGGGTCGCGCGCCGCTGGGGCGGGCGCGTGCCCGCCGGCTTGCCGCGCTGGATCACCTGGGCGCCGGCGCTGCTCGGGGCGCTGCTGCTGCTGCTGGGGCTGGGCGGCTTCGACCTGCTCAAACTGGCCGCCAGCAGCGCCATCGCCAGCGGCGGCGCCGTGCCCACCGCCGTGGCCCAGGAACCGGACGGCGCGTTTGCCCTGCGGCTGATCTGGCTGGTGCCGGCGGGGGTGCTGTTCGGCGTGGCAACCGGTCTGCACACGGCGCGGCGACCGGGCGCCGTGGCGCCCGGCGGGCGGCGCCTGCTGATGGGCGTAGCACTCATCGCGCTGGCCGCCGTCCTGGTGCCGCTGCGCACGCCCGGCGAGACCTGGATCCTCGGCCTGTCGTCGAACCTGCGCTTCCTGCTGGCGCTGCTGATCGGTGCGGGCACCGGGGCGGCGCTCGGTGCGGGCATCGAGTGGAGCATGATCCGCCCGCTCTATACGCGGCCCATCTACCAGGTGTTGCTCACGCTGGGCCTCGTGTTCGTGGGCACCGAGGCAGTCAAGGGCATCTGGGGGCCGGCGGGCTTCTATATGGATATCCCCGCGTTCTTCAACAGTAACAGCAAAAATTGCCCCTCGCCCGACCTGCTGGCCTGGTTCAGTGACCACTGCGCCTCCATTGACGTGATGGGGCGGCCCTTCCCCAGCTATCGCATCTTCATCATCGTGCTCGGCCTGCTCATCTTCGTCGCCATCGCCCTGCTGCTCAAGTACACGCGCATGGGCATGATCATCCGCGCGGGCGTGCAGGACAGCGAGATGGTGCAGGCGCTGGGCATCAACGTGCGCCGGGTCTTCACCCTGGTGTTCGCGCTGGGGGCGGGGCTGGCCGCGCTGGGCGGGGTGGCGGCGGCGCCGTTTATCGGCCTCAGCCCCAATCTGGGCCAGGACTTCCTGCTGCTGGCCTTCATTGCCGTGGTCATCGGCGGCATGGGCAGCTATCCCGGCGCGGCCATCGGCGCGCTACTCGTCGGCCTGGCCCGCGCCTTCGGCGACCAGCTCGTGCTCTCCGGCGTCCACCTGCCCGGCATGGAAGACGCGATCAAGTTCTCGCCGTCCATCGCCCGCGCCTCGACCGTGCTGCTGATGGCC
>DASSGZ010000437.1:0-5354 GCA_035693165.1 Chloroflexia bacterium | reverse complement strand
GTCGCTGCCAACTGGAGGTAACGCGGGCGGCGCTCGGTCAGGAATTCCCGGTTCGGGACATCGAGTTTGCGCTCATAGGCGGTGGCCGGATCGGTGTCCAAGATGAGGCTACGGCTATCGGCGGGGATCAACGGCAATAACTGCCGCGCGAACCGGTTTTCGAGTAAATGATCGTTGCGTAGCATGGTCGCTACATCCACAATCGCGTCGAGCACATAGCGGTCGCAGAGCACCCACTCTCCCTGATGGAGCGGGCGCAAAACTTTGCGCCGGGCCAGGACTTGCATATCAAGGGCGAACAACTGCGGCCACAACAGGCGCATCGGCAAAAAGCGATCATAGCGATGCTCGATTACCACGGTTTGTGAACGCGGGTTATACCGGCGGGGCGCATAACCCAATAACCGGGCACCTAGCAGCAGCGGATAGCTGGTTAGCGCCGCCCAACGCAGCCGCACATAATGATAGCGTTGCCCTGCGGCCCGCAACGCCGCCGCGATCCAGGCGAGGTGGCTGGATTTGCCACTGCCATCGATTCCTGAAAGGACGATCAGATGCGGGAAATCCATATTACACCTCCCAACGGGTGGTCAGCGGGCGCCGCTGGCGCTTGGCATCGCGGGCGATGGCGGTAACGCTTGAGCGGCGCTCCGGGGGATACCGCACCAATCGGTAGCCTACATAGGCGGCCAGCGGGACGCTCAGCCCCATGAGAGGTATCCCGGCCAGGCCGAAAATCCGGTGGGCTAGAGTGCTGCCGTGTAACAGCAACTGGACACTCCGCGCGCTGCCCAGGCCACCGAGTAGGGCCAGCGTGATCGCCGTCGTTCCCAGGCCTTTGTCCACAATGGTGCGAGCCGCCGACATACTTAGTCCCTCCGTAGTAGATGGGTGACGATCAGATGCCCATGGGTAATTGCGTCAAACACCCATTCGCCGGGGCGCAAGCGTGCGCGCACCGCTGGTAAATGATATGCCCCGGATTGGATGGTGCCCAACCGCAGGGGAAAGCGCAGCGGGAAGATGACGTTCGGCTCCACCCGATCCAGCCAGCCCCGCCATTGGCGATTGATCGCATAGCGCTCCAGTTCGGCCCACAGCTGCACCGGTATGGGCGCCGCGCGGTCCAGGGCCTGACACACCATCTGTAGCAGGCGAAGATAGACGTAGATATTGTCTAAACAGCCGAAAGCCCTGGCTGCCCGCAACACGCGGTCCCAGTCGAAGCCGCTGTGAGCCAGTAAGCGCGCCCCATGATCCAGTTCGCCAAGCATGATATCGCCGCGTGCCAGTGCATGAGTCACCACTAGATAGAAGTCGTCCTCCACGACCGGCGTATAGACTTCGACCCCCCGGACACTCGTGCGCTGTCGGCGGGCGATGACCCCGACCCCGTCCAGCACGTGTTTGCGAATCCACATGGCATCGGGATAAAAATCCACCGCCGCTGGGGCCTTAACTGACTGCCCAGCGGGCACGGCCATGATTTTAAGCGGATGCGCCCACAGCCGAAAGCGGTAAAACTCGAAGCCTTCCTGGGCGAGGGCCGTCACACTGCGGACAATGTCATCGGGCTGCGGAATCAAAAAATCGATGTCCGACATCGGCGCAAAAGGCGATTCGAGCGCCTTCATGAGGACATATCCTGGTTTGATCTGATCCAGGATGGGAACGACCTGCGTCACCATCTCTAGCCAGGCGCCGTGCCGCTGCTGTTGCTGCTGAATCCGCTCGCGCACCGCCGGATCGAGCGTCGCCGGGAGGTCGGTGGTCGAGCCGTTGTACGGCAACACGGTGTATTTATTGCTCGCCAGTTGCTCCACCTGGTCGGGCGTGACCTCGTTGGGGGGCAGGCCCGTGGCCGCCGGGCCGAAATAGGCGCGCAGCAGCGCGCGGTGCGCTTCCGCCGCCGGACCGGTCACGGCCCAGCCTTTCGCTGCGTGACCCCGCTGCGTCCGCATCATGGTTGTCTCCTACGGTAAACCCTTGCAAATCCATTGTCGTAGACCTGATCCAGCGCAGCGGCCAGCCGCTGATCGAGCGCTTGCCAGAAGGCCGGATCGAGATCTTGCGCCTGGTAACTCATCAGATCTTGCCGCCGGGACCGGATAATCCAGGTTCCCGAGAACAGCAAGGGGTCGGTCTCTAACCGCTTCTCCAGGTTGCTGCCCATCGAAACGCCATGAGCAAATGGGGGGTAGTTGGGTTGCTGCTCTGAATAGATGATCATCGTTTGCAGATCGCTGGCTACCTCTTCGGTAGGGGCCGCGCGATTGGCTACATCGCGGGCAGCGGCCTGCTCTTGCGGCCAGATGATGAAGGGTGCTTCACTGGGATGGACACTATAGACGAGCGTGGGCGGATGCCACAGGAACAGGCTCGCCAGCAGCGCCAGCCCTAGGCCAGCGAGGCCCACCCCCGCGGCCCGGCGACCAAGATGGAAACGGGTGGCCCCGGCCACCAGGGTCATGCCGGCCCCGAGCGTGAGCAGCGGCGGGGCCATATAGAGCACCCGCAACAACCAGGACGAGTCGGACGAAAACCCGACCACTACTGACGACATGGTGGTCGCGGCCAGACCCAACACGATCACAACCCGGCGGCGCAGATCGGGTAGAAGCAGCCCGGCCAGCGCTAACGCGCCCGTGGCAACATACAGTCCAATCCGTAAAACCATCAGGGCCAGGGCTGGAGGGTCGGCGCGCCGGAAGACCTCGCTGATGGGCAGGGCCGCCCATGGTTCGCTTACGTCTTGGGATTGCACCAGGAGATCGCGCAGGAAGGAGACACTGGTCGCCAGGTAGATCGTGGCGACGTAGAGCATCCAACTGATAAAACCGACCAGCAGCACGCCAGTGAACCAGCCAATGGCGCGCGTCTTGTCGGTGCGTACCCACCAGCTCCAGACAGACGCCCCGATGAGGAGGCCGAGAATCACAATCGGCAAGAAAGGATGGCTGATAACAACCGCCGCTCCCAGGAGCAAGGCGCCGACGCTGAGAGCGGTCCAGGAGCGGTCGGGTTGGGTAATCGCCAGAGCCAGCAGGAGCATCACGCCCCAGGTCGCCAGGTAGCCGACGAACCAGGGGGAGAAGTGCTCGTTGGTCAGCACCGCCGGAGTCGTGGCCAGGACCGCCAGGGCTACGGCGGCGGCCATTTTGTCGCCCAGGAAGGTGCGGGCGATGCCCATCCAGACTAGACTCAAACTCACCGCCGCACCGCTGACGACGATCAGCCCTGCATCAATCGGCGAAAGCCCGCTCACCGCCGACAGTGTGGCCAAGAGCAACGGCGGCCCCGGATATTGCCCGGCGTAGAAATTCGTCGGCGGCAGTCCCGCTCCCTGCAAGAGGCTGCTGGCTGGGGCGGCATGCAGGAAGGTATCCCACCCGGCAAAGGCCGGCCAGAGTCCCAGCAAAAACGCCGGGCCATACAAAAACGCGAGTCCAACCACTACCCAGCTACAGGTGCGACCCCCTGTCGCGTTCCAGAGCGCCAGTAACCCGCCCACCGTGCCCAGGCCCAGCCCCATCCAGTACGGCGCCGGTAAGGCGCGTAGATCCAACTCGCCAGGGTGCAGTGGCCAGTCCGTCTGCCGCAGCAGCCCAATGGTGGCGACGGCACTGAGCGCCAGCATAATCAGCCCGGCGGCGGCTATGCGCTTGGGCCTCATCGGCGCTCCGGTGACTCGACAGCCGCCCAGACCTGCGTCGCGGCGGCCGTCGCGGCGGCGAGGCTATGGCGCTGCACAATCGTCGCACGGGCGGCTGCTCGTAGCCCGGCCATGGCCGCCGGGCCCGAGCTGAATACGTCGCGCAAGTGGGCGCTGAGTTCGGCAGGCGTTTCATACAGCATCCCGTTCTGCCCATTCTCAACCAGTTCGGACTGGTTGCCGTGGGGTGTGACCACCACAGCCGTCCCACAGGCCATGGCCTCCAACAGGGTCAGCGGTGGTTCGACGGCGACCGGGGCGGTAAACGGCACGAGGACGGCATCTGCTGCTTGGAACCAGGCGGCTTTTTCGCTGTCGGTCAAATCGCCGAGCACGACCTGGGTGCTAACCCCCGCGATGTCTTTCAGTTGCTGGTCCACGGCGGCACTCCATGTTTGGTTATAGCTATGGGTCGCGTGGGGCGCAAACGCCAAAAACCGGATGGGGGCTGCATTGCCGACTGCCGTTTGGGCCAACGCCTCCCGGATCAGCGGGGCCGGAAAGCGCAAGGGCGAGAGCGTGCCAATGTAGACTACCAACCGCTCCGTCGGATGCACGCCCAATTGCGGGCGGATCGTGGCCGGGGCGGCCGGCTGATAGAGATCCGTGTCTATCGAGGCGGGGATGACCCGCAGCTTGGCCGCGGGGAGACCTCGTGCCCGTAATGGGGCCGTTAACGCCGGCGAACTGAGCGCATAGGACGCCACCCAGGGATCAAACAACCGCCAGCCCAGCACCGCGCGCCAGCGCTCGGCTGGGCTGAGATACGCCTGCTGCGCCAAGGTGATATGGGCGATGACACGGATCCCCCGCCGGCGTAACCACGGCGCCAGCGCCAGTGGTAAGTTCAGTAAATGGACCACCCCCACGGGCATCGTCCGCCGCACCTGATCCACCTGCCGCAAAATCCCCCGCATCCCTAAATAATCGCCCCGCATTCCGTAGCCAACGCCACTGTACACGTGCCGGACGGCAGGTTCTTCGGTGGAGGCATTGCGGAAGTCGGCCTGCGTCAGCGACACGACCTGCACTCGACGCACTGTACTCGTCCCGCGGACCAGGTTACGGGCGATCACGCGGGTACCTTCATTCCAGGGCGGGTGGAGCGCACGGCCAGCAATGACGGCCGCGCTGTTGTATTGTGTAGCCATATGACTCCTGCTAACCCGCAGCTAGCGTTTGATAAACCTGTTCGATCCGTCCAACTACTGTACTTGCCAGGAACTCGCGGACCTTTTCCTGGGCGGCGCGACCCATCCTGGCGCGGGTCGCTGAATCGGCGAGCAGGGTCGCCATCGCCTGGGCCAACGCGTCAGGATCTTGCGGAGGTACCAGCAGCCCGGTGTGTTCAGCGGCGATCAGGTCGGGTAAGCCGCCCATCTCGGTGCCGATCACCGGGCGGCCCATCGCCATCGCTTCCATCACCACCGTGGGACAGGGTTCCCCCCAGATCGAGGGGGCCAGCCCGAACAGACAACGCTGCCACGCGTGCATCACTGCCTGGTGCGGCCAGTTTTTGCCGACAATCACATTTGGCGGGAACGTGGCCGGGGTATCCGGCCAGTCGGCCCCAATCAGCACTAGCGGCGGCGGCGCCTCCAGACGCTGATAGGCATCCAGCAGGACGCTCAGCCCCTTGTGC
>DASSGZ010000436.1:0-13610 GCA_035693165.1 Chloroflexia bacterium | reverse complement strand
CACGACCAGCAGGAAGCCGTTGCTTACGGGATCGATGGGCGCGCGCTGCTCCAGCAGCACCGTGGTGCCCTGCAAAATACGCACGCGCACCGTGTGCTGGAACGAGGTGGCATAGGTGTATAGCGTGACCTGTTTGCGCGCGGGCGCGGGCAGGGCCACCGACCGGGCATAGGTCGCCAGCGTCTGGTCGTTGTCGCCCACGGCGTCCACCTGGACTTCAGCGTCGAACGGCGCGCCGTTGTTGCTCACCGTGACCTGCACCGGGAACCACTCGCCCAGCTTATAATGGCCCTCGAACCCGGCCTGCACGGTCATGCTCAGGCCCGCCGGTTGGGCGCCCGGCGCGGCGGCCACCCGGCCCGCCCCCCACAGCAGCCCCGGCAGCACGACAAGCGCCGCCAGCACGGCGGCGCCCAGCCGAATTACGGCCCCTGATTTCAACAATCGCAAGTTGCTCTCCTGGATAGACGCCTGATCGTCCTCACACTGCTTCTGATGGGCGGCAGGCCGATTTGAAACCGGCCCCTACACCGGGCAACCAGGCCGGTTTCAAACGGCCCCTACACCAGGCAACCAGGCCGATTTGAAACCGGCCCCTACACTGCAAAATCACACAAAATCACGCAAAATCACGATGGCGGACTGGTAGAACCCACATTAGAAAGACGTAATCGCGCCCCGCAAAGTTGCAGGCGCGCTAGGGGTGGCTGCCCTATCAGGCCCGGCCCATGCTGAGGTCAGCCGGCCCGCGCAGGCGGGCTTTGCAGAGCTAGCCCGCCCCTTGCCGGGCCGGGCCGCGCCGCTACCAGACCGTCCAGCCGTCGGACGGCGGCGGGGGTGGCGGGGTCGGCTCGGCCCGCCGCTCTTCGACATAGGTGCGCAACCAGTCCTGGATGTCGCGGTCCCACTGCGCCTGCTCTTGCTCGCGTTGCGCTTCGAGCCGGGTCATGATTTCCTGATGCACGTCGAAGGGGTGGGGGACGCCGTCAAAATCGAACTGGGTGGCCTCGCCCGGCGTCTTCATCACCACCGTGCCGAAGCGCAGCAGGTTGGGCAGCAGCCCCTCGACCCGCACCGTGGCGTCCACCACCCGGCGGATCTCCGTCTCTTTCACCGTTTCGTCGAGGCCCAGCGGCAGCGTATCGACCGTGATCAGCCGGTCGCGGTCGAGGATATACTTGTCGTTGCGCCAGTCCTCCCACTGCCAGAGGGCAATGGGCAACAGCAGCAGGAAGATGACCGGGCGCACAAACGCCAGCAGCGTCATCACCGGGTTGTCGGGCACGCTCATCGCTCCGCTGACGAGGGTGACGACCAGATTGGTTATCTCAAACAGGATAAAGATGCCGATGGGCACCATCTCCGCTTGCAGCAGGAACCACCAGTGCTTGTGCCAGATCACCTTGAGGCCCTCGCGCTGCGGGTGGATGGGGAAGATCCGGTTGAGGAAGTTGAAGCCGCTGCGCGGGTAGGACCGCACCTGGGTTTTGCGCGGCTGCGGCGGCATGGGCGTGCCGTTGATGATGCTGGACATCACCTGGTGCCGGTACTGCTCGCGGGTCGGCTGGCTGGCGGCGCGCACGTTTCTCTGCAGGCTCATGATGATCGTCTTGGCCGCGTCGGCGTCGTGCTCGCTGATGTCGTCGAACGTGATCTGGCCCAGGCCGGCGGTGTCGATTATCAGCTTGGCGACCTGGAGGATCTTCTTGACCGGTTCTTGGATCGAGGCGTGATGGATAATGACGTTTTGCACCTTGCCCATCGGCACCTCGCGCAGCACGGTGCGGATGCCGGGCGTGGCGACGTTGACCAGGATGCGTTGCGGCGTGACCAGCATGTAGTCGGCCCGCCAGTCGGCGAAGATATAGGCCACCCAGGCGGCAATCGCCACCAGGGCGCCGCAGACCACGAAAGTGCCCGCCGAGAGCAGCATTTCCACCCACCCGGTCGTCTCCGCCGGGCTGGCCGCGCTGATCGCCATGGCGGTCAGCAGCAGTACCAGGAAAGCCACGATTGGCGCGGCCAGCCCGCGCAAGAAGACCAGATAGTGGCGGTGAAACAGCCCGTAGACTTCTTCGTCTTCGTGGATATGGCGGATGTGGGGCCGCCGCTGCATGGGCTGCAGATCGCCCGATCCGTTGGCGACTTGTGTTGTCGGTGCGGAGTGAGCCATGCCCTCACCCTTCCTCGCCGGCCGCATGTCGCCGGCCTCACCTGGCCCGGCCCCGGCGCGCCGGGGGTCACACCATGCCCGCGCCGTCTCGCGGCAACCGGGATCGGCAACTATAGCGTAATCTTACTACACATTACATAACAGCGTCAACCGGACGAGTGGTCGGTGGTCAGTGGTCGGTGATCAGTAAGATGTGTGGTGCCCAGGAGTGGGAGATAAGGGCTGATGTATTGCTCACGCCCCGATACCCCGCGTAATAATGCATAACGCATTACTGACCACCGATCACTGACCACCGACCACTCGTCCGCACTCGCACGCCGGGAGCGCGTTTGCTATAATAGCCGCGGAGAAAGGAGCGAGATGATACGGCTGCTCATCGTGGTACAATGGATTGTGGAACGCTTGCCGGTGTCCGCCGGCAACTGGATCGCCGACCGCCTGGGCGAGTTCGCGTGGATCGTGGGCACGCGGTCGCGCTGTGCGGCGCGCAGCAATATGCGCCATGTGCTGGGGCCGGCGGCGTCCGAGCGGGCGGTGCGCCGGGCCACGCGGGCCGTCTTCCGCAACGCTGCGCGCAACTATTATGATCTGTTACGGGTGGGCCGCATGAGCGACGCCGCGCTCGACCGGGCGGTCGACTTCGACCAGGAAAGCCTGGCCATGGTGCAAAAGTTAGCGGAGGGCGACAAGGGCATCTTACTGGTCTCGGCCCACTGGGGCGCCTTCGACATGGTCACGCAGGTGCTGGCCCGGCGCGGGCTGTCGATCCTGTTCCTGGTCGCCAATTTCCGCCCCGCCGCGGTGGCCGAGTTTATGACCAGTTTGCGCGCCCAGCGGGGGTCCGAAATGGTGCGTATCGACGAGGGCCTCGCCACGCTGAAAAAGTCGATGCAGGCGCTCAAGGAAGGCCGGCTGGTGGGCCTGCTGCCCGATCGCAACATGGATCGCTCGGGAGTGGTAATCCCTTTCTTCGGCGACGACACGGTGGTCGCCACGGGGCTGGCGAAGATGGCCCTGCGCGCGCGAGTCCCCGTGGTGCCCGGCTTCTGCTACCGCACCGGGCGCAACCGCTATGCCGTCTTCTTCACCCCGCCCATTTATCCGCCCACCGAGGGCGACGACACCGAACGTGTGACGACGCTGACGCGCGCGGTTTTTGCGGTCATCGAGAAGCAGATCGCGCGCTACCCGGAGCAATGGACGCTGCTGCAGCCGGTCTGGCCCGACGCGCCCTGCCCCCCCGACCCCGGTCTCGCGCCGGCATAGAGGCTCATGTTGTATGGCTAACCTGATTACCCTCGCGCGCATCCTACTCCTCTTCATCACCATCGGCCTGCTCTACCTGCGCCAGCCCTGGGCCGCCTTCGTTTCCGCCTTCCTGACTCTGATCGTCTTCGTGAGCGATGCGCTCGACGGCTACGTGGCGCGCAAGCGCGGTCGGGCCGATATGGCCGGCGCGGTCATCGATATTGCCGGCGACCGGGTGGTCGAGAACATCTACTGGGTCGTCTGCGCCCACCTCAACCTGGTGCCGATCTGGGCGCCCCTGGTGATGCTGGTCCGCTCCTTCGCGGTGGATGCCGTGCGCAGCCTGGCCCTGGCCGAGGGCAAAACGGCGTTCGGCGACAAGACGATGATGCAATCGCGGCTGGGTATCTGGCTGGCCGCGTCGCGCCTGCACCGCGCGCTCTACGGCGGGGCCAAGGTCGTCACTTTCATTTACCTGATTTTGCAGTATGGCTTCCTGCTCTGGGCCGAGCAGGAACCGGGCCGCTTCAACGGCTGGGAAGGCGCCTGGCCGGTGATCGTCGGCGTGGGCCAGGCGCTGGCGCTGTTCAGCGTGCTCTATGGCCTGGCGCGCGGCGCGGTGGTGCTGTATGATGCGCGGGACTACTATCTCAAGCCGCGTTAGAAAGGAACCGTCTAAACATGGAATCTCCGGCCAATCCCGTCGCGGGACCGGCCACGCCCGTCGCCATCGCCGCCGTCTTCGACGTCGATCGCACCCTGCTGCCCGGCACGACCACCGAGCGGCTGTTTATCGCCTACCTGGTGCGCAAGCGGGTGCTGAGCCTGGGCGGGCTGCTGAAAACCGGCTTCTACCTGCTGCGCCAGTTACCGCACATGAGCCCCATGGAAGCGATCCGCCAGCAGCGCGTCTACCTGACCGGGCAACCCGCCGCTCGCCTGCGCGCCCTGGCCGAGCGCTGCTATGAAGAAGAGATCGCCCCCCGGCTGTCGCAGGCGGGCCGCGCTGCCGTGCGCGAGCACCGCGAACAGGGCCACATCACCGTGCTGCTCTCGGGTTCAATCGATTTCTTGCTGATGCCCTTGCAACGCGATCTCGGCGCCGACCACCTGATCTCCACCCACCTGGAGGAAAAAGACGGGCGCTTGACCGGGCGCATCGACGGCGCCTGGCCCTACGGCGATACCAAGGCGCTGCTGATCAACCACTTCGCCCAGCAGCATGGCGTCGATTTCACCGCCAGCTACGCCTATGCCGATCACCATACCGACGAGGCCGTCCTGGCTCTCTTCGGCAACCCTGTCGTCGTCAATCCGCGCACCAAAATGCAGCAGATTGCCGCCGGACGGCAGTGGCCCACACGGGAGTTTCGCTGATGCACCGTCGCACCCTTGGCCTGTTGAGTGGCCTCGCGCTGGGCTATGGTCTGGCCCGCTGGATGTCTCGCCCGCTGCCGCCGCCCGAGCGCGTGGCCCACCGCGGCGGCGCCGCCGATGCCCCGGAGAACACCCTGGCCGCCTTCCGCAACGCTATGGCCGCCGGGATCCCCAACTGGGAACTCGATATCCAACTCACCGCCGACGAGGCCCTGGTCGTCTTCCACGACGAGACGCTGGACCGCACCACCGACGGCCAGGGGCCGCTAGCCGGGCACACCCTGGCCGAGTTGCAGCGCCTGGATGCCGGGTCGTGGTTCGGCCCGGAGTGGCGTGGCGAGCGCATTCCCACGCTGACCGAGGTCATTGCCCTGGCCCGCACCGCGCCCAACGGCGGCGCGCGCCTGGTCATCGAGATCAAAAGCCCCCACCTCTACCCCGGTATCGAGGAATGCCTGCTCGACGTGCTGCGCGCCGAGAACTTCATGGACCAGGTGCTGATCATGTCCTTCGACGGCGACTCGCTGGAACGCGTGCGCGAACTCGCCCCCGAGTTGCCCCTCTGCTACCTGACCGGCGAGGATTCGATCTGGCCGCAGGAACCGCCCGCGCATGCCGAGATCCTCGGCCCCAAGTGGCAGTTGATCGCCCTCAACCCGCTGGTGATCGTGCTGGCCCACCGCGCCGGGCGCCAGGTCTTCACCTGGACGGTCAACAGCGACCTGGGCCTGCGCTGGCTGCGCCTCTGGGGCGTTGACGGCATCACCAGCGACCGCCTGGATCTGTTGCAAAGCATCCGCTGACCCCGGCGCCGACCAGGCTTGTCGCGTAGCAGGTCATCATAGTTCAATTGTCACTCTGAGCGCAGTGAAGAGTCTCGTCTTTTGGCCTGCTAGACGAGGCTTTTCTGTTGCGCTCGGAATGACGAAAGCAGCTCGATAGACTGCTGGATCTCACGCGCATAAGCCCGGCACGACCTTGGGTCCGACGTGGCGGGTGTAATCAATGGTGCCGCCCGCCCAGGTGAACCGGGCGTGATCCGGGTCGAGAAGGGTCATCGTCCCGTCCTGCGACAGGTCGTCGAGGCCCGCGGGGCGCGGCTCGGGATGCACGGCATCCCAGAAGCTGCCGTCGAAGTCGACCTCAAAGTCAATGCCACAGTGGTGGTAAAGGGTGAAGGGCACCGTTTGTCCCACGTCCACATGCGGGCTGTGGGGCACCAGCACGATGCCCGGCGTCGGGGACGGCCCGCCGGACAAATCGGGTGTCCAGGTCGGGAGCGGGGACGGCGCGGGGTGCCGTGGCTGGGTGGGTACGGGCAGGGGCGCAGCCACCGTCCGAACCGGGGTGGGCGGCCCGACGACCCCGCGCCCGATCGCCTGTCCGCACCCCGCCGGCGCCAGCCCGAGAATCACGCACACCGCCAGAACCTGCATCCCACGCCACATAGCATCCTCTTCTCGCAGATCCCGCTCCGTTGTAGGGGCCGGTTTCAAACCGGCCCGCGCCCCCGTTGCCGCTGTAGGGGCCGGTTTCAAACCGGCCAGTGTAACGATCAGACGTCCGCGCCGGGCCGAAAGTTGCAACGGAACCCGCTGAAAGCACAATCGCGCCGCGTCCCGAAGGATGCGACGCGATGGGAGCGCCGGGGCGCGGAGAGGGCGCCCCGGCGGGGTGACGCGAGTCCCTTACGGGGTCACGCAGAAGAAGATGACCGACTGGTGGTGGCTGCTGGCGCCCTCGAAGGTGATCGCCCAGCGGCCCGGCGTGAAGCTGATGTCGCGGCTGGGTGACGTCGGGATGTCCAGGTAGAATCCGCCGTCCCCCGGCACGCGGAACGAGGGCCGCGCGGTGCCCACGGTGCTGCCGTTGGGGGCGGTGAACCACAGGCTCAGCCCCTCGTTCGGCGTGAAGTTCCACGCGGTGACGCGGACGGTGTGTCCGGCCTGCACCGACGCCGGCTCGGCCTTGCCATCCTTGCTGCCGCTGGTATCGCAGCTCGCCTGCGGCGGCGCCGAGGTGTTCTGCGGGGCGGGCACGCCCGCGCACTCACCCGCGGTGCGGGCCACGTAGAAGTAGCCGACCGACTGGTGCTTGCTGAAGTCGCCGGCCCAGGTCATCGCCCACCAGCCCGGCACCTGCGCGAACTGCGCGTTGGTCGGGATGGGGAACTGGAACTTGCCGTCGCCGGGGGCCTGGAAGGCCGGGCGCGACGTGCCGACCACGGCGCCGTTCGGCGCGGTGAACCAGAAGCTCAGCGCCTCGTTCGGCGTGAAGCCCTGGGCGAAGTAGGTGAAGTTGGTGCCCGCGACGCCGCAATACGGGGTCACGTTCGCGTCCTTGTTCTGCGGCCCGTTGGCCGGCGGCTGCGTCGGCGGGGGCGGGTTGTTGCCGCCGGCATACTTGGCCTTGTACTGGAAGGTGCCGAGCTGGCTCAGCAGCACGTCATACGGCGGCTGGTTCTCGGGGTGCTTTTCGAAGACGGCGCGCTCGAAATACTGCACCGTGTAGGTCTGCCCGTTCAGGTCCGACTTCTCCTGGAACTCATCGCTGATCGGGAAGCCCTGCTGGGCCAGGCCACCGTGCTGCTCCCAGTAGGTGCGGAAGTTGCCGCCGATGGTGTGCTTGGTTTCGGGGAAGTAGCGGCCGTTCACGGTGTTCGGCACCTGGCCCGGCGCGCCGTTCGCGCCATACTTGGCCTTGTACTGATAGGTGCCGAGCTGGCTCAGCAGCACGTCATACGGCGGCTGGTTCTCGGGATGCTTCTCGAAGACGGCGCGCTCGAAATACTGCACCGTGTAGGTCTGCCCGTTCAGGTCCGATTTCTCCTGCATCTCGTTGGAGATCGGGAAACCCTGCTGGGCCAGCCCGCCATGCGTGTTCCAATAGTCGAGGAACTGGCCGCTGACCGTCTTACCGGTCTCGGGGAACGTGCGCGATCCGCCCTGTGCGGAACCCACGCTCGGCGCGGCCAGCATCACGCCCATCAGGGTCGCGATGCCCAGCGCCCGAAGCGTCCAGGGTGTGCGTTTCATGAGAATTCCTTTCAAACAATACGAATAGGGATAGCAGGCGCGCTGCACGCTTAGTAGAAATGCCAGGGCCACAACGGCATACGCGCCGTGGACCCGCCGGACCCTTGGATGGCTTTCGTGCTGCGCCTCTCCCGCTAACACGATGGAGTGGTTCTGGACCGGCGTGCCCAGGTTCCTGAGAATCTGCCCGGCAAACAGGTCACCGGGTCCCTTCCGATCCTTGCGCTTCCGGCCTCTTTCGGATAACTCGGCACGCCTATGCGGCGTCCACCAGTCTATAATGCGCTTGGTGGAAAGGGGTTACCGAATCAGGACTTGGAAAACGGGATCGAATTTAGGGGCAAAGCCAGACGGCAAAAGGGCCGTCACGTCGGAGGGGCGGTGGGCCAACCAACGCGCACGCGGCCTCCAGGACGCTTCTTTTTCGTAGAAGCCGCGCTATTGTAGCACCAGCGCCCCGCCATCGTCAACCGGCAGCGGCGCCGGCCAACGCCTGCCGGGCCGCCCGCGTAAGCTACTGGTAAGCTCCGCGGTAAGGATAGATCATGCAGTTACGCACGATCTACGCGACATATGTGTGCCGTAAAGGCCCATTGGTCCCTACCTTTTCCTTACCATTGGACGCAAAGACAAGGTCCACCGGCCCACCGGCAACCGCAACCAAAAAACACTGGTGGCAGCAGATGTGTGCAAGCAGAAAAAAAGTTCCCCCTTCCCGGCGCGGGAAGGGGGGCAGGGGGTTAGGCCCGCGCCACCTTGCCCCAGAGGTCATACTCGGTAGACTGCGTGATGCGCACGGGCACTGTTTGCCCCACCTCGACGCCGGGGTGGCCCTTTACGAAGACCATGCCGTCTACCTCCGGCGCCTGGCGGTAATAGCGCCCGGCCAGGATGGGGCGTTTGTGCCCGCGCCCGTCGTCCACCGTGCCGGTGCCCTCGATCAGCACGTCGAGCGTGCGGCCCACCCAGCGCTGGTTCTGCGCCGCCGAGATGCTCTGTTGCAGCAGCATCGCCTGCTTGTAGCGCCGCTGCTTCACCCGCTCCGGGATCTGGTCGGGCAGGGTGGCCGCGCGGGTGCCCTCTTCCGCCGAGTACATGAACATGCCGACGTGATCGAACTGGATCTCCGCGATGAAATCGAGCAGCGCCTGGAACTCGGTGTCGGTCTCGCCGGGGAAGCCGACGATGAAGGTGGTGCGCAGAGCAATGTCGGGCATGGCGGCGCGCAGGTCGGCGATCAGGCGGCGCACCCGGTCGATGTTGTTCGGGCGGCGCATGCGGCGCAACGTCTCCGGATGGCCGTGCTGCAACGGCATATCCAGGTACTTGCAGACCTGCGGCAGCGCGGCCATCGTCTCGATCAGCCGGGGCGTGATCTGCGTCGGATAGGCGTACATCAGGCGCACCCACTCCATCGCCGGCGCCTCGCGGGCGATAGCCTCCAGCAGTTGGGCCAGGCCGTCGCGCATATGCAAGTCGGTGCCGTAGTAGGTGCTGTCCTGGGCGATCAAAATCGCCTCGCGCACGCGCTGCTCGCTCAGGTCGCGCACCTCGGCGGCGATCTCGTCGATGGGCTTGCTGACGTGCTTGCCGCGGATGTCGGGGATGATGCAGAAGGCGCAGGTGTGGTCGCAGCCTTCCGAGATCTTGACGTAGGCGCTGGCGCCGCTGGCCTTGCGCTTGAAGCGCTTGAGTTCCGCTGTCGGCTGCACAGGCGCCAGCAGGGCCTGCTCGATGCTGGCGGCGTGGGCCTGGATCGCCGCCATGGGGTCGGCGCCCGCCTGCTGCGCCGGTAGCTCGCCGTTGGCCTGCTGCGTGCGCAGATGCTCCACCAGGCGGGCGATCTGCGGCCACTGGCGCGTGCTCAGCAGGCCGTCCACCCCCGGCACCTGGTCGGCAATGGCGGCGCCGTAGCGCTGCGTGGCGCATCCGGCGGCCACCAGCAACTGGTCGGGCCGCTTGCGCGCCGCCAGTTCCTGCAACGCCGCTACTGACTCGCCGGTGGACGCCTGGAGGAAGCCGCAGGTATTGACGATGAGCACATCGGCGTCCTCGGCCCGCGCGGTATCCGTGTACCCGGACTCCGCCAGCACCTGGCCCATGCCCTCACTGTCCACCGAATTCTTCTCGCAGCCCAGCGTGACGATATTGAAGCTGGGCGCCTTTTTCACATCCATGAGCCTGCCTTGCTAGTGCCTATTGGATACCGGTTTTGATGGGCGGCAGGCCGGTTTGAAACCGGCCCCTACACCGCGAATTTGGGCGGCAGGCCGGTTTGAAACCGGCCCCTACACCGCGAATTTGGGCGGCGGGCCGGTTTGAAACCGGCCCCTACACCGCACAATCAGAGTGGCCGCCTGTTAGCGATAATTGGTGAACTGCAGCGCAATCGGGTAATCGGCTTCGTGGTCGCGCAGGAACTTGATCACCGCCTGCAACTCGTCCTTGCTCTTGGCCGTGATGCGCAGGGCGTCGCCCTGGATCTGCGGCTGCGTCTTCGGGAAGTTGTCGCGGATCTGCTTGTTGATCTTGCGCGCCAGATCGTCGGTGATGCCCTTGCGCAGGGTCACCACCTGGCGGTAGCGGTTCCCGCCCGCCTCCTCGACCTTGCCCCAGTCCAGGATCTTCAGCGACAGCCCGCGGCGCAGCACCTTGGTTTCCAGCAGATCCTTGATCGCTGTCAGGTGATACTCGCTGTCCGAGGTGATCACCAGTTGGGTGTCTTCGAGATCGAGATTGCTCTTGGAGTCTTTCAAATCGTAGCGCGTGCGGATTTCGCGCATGGTCTGGTCGATGGCGTTGACCAGTTCCTGGCGGTCGAACTCCGACACCACGTCGAAGGAAGATGTGCCGGCCATGGCTGGCCTCCTTTCAGCTACGGAGCCGGCGCGCTCCGCTCGTCAGACAAATTGCGCGGCCTGGGGCCGTGGCCGGTTACTGGATAATTCGCTCGTTGCCCGCGGCGTCCCACTCTTTCGTCACCACCGTTTGAGACGCATCGGCGGCCAGCCCCCGATCGACCCCGTTGACGTTGACCGAGGTGATGTCGCCCCGCGCGAAGCGGATGCGGATCGTGTTTTGGGCCGCCCAGGACCGCGTGGACCCGGCGGCAAGCGTCCCGGCGAACTGCACCTTGCCGTCGAGCGTGACCTGCATCCAGGCATTCTGGCTGCCCACGCTCACCTGCACGTTCACCCCGGCGCCCACCGTGCCCACGGGGCTCGGGCCCGCCGCCACCGTGGCGGGCGCCTGGCCCGCGATCAGGGTAGCGGGCGGTTGCCCGGCGCCGGCCGTGGTCGTGGGTCCCGCACCGGGCGCCTGCGGGGTCGTGGCGGCAGCGACCGGCGGGCCGCCCGGCGTCGGGAACGGCGTCCAGACGGGCGTGTTCTCCACTATCACCGAGGGCAGCATGGCAATGAGCTCTGTCGGCGTCAACTGGGCCGTCACCGTGGGTGTGGCAAGCGGCACCCGGCTCACGCCGTTGACTGCATTGTAGCCCAGATAGACCACGATCAGCAGCACGAAGGCTACCAATCCCATCAGCCAGAAGCTGGGGGCATAGCGCACGCGCGTATCGATGGGGGTGGGGCTGAGCGGCTCAATGCGGATCGGTTCGGGTTTGCGTGGCCGTTTGCGGGCGGGGGCCGGCTGGGTCGGGTGGGGCCCCGTGGCCCGCCGGGGCGTGGTGCGGCTTTCCTCGTACGCCGCCATGACCTCGCTCGGGTCCAGGCCCAGAAAGGTGCTGTAGTTGCGCAAGAAACCCCGGGTATATACATCGCCTGGGAGAGAGGCAAAGTCGTTGTCTTCGATGGCCGTCAGGTATTCGATGCGGATGCGCGTTTCCTGGGCGGCGGCGGCGAGCGGCAGCCCGCGGGCTTCGCGCGCCTGGCGTAACATCTCTCCGGGACCGGGCATAAGCTGTATAACTCCGTTTGCTAAACCGTTTGCTGATTTACGGCCCAGGCCGGGCCAACTGGTATTATACCCGATAGCTCCGAGGCAGGGCAAGAAAGCAACGAGTGGTCAGTGGCCGGTGGTCAGTTTGCGCGAACCCACTCCCCCATGTCACTCTGAGCGCAGTGAAGAGTCTCGCGGGGGTACAAGACGAGATGCCTCACTGCGTTCAGCGTGACAAAAGAGACTGGAAACAGTACGGACCATTGACCACCGACCACTGACCACTCGTCGCTAAGGCGTCTCCAGCAACGCGCCCGCCGCCTCGATGCGCTCGGCGGCGGCGGGGTCTTTTGCGAGGGCGAAGGGCAGGGTGGCGCGGCCCAGGCAGCGGTAGAGGCCCGCCACGTCGGGCGCGACGGCGTCGAGGTGTGCCAGGTGACGGGCGATCGTGCCCGCGTCGCCCCGGCTGAGCGGCCCGGTCAGCGCCTGCGGCAAGCCCAGAGCGGCCAGGTTTTCCATTGTCCCGGCAAGCAGCGGCAGCAGCGCGCGCACGGCGTCCGGCCCGGACAGCCCGCACTGCGCCAGCAGCCTGGCGCTCTGGCCCATCAGCGTCACCGCGTAGTTGGAGGCCATCACGGCGGCGGCGTGGTACAGCGGCTTGGTATCGGCCTGCAACAGCAGGGGGCGCCCGCCCAGCAGCCCGGCCAGTCGCTCCAGCGTGGGCAAGAGCACCGCGTCGCCCTCCAGGCCAAAGACAATGCCCTGCAACCGGGCGCGCGCCTGCCCGGCATCGGTCGGACGAGCAGCGAAAGCCTGGAGCGGGTGGAACGACCCCGCGGGGCTGCCCTCGGATCGCGCGCAGTCGAGCAGACTGCTGGGCAGGGCCCCGCTGCAATGGACCACCGCGTGGCCGGGCCGCCAGCCGCGCGCCGCGCAAATCTCGGCCACCGCGCCGCCGATGGCGTCGTCGGGCACAGTGAGCAGGGTCAACTGGGCGCGCGCCGGCACCTCCGCCGCGCCCGTGCAGACGCAATCCGCCGGGATGCCGGCCAGTTCGGCCAGCCGCACGGCGCTCTCCCGCGACCGGCTGGCGACCGCCGTCACCCGTACACCCGCGGCGGCCATCGCTGCCGCCAGGGTCTGCCCGCCCTTGCCCGCGCCCACGAAGCCCACCGTGGGCAGGCCCGCCGGGGGCGTGCCGGCAGTCACGCTGCCGAAGTCAAATGGCTTGTTCATCGCAGTTCTCTTTCCCAGGCCTGCCGCCTGCCTCCTTGCACAGCAAAAACCCCGCCACCGCGCATGGGAGTCGCGGGCGGGGTCGCCGGGATAGCACGCCGGGGCGGCGCCGGGCAAGGAATATCCGGTGGGCGGGTCGCTGCATGCCTCAATGGGTCACGCGCGGCCACCGCCGGTACGCCAGGCGGCAAAGCAGATCAGGCTGCCATCTCGGTCGCCGCCGGTGCCCCCGCACCCCGCGCGATCCCAGTGGACTACCTTCATTATACCACCGGCGTGAAGGCAGCTATGTGCTACGCACCGCTGCGCGATGTGCTTGCGGCACTGCTACGCGAACAGCCGCCAGCCGTCAGGAATCCGTGGAAATCCAGGCACTGCGGGCATACCCTGTGCTACTGTCAAACGCGTGTGCGCACCGGGATGCACACAAGCACGCTAAAAGACGATGAACATATCGTACTTACTCAGCACTCAGCACTCAGCACTCAGAAAGAGGAGGCTATATGGGACAGGACCATGCGGGCGCGGGGCGCCGCGCGGTAGTGGCGCCGGTAGTGGCCGTGGCGGGAACGACGGCGGCGCTGGCCGGGCTGAACCGCCTGATCGACCTCCAGGCCGGGCCGTTGCCCGAACAATTGCCC
>DASSGZ010000435.1:0-3710 GCA_035693165.1 Chloroflexia bacterium | reverse complement strand
GGCGAAGATGCGCGCGACGGGGCGCCCAAACCGCGCTTCCAGTGCGGTATCGAAATCGAAGAACTCCCGCCCCAGCCGCGCGGCCACCCGCCGCCCCACGCTGCTCTTGCCCGTGCCCATGAACCCGACCAGGATCAGGTTCGCATTGCGGCCCGCTCCTGTCACACGCGGCTCCATGCTAGATCGACCACAGGTTCGTCATGTATTCCGTGCAGCAAGAGTCATGCGCACGCCGTATCTAGGCGAGAGTGTGATGGCCGAATGGGGCACCACCGGGTGGCCGGGAACCAGGCGCAGGCGGTAGCGCTGGGCCACCGTCGCTAGCACCAGCAGCGCTTCCTGCATGGCGAAGTTCTGCCCGATACAGGCCCGCGGCCCGGCGCCGAACGGTAGATAGGCCCCCGCCGGGCGCGCCGCGACCCGCTCCGGCGTGAAGCGCGTGGGGTCGAACCGCTCCGGGTCGTCCCAGAAGGCCGGGTGCCGGTGGGCCAGGTAGGGCGCGGGAAACATCATCGACCCGGCGGGGATGTGGTAGCCGCCCACTTCATCGTTGCCGATGGTGCCGCGCGGTATGGCCCAGACCGCCGGGTACAGGCGCATCGTCTCCTCGATGACCATGCGCGTATAGGCCAGCTTCGGCAGATCGGCCACGGTGGGCGGGCGTCCGTTCAGCGTGGCGAGTTCGGCGTGTAGCGCCTCCTCCACCACCGGGTGCTGAGCCAGCAGGTACCAGGCCCAGCTCAGCGTTTGCGCGATGGTCTCGTGCCCGGCGAAGAAGATGGTCATCACCTCGTCGCGCACCTGCCGCGGACTCATGCCCGCGCCGCCGTGCTCAGCGTCTCGCGCCGCCAGCAGCTTGTCCAGCAGGTCGCCGTGGCGGAGGCCGCTCTTCGCGCGCCCGGCCATGATGCCGTAGATGCGCGTGTCGAGCGTGCGCACGGCGCGCACCAGGCGCCGGTTGGCGGGCGTGGGCACGCGCAACGGGATGTCCACCGCCGCCGTGATCCGCGCGCCGACCAGGGGCACCGCCGTGGTGAACGCCTTCACCAGTTCCCGCGCCTCCGCGTCCAGGTCCAGGCTGAACATGGTCCGCCCGATGATATTGAAGGCCAGGCTCAACATCTCGACGTTGATGTCCAGCACGGCCCCCCGCGCGCCGATCCGGCTCCAGCGTGTCAGCATGGCCCCGACCGATTCCGCGATGGCCCCGGCGTACTGGGGCACAGCCTTGGGCGTGAAGGCGGGCTGGATCAGGCGGCGCTGGCGCTGCCAGGATTCGCCCTCATTGGTCAGCAGACCCAGGCCGGTGAGCAGCTTCAGCGGCTCATAGCCCCGCCCGCGACTGTAGTTCTGCCGGTTGTCGATCAGCACGTGGCGGATATAGTCGGGGTGAGCCACCGTGTGGGCGGTGTAAGGTCCAAGTTGCAGCCGCACGATGTCGCCGTATTGTCGCCAGTTATCAAAGTTGTATTGCAGTTGGCCCTTGCGTTGCAGGGCGACGAAATTGCCCAGCAGCGGCAGGCCCGGCGGCTGGGGCGCGGTCCGGCGAGGCGATCCCGCGGCGGTGCGCGGCAGCGGCGTCATGGCGCCCATACGACCCTGTCCTCTCTCCCCCGGTGCCCGGCGCTTTCGATCAAAGAGACGGCAGGGAAGACCGAATCATGATCCTGCCTGCCGCCCCATTCTAGCAAGGAGCACGCGAATCCGTCAACCGGTCCCAGCGCCCTCGGCCTCGGCGGGTTCCGGGTCGAAGTGGGGGTAGGCGGGCAGCGGCCAGCGCTCCAGCATCTCGGCCAGGCTGTCGCCGCCCAGCTTTTCGTGCAGCGCCTCGGCCAGCACCCAGGCCACCATGGCCTCACCCACCACGCCCGCTGCGGGCACAGCGCAGAAGTCCGAGCGCTGGTAAGTCGTCGGTGTCTCCTCGCCGGTCGCCATATCGACGGTGGTCAGCGGCTTGATCGTGGTCGAGATCGGCTTCATTGCCGCGCGCACGATGAGCGGCAGCCCGGTGGTCACGCCGCCCTCCAGACCGCCGGAGCGGTTGGTGCGCCGGTAGGGGCCGTCCGGCCCGGCGTAGATCTGGTCGTGAACCTCGCGCCCGGTGTGGGTGCTGTTCTCGAAGGCCGGGCCGATCTCCACGCCCTTGATCGCCTGGATGCTCATCACGGCGCCCGCCAGCCGGCCGTCCAGCTTGCGGTCGTAATGCACATAGCTGCCCAGGCCCACCGGCAGCCCCGTGGCCCAGACGGTGAACACGCCGCCGATGGTATCGCCGGTGCGGCGCGCGTTGTCCACCAACCCGCGCATAGCCTCGGTGGCCACCGGATCGGGGCAACGCAGGTCCGAGGCTTCGGTGGCCTCGCGCAGGCTCGCCGGATCGCCTTCGGGGATGGTCGCCGTGACATTGCCGATGGAGTTGACGTAGCTGCCTACCTGGATACCGAACTGGGCCAGCAGGGCGCGCGCCACCGCCCCGGCGGCCACGCGGGCCGCCGTCTCGCGGGCGCTGCTGCGCTCCAGCGCCAGGCGCATGTCGGGCAGGCGGTACTTGGTCGTGCCGACGAGGTCGGCGTGGCCGGGGCGCGGCGCCGTCAGGCGCGGCTGGGCGCGCTTCTGCTGGTTGGCATAATCGCGGTTCTCGATGCGGAAGACAATCGGCCCGCCGGTGGTCACGCCGTTATGCACGCCACCCAGCACCTCGACGGCATCCTTCTCGATGCGCATGCGCCCGCCCCGCCCGTAGCCGCCCTGGCGGCGCACGAGGTCGGCGTTGATCGCCTCTTCCGGCAGCGGCAGCCCGGCGGGCATACCTTCGATGATCACAGTCAGGGCGGGGCCATGGGACTCGCCGCCCGTCAGGAAACGATGTAACACGCTATACTTCCCTCGATTCAGTAGTTGGTCACCTGAGATCCGTCATTCTAAGCGCAGCGAAGAATCTCCGTCTTGTACCCGCACGCGACGAGACTCTTCGCTGCGCTCAGAGTGACAAGGCTGCGCTCCAAGTGACAATGGCCGTGGCGGGCTATTCGGTGTGTTGGGCGGCCAGCGCCTGCTCCGCCGCCGCGCGCATGATTGCTACCGGGGCCGGTTGGCCGGTCCAAAGGGTGAAAGCCGCCGCGCCCTGGCCCACCAGCATGCCCAGGCCCCCGGCGGTGCGGCACCCGGCCGCCGCCGCGCGGGCCAGCAGCCGGGTCTGCGCCGGGCGGTAGACCAGGTCATAGACAAACAGATCGGCGGGCAGCGGCACATCCGGCGGCAGCGGATCGTCCGCGGTGCGCGGCCACATGCCGGCGGGCGTGCAGTTGACCAGCAGCCGCGCGCCGGCCAGCCACCCCGCCAAGATCGGCGGCTCCAGCGCCGCCGGGATGATCGTCACGCCCCCCGGCAGCGACTCGCGCAGTTGCGCGGCCTGGGCCGCCCGCCGCGCCACCACGACGACTTCCCAGCCCTGTCGCGCCAGTGCCCAGACGACCGCCCGCGCGGATCCGCCCGCGCCGAGCACCACGGCCCGGCCCGGAGTCGCGCCCGCCGGCAGATGCGCCGCCAGGTCGGCGGCGAACCCGGCGACATCCGTATTGTACCCCGCCAGCCGCCCGGCTTCCACCCGCACCGTATTGACCGCACCCAGCGCCGCCGCGTCGCCGTGCAACTCGTCCAGCAGCGGTGCGATAGCGGTCTTGTAGGGCACGGTCACGTTGCAGCCCAAC
>DASSGZ010000434.1:0-4113 GCA_035693165.1 Chloroflexia bacterium | reverse complement strand
CGCCTCGCCATAGCGCATCTCGTGCAGATCGTCGTCCAGCCGCACCGGCAACCCGCCGAGCGCCGGGGCCAGGATCGCCGCCGTCTCCTGGGCGCGCGGCAGGCTGCTGGCGATCAGCACATCGGGCCGGATCTCGCCGGCGGCCGCCAGCCGGGCGCGCAACCGCTCCGCCTGCGCCACCCCGTGCGGACTCATGCCCGCCGCGCCACGCAAGTCGGCCAACCGCCCATGCACCGCGAACATGCCCTCGCCATGGCGAATCAGGTACAGATTGGTCATTCCCGCCCCCTCCCGCCGCGCCCTCTGCCGAGATGTATTTCACCTTGAGCCCGGCGAACAGGTGCCGCTTGCGGCGCCCAATCGCTGAAGATCCTCCCGGATTCACCCCCCGCAGGGCTTGACAAAGATTGAGAACAGTGGTATAGTAATAACAAGATATATAACGATATATCTTAGATAATACTTTAAGGAGAGCTAGCATGAGAGACAATAGCACAAGACAAGGGCGAGACATTCATTCGGGCGACCTCCGCCGCGGCGACCAGCGGTGCGGGTACGCTCACGAGTACGGGCACGGCCCAGGGAGGGATAGAATGCGAGATAACAGCATTAGGCAGCAGCGAGGAATACAGTTTGGCGGCCACGATCGAGGTCCTGCGCGCGCCCACGAGCCGGGTCGCTTGGACGAGGCCGCGCGGATCGCGGCACGCGGA
Organism: Chloroflexia bacterium; assembly: GCA_035693165.1. Taxonomy (GTDB): domain Bacteria; phylum Chloroflexota; class Chloroflexia; order QHBQ01; family JAICKM01; genus JAICKM01. The sequence goes on along the minus strand of DASSGZ010000434.1, from coordinate 3,400 downwards.
CGCGGCCGCTGGGGCGAGGCGGGCATGGACCGAGGCCCTGGCCCCGACCCCCGGCACGGCGGCCCGGAGGGCCGGCATGGGCACGAAGGGCATGGTCCTGGCCGGGGCCGCTGGGGTCACGAGCGGGGCGAGGGCCGGGAACGGCTGGAGCGCGGCATGCTGCGCTATGTGCTCCTCGACGTGGTCAGCAACGGACCGCGGCATGGTTACGAAATCATCAAGCAGATCGAGGAGCAAACCGGGGGCCGCTATACGCCCAGTCCCGGCACGCTCTACCCGACCTTGCAGTACCTGGAAGACCTGGGCTTCGTGACCTCCGAGCAGGCGGAAGGCCGCAAGGTGTACAGCATCACCGCGAGCGGGACGGCGGAACTGGAGCAACACGCCGAGGTCGCCGCCGGCTTCTGGTCGCGCTTCGGAGAGCAAGGCGCGACCGGCGCAAACCACTACGAAGTGAATTTCCTGCGCGACGCCCTGGACGACCTGAGCCGAACGGTCTGGTCCAGCCTGCGCCCGGCGCTGGCCGGCGACGATACGTCCACGATCCGCGCCGTGCGCAAGGCGGTCGAACAATGCCAGAACGAGATCCGCGACATCGTGGCCCAGGCGGGGCCGCAGCGGGGCGAGCACAACACGCCGCAGCAGGGCGAGCAGTAAGCGCCCTGGCCACCCTGTGCCCGGATGGGCACAACGACTATCAAGGAAAGGAGGAACCATAACGATGATGACACCATTCAACGACATCTATTCGATAGCACGCGAACGGGACAACGAAATCCGTCGGGTATCTCGCCGCGAGTACGAGCATGGGCTGCAACAGCCGGAACGGCGGCGCACAATTGCCGGCTTCCTGCAGCGTTTGCCTGGCAACAAACCGGCCCCGGCCGGCGCTGCCTGGGTTCACGGAATTAAGCCGGGACGTTAGGGTAGCGCCCGGCGACGAGGACCGCGGCGAATCCAGACACCAGCCCCTGGCGTCTATCGCAGCGCTGGGTCGCTACATCGAGCCGAGGTTACCCGATCCGGCGGCGCCCCCATATCTGTACCGCGGCATCAGCACTCACATCGTTCTACAGGATAACCAAAAACCCGGCCCGCGAAATCGGCCGGGAGGCGGTTCTTTCAGGGGATGGCCCGTGCTATAATAGAGTCACCGGCGCTGCGGGGATCGCACCCGCGCGTAGCGGGCGTGGACGTTAGCTCGGGAGGTGGGGCACCACGCGCCCGGTCTGCGCACAGTAGGCGCGGTAGGCGTCGCCGAAGTGCTCCAGCATCATTTGTTCTTCCTGCGGCACGCGGACCAGATAAAAGGCGAGAAACGCCGGCAGCCCGCCCAGGCCCGCGATCCAGTTGGGCAGCAGCAGCGCTTGGGCCAGCCCCCACAGCCCCAGCGAGGTATACATGGGATGGCGGATGCGGCGATAGACCCCGGTGGTCGTCAGGGTCTGCTGCGCCCCGATTTCCAGGGAGGGCGACCAGTTCGAGCCGAGATCGCGGTGCGCCCGCCCAAAGAGCCAGACGGCGGCGACCAGCAGCAGCGCGCCAGGCCACCCCAGCCGCGTTTTGGTGCGCGGCGCCAGGGGATAGTCGGCGAAAGCGAGCCAGGGGGTCAGGCTGTAGATCAGCGGCAGCAGGAGCCCCGTGACGGAGAGCCCGGCGAGCAGCGCCTGTTCCGCGGGCGAGACCCGTTGATCGGTTTTCGGAATCTGCCCCCGCCGCCGTTCATACGGCGCGCGCAGGATCACCTCGGCCACCATACCGGCAAAATAGAGCGCCTTAAACAGCCGTCCCATCTGTGGACCCATCTACGTGGAATCGTCCTCTCTTGCACCCCTCAGCCGTCGCTGCCGGCGATCACGAACAATCGTAGCATAGCGAACCGGATTTGTACAGGGCGAGGAAGAACCGCGGATGCGGGGCCATGTCACCCGGCGGCGCCCGGCCCGTGAACGGGCGGGCGAGCCTTACGAAGCCCGCCTGCGCGAGCTGGGCGACACGAAGAGAGGCCGCGCAGGCGGGCTTCGCAAGGGTAGCCGGAGGCTTGAGCCTCCGGCTACCTCGCCGTGCGGCAATGAGGGTGGCCGGCGCCATCGGCGACCACCCTCACGCCCGCGCCCTGGCGCGGCGCCGCCCCGCGGCTCAGGCCGCCGGCTTGCGCCGCAGATAGCGTCCCGCCAGCAGCAGCACGTTGCCCGCGATGAGCGCGATCAGCCAGAACCAGGCATCCGGGGCGGGCTGACCGGTGCGCGGCATGCCCACGACCTGCGGGCCGCCGAACTGCTGCGGGAACTCGGCGATGACGCCGTCGCTGAGGGCATCGGCCATGTGCAGGATATGCTCATGCACAGCGTCGTAGCCCGCCACGTCGGCGGTATAATCGCCCTTCAGGTTAGCCGTGGCCTCGGCGACCGTGGTATCCAGGTGCATCTTCATCATGTCCTGCAAGGTCGCCAGCGGCCACGCGTTGGGATTAGCCTTGTTCAGGAAGGCGGCGATGGCGTTGCCGTTCGCGTACCAGGCGTCGCTGGCGGTCTTGAGCTTGGCCTGGTCGCCGCTCTTGGCCGCCATGAGCAGGGCGGCGGCCCCGGTGATGTGATCCTGCAGCAGGGCAGCCAACTGGTTCCCCGCCGCGTCGCCGTAGTAGGGCTTGATCGCGTTGCCGATATCCACCTGGTTTTGCAGCAGGCGCTGCACCGTGGCGTTCGTCTCCGCGTCGTTCTCGAAGATGTCGAGGATCGCCAGGCGGGTCCAGGTGATGTGGTCCTCCCACAGCTTGCGCATGGCGAGGTGGAACGCGAGCTGGCCGGCGGGCGGGGCCGCCGTGAAGCGGTCGGGGAACTGGGCGATGATGCCGCTGCTCAGCGCGTCGGCCATGTGCAAGATATGCTCATCCACGGCATCGTAGGCGGCGATGTCGGCAGCATAGTCCTTCTTGAGATGGGCCACCGCCTCGGCCAGCGTGGTGTCCAGGTGCATCTTCATCATGTCCTGCAGCGTTGCCAGCGGCCAGTTGTTGGGATTGGCCTTGTTCAGGAAAGCGGCAATATCGTTGCCGTTGGCGTACCAGGCGTCGCTGGCCGCCTGGACTTGTGCCTGGTCGCCGCTCTTGGCGGCCACCAGCACGGCAGCCGCGCCGGTGATGTGATCGTGTAGCATGGTGGCTAGCTGCGCGCCCGCGGCGTCGCCGTAGTAGGGCTTGATTGCGTCGCCGATGTCCACCTGGTTTTGCAGCAAGCGCTGCACGGCGGCGTCCTTCTCGGGACGGTCGTCCAGGATGGCGACGATCGCCAGGCGAGTCCACGTGATATGGTCCTCCCAGAGTTTGCGCATGGTGTTCTGGAAGTCGAGGGCGGAGACGGCGGCCCGCGCCGGGGCCGCGGGCGTGACGGCCGGAAGGGCC
>DASSGZ010000433.1:0-3887 GCA_035693165.1 Chloroflexia bacterium | reverse complement strand
GGGCGGTTTCCACGGCCCCGTGTTCCTGGATCATGCGTAGGGTGTAGGTCGCATTGTAGTGCAACTCCCGTTTGCCCGTCTCGTAGGCGGCCAGCATGGCCCGATGAAACACGCGCTCTAGATCGGCCATTCGTCGGCTCCTTCCTGCAACGAGTGCCGGCCCACGCCGTGTGAGGGCACCGATCAGTCCTCCTCAAACCCCGCCTGCGTAAACCCGAGCGTGCGACAGTTTTCCGTGACCGTGCGCACCACGTGCGGGGGCGCGCCGGTGGGCATGCGAACCTGGACTTCCAGCGTGATGTCGACCTCGGCGCCGACCAGGCCCGCCAGGTGCTGGATCACTTCCTGAGCGATGGTGCCCACGTCGCGGCTGAGGCGGGTGGCCGGCAGGCGCACCGTGCCGTAGAAGCGGCGCGGGTCGTGGGCGGGTTCCACGGCGGGCGGCGCCACGTCCACCAGTTCGCGCAGCACCGGCGTGGTCCACTCGCCCCCGGTGGCGCTCGCCGGCTGCGGCCCGGTACCGTTTGCGAAGGTCGGTTGCGGAGCCGGTGCCTCTTTAGATGCCCCTAAAGGGGCAGGCGGTTGGGCCGCTGCGGCGTCGGCGTCGAGCTGGCGGCGGGCGGCGGTGGGCTTGACCAGGACGCTGCCGCTGTCGGGCGCGGGGCTGACCAGTTCCCCCGCGCGCAGGCCGACGTAGCGAGCGCGCGCCTCGTCCCAGCGGTCGGCGTAGGCGAAGGTCTCGGTTTCCCAGGAGCGTGCCTTGACACCATCCAGGATGGCCTTGAGCAGGAGGTCGGTGTTTTGCAGGCGCGGCAGATAGAGGTACTGCGCGAAGTATTCGGCCAGGTCCTTCAGGCTGACGTGATCGCCACGCCACAGCGGGATGCGGTCCAGTTCGAGGCGCAGCGTCGTACCCGCCATCTGCGTCAGCAACAGCCCATCGGTGCGCAGTTTCTTAGCTGCGCGCACGGCCAGCGGGTCCGGCCCCTGCAGCCGGGTCTCCTGCATCTCCGGCGGGCCGTGCGGCTCGTCCTGCCCCGGCACCAGCAGCCAGATGTAGGTCTCCGGGATGCGGGCCGTCACCATCTGGTCGGCCTGATCGCGCTTGGTGCGCGCCTGGTTCGACTGGAACACGTCCAGGTTCAGCGCATCGCGCTCGTCCTGGATCGATTTCCAGGCCAGGTACTGGCGCACCGCCTGCTGCAGCTCGTCCAGCCGCGCCTTGTCGGGGGCCAGGAACACCAGCGTGTTGCGGTAGAGCCGCGGCCCCGTGCCCCGCTCGTCGAGTAGCCGCTTGACCAGGCCCTGCGCCGGGCTGTCGCCGGTGCGGGCCGTGTGAGCATAGGCCGGATCAAGGATGATCAGGCGGGCGGCGTGCTCGTCGGGGATGTCGCCGCTGGCCGCCGGGCAGACATGTACCCGCATGAAGTCGCCCCGCGTCTTGGCCTCCTCGCGCAAGCGCTTGCGGATCTCCTCGTCCACCACGTCGTCAGGCTGCTGGGCGGCGCGGTCCTGGGCCAGCCGGGTGACGCTGGGCTGGGTGGCGTACCAGTAGCGATGGCCGTCGACGTACAGATGGGTGGCGTTGTCGGTCAGCCGGCGCAGGGCATCGCCGAAGGTCGCCACGCTCTCGCCCGGCTGCACGCAGCCCAGCTTGACCTGGCGGTCCTCCAGCCCCTTGTTGGCCGTGTGCAGCGTGGGCGCCGACCCCAGGAACAGGGCGCGCGCCACGCGCCGCGTGGCCGAGTAGCGCCCGAAGTTGGGGTTTTCGCGGTCGAGCCGCAACGGCAGCGAGGCCGGCCCGGCCACGTCCTTTTCGATCACCGGCGCCCACGGCTCTTCCAGGTAGCGGGTCAATTCGAACTGCACCGGCCCGGCGTCCACCGGGATCGTCGCGGGCATGATCAGCAGGTTGGGGTCCTGCTGCTCCCAGAGATTGTGGATCACCGCGGCCATCAGGCGCAGCACGCCGCGCGTGCGCTGGAACTTGTCGAGGCTCGACCAGTCGTTGTAGAGCCGGTCGAAGAGTTCGGGGTGGATCGGGTAGGCGTCGGCGATCCGGCGCTGATAATCGCTCTCCCGGCAGCCGGCGGGGAACTCCTGGGCCTGGCTGCGATATAATTCGCCGAACGCACGCACGACCACATCCTTGGCCGCGAAATTCCGCGCCTCCATCGGCTGGAACAGGCGGCGGCGCACGATCTCAAACCCTTCTTCCGCGGTGGCGGGCCGCCAGGCCGACTCCACCCGGCCAAACGTGTTGCGCAGGCGCTCCAGCGCGTCGCGTCCGGCCGCCCCGCCGATTTCGATGTCGGAGGACGGGATGCTGGCGACGAGCAGCGTCCCCGGCACCGCCTTGACCGCCTCGGTGAGAGCCTGCGCGAAGCTCATATTGGCGTCGAAGGAGCCACCGGCCAGTCCGTACATGCCCCACAGGTTGCGCGCATAGGCCACCCACTCGTCGATCAGGATCAGGGAGGGCGCGGCGCGACGGAATAGCTCGCGCAGGGCGTCCGAACCGGGGCTGACACCCTGTCGATCCGCCTCCGCGACCAGGCCGTAGCCCTCCTTGCCCAGCAGTTGGTGAGCCATCTCGCCCCAAAACGTGCGGATCTCCGTGCCATCCGGCTTCTTGTGGGGCTGCGCCGGGGAGAGGGCCGTGCCGACCAGCACGGCGCGCCGCACTTCAGGCAACTCGCCGACGCCGGCATCCACCATCACCTCGTGCGCGCCCGGTAAATCGCCGGGGGCGGTGCCCGAGAAGAGATGGTAGAGGGCGAGCATGGAGTGGGTCTTGCCGCCGCCGAAATTGGTCTGCAATTCGACCACCGGGTCGCCGCCGCTATCGCTCAGCCGGCGGAGGGCGCCGCTGAGCAGGTGGCGCAGGCCCTCGGTCAGGAAGGTGCGCCGGTAGAACTCGGCGGGGTTGCGGTACTCGTCGCTGCCTTCGCCCCGGTGGACCTGGCCCAGGTCGGCGGCGAACTCGGCCTGCTGGTAGCGCCCGGAGGCGACATCGGGATGCGGGGTGATGACCTCGCGCCAGGGCTTGAGTCCGCTTTGCGGCTGGCCTTCGATGGGGGCCACCACCGCCCGGCGTGTTTCGGTTCGCGCCTGTTCGGCAAAGCGCACGCGCAACACTTCTTGCTTCATGCGGTCCACGTCGGCGGCCTGCGGCGCGGCCACCGCGGTGAGCAGGCGCTCGACGCTGTCCAGCGCGCGGTAGGTGTCGTCGGTGGAGAACGCTTGCTGGTGCGCCCACTTGTTGCGCACCTCGCGCAACTCGAAGGCCAGGTTCTTTTCGGCATTGCCCAGCGGGGTGCGGAAGACCTCCGCCCACTGGTCGAGCATAATCGTCAGCAGGGCGGTCACGTCCCAGGTCTCCCGATCGCCCGCGCCCGCACTGCCGCGGACGTTGCCCGCCAGACTCGCTCGCGCGGCTGCCTCGGCCTGGCCCCGATAGACCCGTTCCATTTCGCGCAGGACAAACGGCCGCAGGCCCGTCGCCAGCGCCTCCAGCGCCTTGCCGACCCGCTCATGGTTGCTCAGTGCCATACCACTCCTTCTCTCTCTAGCTCCTGTTTAACTTCACCGCAGAGACGCGGAGGACGCAGCGTTTCTTTGGGGTCTTTGCCTCTCGGCGCTGCTATCATATCTGCCCACCGAGCCGCCCAGTACGCCGAGACCTAAAACCTTAAACCCTTAACCGTTCTCTGCGTCCTCCGCGCCTCTGCGGTGTAAGCCAATTAGTGCGCCTTACTGCGCGGTTGGTAATCGTTCAGGTACGCGCAGATCGTCTCCGCCGAGTCGTGCGGCCCGAAGTAATGCTTGTCCGCGGCCACCGGCGCGATCAGATCCACGAAGGCTTCGTGCGCGCCCTGGCTGGGCTC
>DASSGZ010000432.1:0-5404 GCA_035693165.1 Chloroflexia bacterium | reverse complement strand
GTTCCACGCCATGTTGAACGAGATGCAGGCCGAGGAACAGGTCCACAGCAAGGTTCTCTACTCGATGGGCCGGCAGGCGGGGCCGCGCAACGCGCTCGATGCCCTGCTGCACCGCGAGCGCTGGCATGTCCAGGGCGGCGGCTGGCTAGGCGATGCTATCTACGGCGCGAACGACGGCCTGGGCGCGGTGTTCGGCATCGTCTCCGGCGTGGCCGGGGCGACGGCGGGCGGTTCCGCCGTGCTGATAGCCGGGCTGGCCGGCATGATCGCCAGCGCCCTCTCGATGGGGTCGGGCGCGTACCTGGCGACCAAGTCGGAGCGCGAGGTCTACGAGGCCGAGATCGCCCGCGAGCGCAGCGAGATCGAGACGGCGCCGGAGGAAGAGCGCGAAGAACTCGAACTGTTCTACCAGCTCAAGGGTTTCACCGCCGAGGAAGCGGCCCTGCTGACCGACCGCCTGGCGCAGAATCCGGAGCAGATGCTGACGACCATGGCCCACGAGGAACTGGGCATCTCGCAGCAGGGCTTCCCCAATCCCATGATCTCGGCCCTGTCGGCCACCGTGTCCACAGCGGTCGGCGCGTTCATCCCGATCATCCCGTTTTTCTTTATGCGCGGCTACCCGGCGATCATCGCCGCCGCGCTGATCAGTATCGTGGCTCATTTCGCCGTGGGCGCCGCCAAGACGTTCGTGACCGGTCGCAGCCCCTGGGCCAGCGGCATGGAAATGACGATTGTGGGCGCCGTCGAGGGCCTGATTACCTATCTCATCGGCCTGGCCCTGGGCGGGCTGGGCGCCTAAGACGGAAGCGAGGTCATCTGTCCTGCGGTCTTTATTTGCGAAAACACATACCGTGGCGGCGCAAAGCGCCGTCGAGCCGCCGGTCGCCCCGCCAACCCCCGACGTGGTCGAGGACACGGGCACGGGGCTGCGGCGCCGCCGGCGCGCGGGCCTGAGCTGGGTCGATGTGGCGCTCTGCCTGCTCGGCTGCGGCGTGGTGCTACTCTGGCTGGAGAGCTACCTGGGCGTCTACATGCCCGACGACGCTTACATCACCTACCGCTACGCCGAGAACCTGGCCGCGGGCAACGGGCTCGTCTTCAACGCGGCGGCGCCGCCGGTGGAGGGCTACAGCAATCTGTCGTGGATCGTGTTGCTGGCCGGGCTGGCGAAGCTGGGCCTCGACCTGCCGGTGTGGGCGGCCAACCTGGGGCGCCTGCTCAGCCTGCTGAACCTCGTGCTGGTCTACGCGCTGTCGTATCGCATCGTCCGCAAGCGAGGCTGGGCGCTGGTGGCCCCCGCGCTGCTGGCGCTGACGGCGCCCTACGCGCTGTGGGCGCGCGGCGGGCTGGAAACCATGTGGTATACCACCCTGCTGCTGCTCAGCGTCTGGCTGGGCTGGCTGGCCCTGGGGCGGCGCTACTGGGCCTTCCCTCTGGCCGCCGTGGTGCTGTTTCTGCTGGCGCTGACCCGCCATGACGGGGCGATTCCGATGGGCATCTGCGGGCTGGTCGTGCTCATCTGGGTGTTGCTGGGGCACGCGCAGCCGCGTCCGCCGGACGGGCCGCCGCGCCCGCGTGGCCTGGCCGCCTTGCGCGCGCCGGGGGCCTGGGTGGCTCTGGGCAGCTTTGCCGCGCTGGCCGCCGTTTTCCTGGCCTATACCTGGTGGCGCAGCCAGTACTTCGGCCAGTTGGTGCCTACGCCCTTCTTCTCGCGGCTGGGCGGCACGCTGACCGACCCCGGCGCCGTGGGCCACACGCTGGCGAGCTATTTTACTCGCGGCGCCCATTACTCGGCCTACGGCGACCTGCTGGTGCCCGCGCTGGCGGGCGCGGCGCTCGGCTTCTTCGGCTTCCGCCGCCCCGGCCTGCGCGACTGGATGATCCTCGGCTGTGCGGTGGGCCTGTCGTTCCTCTATTTCATCTCCGAATCGTATAACCCCGGCATCCGCTACATGGTGCCGGTGCTGCCGCTGTTCTACCTGTATGCCCAGTTGCCGCTGATCGCGCTGCTGCAGAAGGCGCGGCGGGCGGCTGGGCGCGGCCTGCGGGGCACGGCGGCCATGGTGGCGACCGGGCTGGTCGTGGCCGTGTTCCTGCTGGTCATGGCGCCGCGCACCGCCGACGACGGCCAGCGCGCCGAAACGGCCAAGCTGACCTCGCTGGTGCCGCTGGGCCAGTGGCTGCACAACTATGCCCCGCCCAAAGCCGTCGTCGCCTTGCAGGACATCGGCGTGGTGGCCTACTATTCGGGCATCCGCATCATCGACAACAACCCCGGCGCGCTGACCAACGGCGACCTGATCTACCGGGCCGGTGCAGAGGGCTTCGCCGACCTCACGCTGGACAAGCGGCCCGAGTTCCTGGTCTTCACGTCCGGCTCCTACGTGCAGCCCAAGTTCTACCAGGAGTTCGCCACGCTGCAACAGGACCCGCGCTTCCTGCAGGGCTACGAGCTATACGGCAAGGTCAAGTACTGGGCCGACCGCTGCTACTGGGTCTACAAGCGCGTGGACGTGACCCTGCCCGCCGCCGCGCAGAGCGCCTTCCCCACCAGCGACTGGTAGGCTGGACTCGGCGCCTCGCCCGCGTGTGCCGCGCGGCACCGGGTGCGCCGGGGGCGGCGAGAGGGCGGGTATGGGGCGGTGCCCTGGCCCTGGTAGGGGCCGGTTTGCAAACCGGCCCCTGCCCGGCTCCATCGCGGGCTCACCGCCTGCGTCACAGGCCCGTCAATACCTGATAATCTCCTACGCAGAAGAAGTGCCTCACACTACTCCCACTTTACCACCACCTTACCGCCAACTTACAGCCTGTTTTGTGACACAAATGTTATGCCCGTATCGTTGCTTTTGCTTTGTCGGTTTTGGTACAATCCGCTCTGTGCGTACCCCTCACGCCGAACGGTAAGGATTGGCCCTAACCTCAGGTGAGTTAAATACGCATCCGTCAGCCCCGCCGCCACGTGTGCGGACCGTCACTCCGCGCGTGGGTCATCGGTGATCGGGCGGGCGGGATCCAGGCTCGGTGACTGGCGAACGCCGGGCTTTGCTATGTCGCACGCCTGTTGCCCTGGGGGCGCTGAGGCCAATTCAGCGCCGTGCCTTGCGGCGGTTTCCCGCGAGACCAGGCCGGGCCGGTGCCCACTCGAAGGAGTAGTGTTCGCTCTATGCGTAGTACGGAACCCCATTTATCCCTGTCGTGCCGCCCTCGTCGTCCCGCAGTTCTCACCTTTTTCAGTCTCGCCTGTCTGACCCTTGCCGCCGTGCTGAGCGTGCCGCTCGCCATGCCCGCGGGCGCCGCGCCGCTGCCGACCAGCGGGTCGATCTATTTCAGCCAGACCAAGCACACGGCCAGCAACGGCTTCCTGAGCTTCTGGCTGGCGCACGGCCAGGCCGAGCGCTGGGGCTACCCCATCACCGATGAGTTCAAGGAGAACGGCGTCGTCGTGCAGTATTTCGAGCGCGGGCGCCTGGAATATCATCCAGAGGCGCCGGCCAATGCGCGCATCACGGCCAGCCTCACCGGGAGTCTGCTGGTAGGCAGCCGCCGTTTCCAACCGGGACCGGCGATCCGCCCCACGAGCTACGAGACCTATTTCCCCCAGACCCAGCACACGCTGCGCGGCAGCTTCTACAACTACTGGCGCAGCCACGGCGACCTGGCCTCGTTCGGCTACCCGATCAGCGAAGAGTTCTCGGAGGGCGGCCATACGGTGCAGTACTTCCAGCGCGCCCGCTTTGAACTGACCCGCGACGGCGGCATCTGGCTGGGCCATATTGGCCGCGAACTGCTCGACCTGCATAACGTCGAGGCGGCGGCCCAGGCGGCGGCCCGCCCCGGTTTCGAGATGAGCTTTAACGGCGGCTCGACCTGGTTCCCCGGCAACTGGCAGCGCATCATCAGCCTGAACCAGAGCTGGGGCAACCTGCCCTACGGCTACAAGGGCTACGGCTTCTATGCCGCCATGCCCGCCGACCTGAACCTGTACGGGCGCTGGGGCCGCGTGACCCGCGGCGACAAGAGCATCTGGGTCCAGTTTGTGGATGTAATCGACTGGAAGGATATCAACCAGGTGCGCGCCGACGGCAAGGTGATCGACATGGGCACCGAGAGCTTCCAGCAGTTCGCGCCGCTCAGCGCGGGCGTGATCCGGGTGACGGTGGACGTGGCGTGGCCGGGCTTCCAACCCGAATTTGCCCGCTAGCCGCCTGCCCTATGGGCGTCCGTAGGCACGGGCCGGTTTGAAACCGGCCCCTACAGCGCGATTGGAGCGCGGGCCGGGGAGATTGCCTCCCCGGCCCGGTTGCTTTCCGGCGGCCCGCCCTGCCCGGCGCCGCGATCATCGTGTATAATGAGCAGCAAATCGCCGGAGGCCCTGCCGCATGCCCACTACCGCCGCGCCCAATCGCTCGTTGCCGTTCGTCGATTGGTATCTGCTGCCGGAATCGTACTCCACCCAACTCGTCAACCAGTATATCGACCGCTACGCGCTCCAGCCGGGCGACACGGTGCTCGACCCCTTTGCCGGGGCCGGGACGACCGTGGTGGCGGCGCGCCTGCGCGGGCTGCACGCCGTGGGCGTGGAGATCAACCCCTTCCTGGCCTTCGCGGCGCGGGTCAAAAGCCGGTTCGGCTACGACCTGCCGCGCCTGCAGGCCGACGTAGCGGCGCTGCTGGCGCGGGTCGATGTCGCGCTGGCCGGGCCGGTGCCCGACTTCCCGCTGCCCGCCATGCCGCGCCTGGAGCGCTGGATCTATCCCCACGTGGCCCGGCGGCTGTTGAGCGTGCGCGCGGCCATCATGGAGATCGCCGACCCCGCGCACCGCGAGTTCTGCCTGCTGGCGTTTGCGTCGATCTTGCGCCGCTGCTCCAACATGAAGCTGCTGCCCCATTCCTTCGGCACCCGACTCGACCGCAGCGCCCCGCCTATCCGCGCCATGCTGGCGGCGCACCTGGCGAAGATGCTCGCCGACGTGGCCGGGCTGCCCGCGCCGCCGGAGGGCTGCGGCGAGATCATCGTCGGCGATGCGCGCGCCCTGGATGCGCCGGGCCACCCGTAGCTGCCCGCCGCGCTGGTCGTCACCTCGCCGCCCTATCTAAACAACCTCGACTACACGATGCAGACCCGGCTGGAACTGTTCGTCCTCGGATTCGTGGACGACATCGCCGACGTGCGCCGCATCCGCAAGCGCATGCTGGTGTGCGACGCCAAGGCGGTCTACCCGGAGATCGAGGACTATCAACTGGTGACGGACCATGCCGGGGTGGCGGGGCTGGTGGATGCGCTGCGCGAGAAGCACGCCGCGAAGAACTGGGGCTGGGATTACCCGCTGATGGTGGGGCAGTATTTCGGCGGCATGCGGCGGGTGCTGGCGGGCGTGCATCGGGCGCTGGCGCCGGGCGG
>DASSGZ010000431.1:0-6768 GCA_035693165.1 Chloroflexia bacterium | reverse complement strand
TACGCGAGGGCGTGGCCGGAGACGCCAAGAGGCCCGGAGCGCCGGCTCCGGGCCTCAAGGTACGGTGGAGGCGTTACGCCTCGGGAGCGATAGGGGCGGGCTTGCGCTGGCCCTGGAACATCTTGCCGGGGTGCCACGGGGTGCCGAGCAGCGGCAGGACGTAGCGATCCAGGCCCCACCAGCCGGCGTTCTTCCAGGCCATGACCAGGACCATGGCGAGCAGGAAGTAGAGCGGGTTGACGCCCGCGCTGCCGGCCAGCATAAAGTTGAAGTTCATGAAGGCCGCGATGAAGGCCGATGCGCCGGTGAACAGGCCCAGGATCAGGCAGATACCGGCCAGGAACTCGCCATAGGCCACCAGCGGGGCGAACCAGGTCTGGGCGTTGGCGCCGGCCAGGTTGTTCAAGAAGCCGGCATACCAGTCAAAGCCGACCGTCGGGTGGGCGCCCTGGCTGTTCTTGATCGCCCCGGCCCAGAAGCCGGCCAGCGACGTGCCGTCCATCCACTTCGGGTTCTGGAGCTTCTCCCAGCCCGCTTCGAGCCACTGCCAGCCGAGGTAGACGCGGATAATCAGCCACAGAAAGGTAATCAGACCGGTGTTGTTAAAGAGCTTCACTTCGATCGGGTGGTCCTGCATGACCCCCTGCGCCTCGATTTGATTAGAGCGTGCCATTGTGGGTTCCTCCTCCCAATTGCGCGATAAATAACAAGCGTTCCACAGATCGAGTGGGCGGCGGCCGAACCGCCCGGTGCAACTAAAAGCGGGTTACGGGGTCGGCGTTCCCGGCTCGTCCGGCACCACGGGGGCCGGGCAATCAGGGCAAGTGGTGCGCGGGTCGTGGGGCAGCACCGCGAAGATGTTGCCGCAGACGACGCAGTGGCGGCGAACGGGCATCAGGGTCAGGTCGAGGCCCATCTCGGTGTTGTGTGCCTCTTCAATGGCACATTCGACCACGTCTGCGGCACCGGGCGTCGCGCAGTTGAGATCCAGGTGGACATCCACGCTGCGATGTTGCGCGTCGGTCAGGGCCGCCGCTGTCGCGTCCAGGTGGCGCAGCAGACGGTTAATCTGGGTCAGAGTATCCATTGTCTCGCTCCTTTGCTGGGAAGCCCGGAGGCTTCGTTCGTTCAACCGTACGAGTATATTATGGCGGGACGGGGTAAAGGGGCCGGTTTCAAAAGGTGAACAACCGGTGGATATTGGCGACAGGACGATAGCAATCTGCCGGGAACCGTGAACAGGTGACCACCCGGCGGGCGCGGCCTCGGCACGAAATCGCCGCCCCGGCCCCGCTACTTTCGGCGGCGGCAAAACGTTGCGAGTCGTGGTATACTGGGGCCAGTTGCAGGCACCCGCCGGGCCAGGCGCACAGCGCCGGTAGGCGGATCGCACACCCGACGATCGCTTGAATGGGCACATGCTGCACGACCACCCCGATTGATGCCCATGCCAGGGGAGGCCATACCCGATGATCATTCTCTATAATCCACGCGCGGCGGAGACCAAGCGCCGCTTGCCGCTCTCCTTGCTGTCGCTCGCGGCGGTGTTCGAGGGGCGCTATCCCTGGACACTGGTGGACGGCAACGCCGATCCCAACGCCGCGCAGACGATCCTGGACCTGCTGGAAAAAGATTCGAGCATCAAGTACCTGCTGGTCACGGTGATGCCGGGGCCGCAGCTTTCGCGGGCGGTACCACACACCCGCGCCGTGAAAGCCCGCTTCCCGCACATCACCACCGTCTGGGGCGGCTACTTCCCCAGCAGCCACCCCGACGTGGTGATGGCCGACCCGGCGGTGGACTATCTCGTGCGCAACCAGGGCGAGTTGACGATCCTGGAGCTGTTGGAGGCGCTGGAACACGGCGGATCGCTCGACGGCATCAAGGGGCTGACCTACCGCGAGAACGGCGAGATCCGGCATAACCCGGCGCGGCCCCTGACCGACCCCAACCAGTTCCCGGTGATCCCCTACGAGCGCGTGGACGTGCCCAGCTATTTCGGACGGACCATGCTCGGCCAGCGCACCCTGTCCTATCACTCCAGCCAGGGCTGCCCGTTCACCTGCTCGTTCTGCGCCGTCACCAAGACCTACTGGGGCCGCTGGCTGCCGGAGAAGGCCGACCGCACGGTGAGCACCATCCGCTGGCTGCACGACCGCTACGGCGCCGACGCCATCGAGTTCCACGACAGCAACTTCTTCACGTCGGAGAAGCGCGTGGCGGCCTTCGCCGAGGGCGTCAAAGACCTGGGCCTGGGCTGGTGGGGCGAGGGCACCATCGACACAATCATGCGCTACGACGACCACACCTGGGACCTGATGCGCGACTCCGGCTGCCGCATGATCTTCATGGGCGCCGAGTCCGGCTCGCTGACCACGCTGAAGTCGATGAACAAGGGGCCGCTGACCCCGGAGACCACGCTGGCGATGACCGAGAAGGCGCGCCGCTACAACATCATCCCCGAGTTCTCGTTCGTGCTGGGCAACCCGCCCGACCCGGAAGCCGACATCGTGGAGAATATCGAGTTCATCCGCAAGATCAAGTCGATCAACCCGCAGGCCGAGATCATCCTCTACCTGTACACGCCGACGCCCGGCGGCAGCATGTACGACGAGGCCGTGAAGGCGGGCTTCCGCTACCCCGAAACGCTGGACGAGTGGATCGCGCCCGACTGGCTGGCCTTCTCCAAGCGCCGCAGCCCGCACACGCCCTGGGTCAAACGCGAGCACATGGATCTGCTGGCGAACTTCGAGACGGTGATCAACGCCCGCTTCCCGACCGTGTCGGACATGAAGATGCTGCCGTGGCACCGCCAGGTGTTGCGCACGCTGGGCAGTTGGCGCTATCGCTTCGGCGTCTACGGCTTCCCGCTGGAACTGCGGGCCATGTTCAAATACATTTCGTACCGCCGGCCCGAACTCGAAGGGCTCTAGCCGGCGAATCGCGCAGACACCACCGGCCCTGCCCGCACCCCTGGAGGGGCACATGGGCGGGGCCGGTTATATTGCATCCCGCGCGGCGAACATATAGTTTCGCGCTACTGAGCGTATAAATCGCAGAACCGCCGGCAGCCGGCAAATTGTGCCGGGTTTTCCGCGCCACAGGCTTTGACAAGCGTAACTGCCCGGTGGTACAATGGTTTAAAGTATCACCGGGCACACCCGGCAGCGTGCGAACCCCATCGCGACAGTGACGAAGCGAGGAACCTCTATGCAACAGATGGGTCGTGACCGCGAGAAGAACGGCGACAGCAATCCCCGCCCCAATCCCCTGCTCGAAAAGCAGTTAGAGGAAATCTTGCGCAATGCCGAGCGCACGCACCGGCGCCAACTGTTCTGGCGGCGGGTGCGCAGTATGACGCAGGCCGCGGTGACGCCCCGCACGCGCGGGCAGCGGGGACCATCCGCCGGGCGGCTCATGGCCCTGGGCCTGGTGGTGTGCGTGGTCGGGGCGCTGATCGGGCAGAGTATCGCCTGGCTGTCGGCGGTGCTCTTGCTGGCCGGGGCCATCCTGTTCATCAGCCCGATCTTCTTGAGCCTGGCGCGCGGCGGCCATATGATGGGGCCGGAAGAGCGACTCTGGCGCGGGCGCCCGGTGCAGTACTCGCGCAATGACCCGTTTGCCGGGGGGCGGCGCTGGGTGCAGGAGATGCTGCGCCGCATGCGGGGTGGCCCCCCGCCGCGCAACCGCTAGAGCGCGGTTTCCAGCCAGGCCAGCGTCTGTTCGCTCACCGCCGGGTCGTGGGCAGCAAACCGGTGATCGCCGCCTTCCAGCAGCCAGAAGGTCTTCGGCTCACCCGCGGCGGCATACAGATGGGCGCTGATGCCGGGCGGCACCACTTCATCCCCCGTACAGGCAATCAGCAACAGCGGGCGCGGCGCGATGCCCGCCACCGCGGTATAGCAGTCGGCCCCCTCCAGCCAGCACGACAGATCACAGTTCATCACGCGCGGAAAGTCCGATCCGTGTAGCCGCCATTGCCCGTAGAAGGTGGACGGGTCCTTGGCCGCGCGCAGCAGGGCGCTCAGGGCCGCTTCATCGGGCGTGCTCACGGCCACGCAGGCAGCCACCTCCGGCCAGTGCCGGGCAGCGTGGATGGCGAAGTAGCCACCCATGCTCGACCCGCGCACGGCGATGCGCGCCGGGTCCACGCCCGGATGGCTCTGTAACCAGGCCAGCGCCGCGCCGATGTCGTGGATGGTACGCGAATCGACGCAGCCGTCGCTGGCGCCATGGCCACGGAAGTCGAAGGTGAGCACGGCCCAGCCGCGCCCGGCGGCCCCGGCGGCAAATGCGGCGTGGTTTTCCTTGCACGACCCGAACCCGTGACAGAGGATCAGGGCCGGGGCGGGGTCGTCCCGTTGTGGCCAGTGGATGCGCGCGGCCAGGTTCAAGCCGTCGCTCGATAGAGTCAGATCTTCACTATTCATTGCAGTTTAATTGTAGCCGCGGGGGCCGCCGGCTGACTGTAAGCCCCGGCACAATGGCCCCTACTTCCACCAGCGCATGGTCGGCGCGTTGATGCCGAGCCGGCGCACGGCCCAGTCCGCGCCCGCCCGTGCCTGGGCGTTGTCGGGCTCGTCGCGCAGCACGCGTTCCATGCAGGCCAGGGTGGTCGAGGGGTCTTCGGCCACGCCCCCGAAGTAGAGCCAGGCGCGCGTGTTACCGGGATCGACGGCGATGGCTTTCACGAAGTAGTAGCGGGCGCGCCCGCGGTTGCCCTCGACGGCGGCGCGCACGCCCCGGCGCAGCAGGCGGGCCACGCTGTCTTCCTCTTCCTGCGGTGCGGCTGCGGGCGCGGGCGCGGCGGCAGGGGGCGGCACGGCACGGGTCGCCGCCGGGGCCGCTTGCGTGGCAGGCGGTGGGGTGGCGATGGCGGGCATGGAGGGCAGAGTGGGCGCGGGCAGACCGCCCCAGAGCAGGGTGCGCGGCGGCGCCGCCGGGGCGGCGGGCGCCTCGACCGTGGCCGCGGGCGCGGGTTGCGGCAGCAGATCGGCCTGCGCCACCGACGACAGCAGCGGCAACAGCGGCTGCAACAGCCCCAGCTTTTCGCGTGCCCACACCAGCCCGGCGCGCGCCTGGGTCTCACCAGGGTCGAGGCGCAGCACCTTTTGCAGGCACGACAGGGTCAGAGCCGGGTCGTCGGCCACGCCGCCCAGGTAGAGCCAGGCACGAGCGAAGTTCAGGTCCGTGCGCACGGCCTGGACAAAATAATAGCGGGCATCCTCGCGGTTATCTTCGAGCGCGGCGCGCACGCCGAGGCGCAGCCACTCGTATGCCACGGGGTCGGCGCCCATGTCGCTCATGGGCGGCCGCTCGGTCTTTCGGCCATAGAGAATTGGTGTTTGTAGGAAAAGGACTGCTGCCACTGTCGCACCCTCCGTCGTCATAATCAACGAAGAGCGCGCGGAAAGGTAGCAGGATTTCGGGCGAATCAGGCTAAAGAGCCGGCGCCGTCATCCCCAACTCCAGGTTACCTCACCGTGCGCGAGAACACCGTACCCGCAATGCCCAGGCGTCACCCCTGTGGTGAGCCGGTATTGCTCACGCGTTTGCCAAGTTATGCGCGATCATCCAGGAGCCGCACATGCACGGTCGCATTGCGCGGCACGCCGAGGCGGGCCATCACCACCTCGGAGAGAAGCAGCCGGTCGGCCAGGTCGGGCCGGCCCTCGACCGCGAGCACCAGCGAGCGATCATCGCCGGTCAACACCTGCACCCGCGCCCGCGCGCGCGCCACCCGATCGCGGTGGTTGGCGAGCAGCATATCCAGCGTCAGATCGTCCATGAGCGCCAGCAGCGGGTCGGCGGGCGGGCGGAGATCGAGGCTGGTGGGCATCGCCGTCATGCGCAGCATCGTCTGGCGGGGGTCGCGCAGATCGATCAGGTGGTTCTTGACCAGCCGGTTGGCGATCAGCCGAACGGCGAAGTCCTCCTGGTTCAACTGCGCGCCGATAGCGGCCAGGTCGCGCCGCCCGTCGACCAGCGTCAGGAAGCGCCACTCGCTGAAGCTCAAATTGATCTGTCCGGCGGGCGTATCCACCTGGGGCACGAGGTGGACCAGCATGTTCATGCTCGTGACCGAGCGGCGCACTTCTTCGGCTTCCACGGCCAGCCGGCGGCCCGCCGCGACAATGGCGGCATTGCTGGCCGTGATGGTCGGCTCGACCTCGGGCTCATACGCCTCGAAGTGGAACTTGCCGCTGGTCCAGAGAAACGGCGCCAGCGCGGCCTCGTAGCCGGTTTCCTTGCCGGCGACCGCATGGACGATGGCCCCATCCTGGAAGTAGAGGCACGCCCGTTGCCCGTCCTGCTCCAGCATCAGTTCCCCGGTCTGCCGTTCCACCTGCAGCAGCGCCACGATGTGCTGCAGATGAAACTCTTCAAGCTGCCCGAGCAGCGCCACCTTGCACCTCGCGGACAAGCCCTGCCCGCCGGCTGCCGCTAAAGCGGTACCGGCGATTCCAGGCGCAACAGCCGGGCGGCGTTGCCCCCCAGCACTTCTGCCAACTCTTTCTCGGATAGCCCGGCGTCACGTGTCCGCGCCAGAAAGCGCGCCTGGCCTAATAACGGGTAATCGGTCGCCCACAGAATCCGCTCGCACCCGGCGAGCGCGACGACCTGGCGGAAAATATCGAACCGGTAGAGATAGGTCGAAGCCGCGCTGTCATAATACACATTGCGTAGCGCGGCGCCCACTTCCGGCATCAATTCATAGAACGGCAAGCCCCCGCCCCAGTGTGCCGCGACGATGAGCAACTCGGGGAA
>DASSGZ010000430.1:0-8745 GCA_035693165.1 Chloroflexia bacterium | reverse complement strand
GTTGCTCGGCTTGCTGGGCCTGCTGGTCTACTTCTACGCGGGCGGGCGCCTGGGGCGGCTGGGGCTGCTCGGCTACCCGACCGTGCTCGGCCTGGTCGGCAAGCATCTGGTGCTCGACCCGGTGGCGCCGGTGGCCGGGGTGCGCGAAGCGGTGCGCCCCAACCCGCGCACCTGGCGCCGGGCCGCGCCCGTGCTGCGCGGCGTGGCCCTGGCCGGGCCGGTGTTGTTCGTCTTCGCCGCCCTGCTGGCCTCCGCCGACAGCGTGTTTGCCGGGTTGCTGGGCGATCTGCTGCAACTCAACTTCCTCACCAGCCTGCCCGAACTGCTCTGGCGGCTGGCGCTCATCGGCGGGGCCGCCTGGATCGTCGCGGGCGGCCTGTTCTATGCCCTGCGCCGCCGTCGCGCCCCGGACGACGCGCCGCCCGGCGCCTACCGGCCCGGCTTCAGCCTCGGCTTCGTCGAAGGCGCCACGGTGCTGGCCCTGGTCAACGGCCTCTTCCTGGTCTTCAACTGGATCCAGGTCACATACCTGTTCAGCGGCGAGGCCGCGCGCACGCTGGACTACGCGGCCTATCGCGAGTACGTGCGGCGCGGCTTCGGCGAACTGCTGGTCGTCGCCGTGCTGACCATGATCCTCATCCTGGGCCTGCGCTGGGCGGCCTGGAAGGAGACCCCGCGCGAGGGCCGCATCCTCAACGGCCTGAGCACGCTCATGATCGGGCTGGCCCTGCTGCTGCTCGGCTCGGCCTTTATGCGCATGGTGGTCTGGGAAGACATCACCTACTATATCAATACCGAGTTGCGCATCTACGTGCGCTGGTTCATCGGCTGGCTCGGCGTCGCCTTCCTGTGGCTGCTGGGCACGCTCTGGACGCGCCCCGAGCGCTTCGCCATCGGCGGCTTCGTCGTGGCGCTGGGCTTCCTGGTCAGTATCAACCTGGTCAACCCCGACGCCGACGTGGCCGCCTACAACCTAGCCCGCAACGACGAACTCTCGACCCGCTACCTCTACCTGCTCTCCGCCGACGCCGTGCCCGCCCTGGCCGCGGGCCTGGACCGCACCACGGGCGAGGTGCAGCAGCGCCTGCGTGACGATCTCGCCCGCCGCCTCTGGACCATGGAGCACGACCCGACCTGGCAAGCCTGGCCCGCCTTCCACCTGGCCCGCTGGGACGCCTATCGCACGCTCACGGCCCTGCAAGCCGCCGGCAAACTCGACACGGCATCGGCCACGCGGTGACGAGTGGTCGGTGGCCGGTGGGCAGTGGTCGGTAACGAGGAAGGCGTGTCACTCTGAGCACAGCGCAGAGTCTCGGCGCCGGCAGGTACAAGACGAGATGCTGAACGAAGTAAAGCATGACAAAGATGCCGTATCCATCTACTGACCACTAATCACCGACCACTCGCCGGCACGCGGCACTCAGCACCCGTTAGGCGCATTTGTGTTTTTGGCGCGAGCCTACTATAATATGGGCAGCACTTGGCAGGCTCAGGAGCCGGTCCGGCAGGTGGCCATCACCGGCGCGTTGTGGCGCGCGCCCGCGACCGTGGGAGCGGCTCCTCAGGAAAGCGGTGAAGCATGGCGCCCGAACCCGTGGGCGGGCCGAAAACGCCGCGGCTGTTTGCCTCGAAGACGCGCATACCGCTGCCGCCGCCGCACTTCTTGAGCCGGCCGCGGTTGTTGGCGACCCTGCGCGCCGGTCTCGAACGCAAACTGACCGTGGTCATTGCCCCAGCCGGCTTCGGCAAGACCACGCTGGTCGCCGAACTGGCCCGTGAGGTGGGATCTGCCGCTGCCTGGCTGACCCTCGACCCCAGCGATCACGACCTGTCGATCTTCGCCTACTACCTGGTGGACGCGATTGCCCAGGTGCGGCCCGGCTTCGGCTCGGCCACGCGCGACTGGCTGGCGGCGACCCCGGCGCCCGCCGCGCAGATCGAAGAGCTGGCGGCGCTGCTCATCGGCGAGTTGGACGACCTCGGCGGCGACGGGCTGGTTCTGTTCCTCGACGATTTCCACGAAGTCAGCGACAGCGAGAGCATCACCCGGCTGGTCGACCTGATCGTGCGCTACCTGCCGCCGCACATCCGCGTGGTGCTCAGCGCGCGGCGGCCCCCGGCCCTCACCACCACCCGCCTGCTGGTGCAACAGCAGATCAGCGGCGTGGGCACCGACGATTTGCGCTTTAACCTGGCCGAGACCGAGACCTGGCTGGCCGGGCGCCCGGTGCCCGCCGATCCCGCCGCCGGGCGGCAGTTGGTGGAGATCACCGAGGGCTGGGTCACGGGCATGATCCTGCAGGCCGCCGTGACCGTCCCCGCGCAGCCCGGCGCCACCTCCGAGCAACTCTACGCCTACCTGTCGAGCGAAGTGCTCGAACGGCAGCCGCCGGCCATCCAGGAGTTCTTGCTGCGCGCTGCCATCCTGACCCACCTGACCGTGGCGGTGTGCGCGGCGGTGCTGGAGGTGGAGGACGCCGCGAGCACCCTGCGCTGGATTCACGACCAGCAACTCTTCCTCACCGCGGTGGGGGGCCGCGACGCGCCGCATTACCGGCTGCATCAGTTGTTCCGCGAGTTCCTCGCCGCCCGGCTGCGCGCGACCGATCCCCCCGAGTTCGCCCGGCTGCATCACCGCGCGGCGGCCTACTTCGAGCGCCACGGCGACCCCGGCCAGGCCATGGGCCACCTATTCGCGGTGCAGGCGTGGGATACGGCCGCGGCGCTGGCGGGCCGCGTGGGCGCCGCCGAGATCGGCGCCGGGCGCGTGGAGCGGGTGGAGCGCTGGCTGGCGAGCTTCCCGGAGGCCGAGCGGCTGGCGCGGCCCGCCTTGCTGCTGCTGGAGACGCGGGTGCTCACCGCCCAGGCGCAATATGTCAAGGCCGGGGAGTTGCTGGCGCGCGCCGAGCGCCTGTTCCAGGAGGCGGGCGACCGGCCTGGCCTGGCCGAGGTGCTGGCCCTGCGCTCCCGGCTGGCCGCCGCCCGCAGCGACGGCCGCCAGATGGTCGAGTTCGCCCGCCAGGCCCTCGCCATCCGCGAGGCCACCGCGCCGGTGCGGGCCCAGGCCCAGCACGCCGCCGCCGTGGGCTACGCCCTCATCGGCGAAGGCGCGCGCTCCGACGCCGCCTTCGCCACCGCCCGCGACGCCTACGCGGCGCTGGGCGATCTCCAGGGGACGGCCACGCTCAGTTCCGACTGGGGCTATTTGCTGTTGATGCGCGACGAGCGCGGGCCGGCGGCCGACCAACTCGAACGCGCGCGGGAATATGCCCGCCAGGCGCACAATGTCCGCTTGCAAGCGGGCGTCCTGTCCAACCTGGCCGCCGTCCAGCAGGTGCGCGGCGAACTCGAACTGGCGGAAACCAATATGCTGGCGGCCCTCGATATCGCGCGCAGCCTCCACTGGCGGCGGCTGGAAGCCGAGACCCTGCTGCGGCTGGCCGATAACACGCTGGAGATGACCGGGCCGCCCGCCGCCCAGCCGCTGTACGAAGAGGCGAGCGAGGTGGGCCGGCGTGCCGCCCCCGCCGTCGTGGTGGGCGCGCTCGCCGGGCAGGCCCGCTGCGCGCGCCGCCTGGGCCGCTACCCGGAGGCGATCCGGCTGGCCCAGCAAGGGCTGGACACGGCCCGCGCCGGCGAGATGCCGTTTGAAACGGCCCTGTGCCGCCTGGAGCTGGGCGCGGCCACCCTGGTCCATTCGCCCGAAGACGCCTTGCCGCTGCTCCGCGACGCCGAGCAAACCCTGGTCGGCCTGGGCCGCAAGCGCGAAGCCACCCGCGCCGCCGCCATCCTGGCGACGGTCCTGTTTGCCACCGGCGACTTCACGGGCGCCGACGCGGCGCTCGACCGCGCGGCCACGGCGGGCGAAGCCCGCGGCACCACGCCGTACCTGACGCCCGAACTCGCCACGATCCACGGCTTGCCGCTGTTGCGCCGCGCCGGGGGCGAGGAAGGGCGCTATGCCGCCCTGTTTGCCGCCGTCGTTCGCTATCTGGAGGCCGAACACGAAGCCGAGCCGGGCGGGCCGGGCGAGAGCGGCATCCAGATCGTGCGCGGGCGGCCCCGCCTGCTCGAAGTCTACGGTCTCGGCCAGGCCACTGTGTATTGCGACGGGGTGTTGCTGGCGCGCCCCGACTGGCAGAGCGCCACCGCCAAGGAACTGTTCTTCTATTTCATCGAGCACCCCGAGGGCCTGCGCAAGGAGGTTATCCAGGCCGCGCTCTGGCCGGACCAGACCCTGAGCCGCGCCAACGATAATTTCCATACCTCGTTGAAACGGCTGCGCAAAGCCGTCGGCATGGAAATCGTCAAGATCGAAGAAGCCGTCTACCGGCTCAATCCCACCCTGGCGATCTGGCACGACGGCGCCGAAGCCCTGGCCCTGATCGAGCAGGCCAAGGCCGTGCCCGATCTCGACGCGGCCCGCCGCAACTTCACCGCCGCCGCCGCCCTGCTGAAGGGGCCGTTCGCCGAAGAGTTCTACCGCGACTGGGCGGGCGCGCGCCGCCAGTTCTGGCAGACCCGGACCCGCGAGGTGCTGATGTGGCTGGCCGACGACGCCACGCGCACCGGCGATTTTACCGCCGCCGTGACCTGGGGCCAGCGGCTGCTGGCGATCGACCCCCTGGACGAATCGGCGCACGGGCTGCTGATGCACATCTATGCCGCCGCCGGCAGCCCGGCCAAGCTCAGCCAGCAATACCACGAACTCTGCCGCATTTTGCAGTATGAGCTGGGCGGCACGCCTAGCCCCGAAATCACCGCGCTCTATAAGCGCCTGCTCAACACCGATCCGGGACAAGCCCGGTTCCCCGCCCGTTAGCGAGGGCTGCCTAACGACGCGCCGGCGAGAGACGCGGTAGGGGCGAACCGGCGTGTCCGCCCCGCCGTCTGTCCGCCTTCCCGGCCGGTGTAGGGGCGGGTTTCAAACCCGCCTGCCCCCCACCTCCCCGGCATATGATCCGGGAAATCGGGCCCGTGGACCTCGCACGGGCCGGTTGCAAACCCGCTCGCTGCAAGATTCCCGTTTGCCAGCCCCATTTGCGAATCCGCGGCGCGACTTGTTCGTCATACGCATAAGCAGAGCTTGTCGCACACCACACCTGCGATCCACCACGCGTTGCACATTGGAGCATACCCGGCATACCGGCAGCCCGCCCTGGTGGCGAGGGCGGGCCCCGGCTGCGCCCTGCCGATCCGAGGGAGGACCGGTCCCACCCGCACCGGCCCGCGAACATCGCCCAATCGGGCCCGGCCCAAAATTGGGGCGAGATTCGGGCGATTCCGGCCCGTTTTGTCAGAGGTTCGTCAGAACCCCCCTGCTACAATAGCGATGTTGACGAAATCCGGTGCGCAAACCGGCCAGTTTGTCAGAGGTTCGTCAGAACCTCCCTGCTACAATAGCGGTGTTGACGAGATCGGTGGGTACCACCGCCGAGTTTGTCAGAGGTTCGTCAGAACCCCCCTGCTACAATAGCGAGGTGCGGATGCCGGCGATATCCGCTGGGACCAGGTTAGTGCAGAAGAAGGAGTTTGCTATGAAGGCCCGTCTGTTCAATATCGACCCCCGTGTTGTGTATGTGCTGCTGATGCTGAGCGCGATGGCCGCCGCCGCCGGGGCCGGCGTGGGTCCGGACTCGTATCATCTGTCCTTTCCCTGAGCCTGACGTCACGCCATGCTCTTATTTCTCGTCCCGCTGGTTTTAGCACTGCTGGCAATGTTGCTGGGCGGGCGACCGGAAAAACTCGCGGCGCTCCCGTTTCGGGCCGTCTGGTTAGTCGTGATCGCCTTTGGCACCCAATGGATCGTGGTACGGATTCCGGGCACGGACCCGGCGCCCCTGCTGGGCGGCGCGGTGGTCGCCTCGTACACACTGCTCCTGGGCTTCCTGTGGCTGAATCGCCGCATGCCGGGCTTGAAACTGGCACTGGCCGGGACGTTGCTGAACCTGGCGGTGCTGACGGCCAATGGTGGCTTTATGCCGGTGGCCCCCGCCACGCTCGCCGCAGTGCACCTGGAGCGGCCCAATGCGGTCATTGGGCAGCGCGTTGCGCTCAGTAAGGATATTCTGCTGCCCCCGGACCGGGCGAGGCTGGCCGACCTCGGGGATCGCCTGACGATCCCGTGGCCGATCCCGCAAGCCCTGAGTTTCGGCGATCTACTGGTCGCCGCGGGGGTCGGATGGTTGGTTCTCGCCGGGATGGAGCCGCGCCTCCGGGGGTTCCGGCGACGGAAAGCGCGTCAACCGGGCACCGCTGTACCCATCGGCTCCCGTACTGCCGACGGACGCCCACTGGCCGGCGCAATGGATGGCGGCGCCACCGCCGAGTGAGGAGACACCACATGTCAGCCCGAGGTTTGCAGACCTTGCTCGTTAGTACCCTGACCGATCGCGGGCGCAAGGATGCGCTGTTGCGTGGCTCGGCCACGGCTTTCGACGGCTTCGATCTGTCGGACGGGGAAATCGCGGATCTCCTGTCGATCCGCGCGGATACACTGGAGGATTTTGCGTTACACGCGCATGCGCTCTTCTACGGCGAGGATTTGCTGCTGGAAGAAGAGCCGCTGGATATCCGCCGGGCGGGCGCAGTGCCTGAGCGGGCCAGCGCCTAGGCGCGGCGTGCGGGACCGTTTACAAGCCAGCCGGCCGGCCGGGCCGGGAGGGGAGCGCCTCATGGCAATCCGACCTGAATTGTGCGCCCTACTGGGATCCTCGGTGGCCGATATGACGGATGCGCCCCCGGACGACGATGCCGCGCAGGTGATCCTGCCGGACGAGACACGCACCTTCCAGGCGCTGTTTGAGTATGCGCCGGATGCGATGTGGATCTTCGACGATGCGGGGCGCTACATCCTCGCCAACGCCGCCGCCTGCGCGCTGCACTGCCTCCCGGCGGCCGAACTGCGCCGGCATGTGTTCGCCGATTTCGTCTCGCCGGGGGCCGCCGCCGCGCTGCACCTGGGCTGGCCGGGCACCGCCGCGCTGACCCAGACGCACGGCGAGTGCCGCCTGCGCCGGCCCGACGGCACGGTGCGCGAGGTCGAGATCCACGTCACCGCGCACTTCCAGCCGGGTCGCCACCTGGCCGTGGCGCGGGATGTCACCGCGCGGACGCGCGCCCAGGAGCGGGCCGGCGCCCAGCTCGCGCGCCTGTCCGCGCTGCGCACCGTCGATCAGAGCCGCGCCACCACCCGCGACCTGCGCGTCATCTTGCAGCGCATCCTCGACCAGGCCGTCCAGCACCTGCATGTCCACGCGGCGGCGATCCTGCTGTTTGATCCCGTGGGGGATCGGCTCAGCTACGCCGCGGGGCGCGGGTTCCGCCGCGATCCGGTCACGGGGGTGGCGTTGGACCTGCCG
Source organism: Chloroflexia bacterium (assembly GCA_035693165.1). GTDB lineage: Bacteria > Chloroflexota > Chloroflexia > QHBQ01 > JAICKM01 > JAICKM01. The sequence goes on along the minus strand of DASSGZ010000430.1, from coordinate 1,384 downwards.
CACGGCTATGCCACCCGCGCCGCCCGCGAACGCACCACCATTTATATCCCGCAGCTTTCGTCCGCCAACGTGGCCCAGGCCGGGCCGCTGGCCGCCGTCGAGGGCTTCCAGGCGTACTGGGCCGTGCCGCTGCGCGCCAACGGCCAGGTGCAGGGCGTGCTCGAACTCTTCCACCGCGCGCCCATCGCCCTGCTGCGCGACGAACTGGACTTCCTCGCGGCGCTGGCCGACCGCGCCGCCATCGCCATCGATACCGCCGGGCTGTTCGTGGATTTGCAGCGCACCAACCAGGAACTGGCCCTGGCCTACGATACCACGCTCGAAGGCTGGTGCCGCGCGCTCGACCTGCGCGACCGCGAGACCGAGGGCCACACCCAGCGCGTCACCGAACTGACGGTGCGCCTGGCGCGGGTGCTCAACGTGCCCGAGCACGACCTGGTCCATTTGCGGCGGGGCGCGCTGCTGCACGACATCGGCAAAATGGGCATCCCGGACTCGATTCTGCTCAAGCCCGGCCCGCTGACCGCGGACGAGTGGGACGTGATGCGGCGCCACCCCGGCTACGCCCACGATCTGCTGGCACCGAGTCCGTTCTTGCGCCCGGCGCTCGATATTCCGTATTGCCACCACGAGCGCTGGGATGGCAGCGGCTACCCGCGGGGTTTGCAGGGGGCGCAAATCCCGTGGGCGGCGCGCATCTTCGCCGTGGTCGATGTCTGGGACGCCCTGCGTTCCGACCGGCCCTACCGCCCGGCCTGGTCCGAAGCCCAGGTCCGCGACCACCTGGAGTCGCTGGCGGGCATCCACTTCGACCCGCGCGTGGTCGCCACCTTCCTCGACCGCGACCTGGCCGCCTGATTTGCCGCAAACTCCCGCGCGCCGCCACGGATACCCGGTCCGTGGCGGTGCGCTTTGCTGTGCCCGGCGCCGGATCGTGTTCGGGCGGGCGTCCGGGTTGGGCATCGCCGCAGGGGCGGCAACCTCACCCCCGGCTGGGGTCTACCCCACCCCGCCGCGGGGAGGGGAGCCACTTTTCAGCAAGCCGGCGCTACCACGCTTCGTGGCCGGTGGGCGCGCCGGTGGGGGTTTCCGCGTGGCGATTCTCGGGCGTAATGCCCGCCACCAACTGATCCAGATCAGACACGGGGGCGGCTGCCGGGGCCACCACCAGCGTCCCATCGACCACCGTGCAGATGACTTCGGTGTGCTCGTCCCAGTGCAACTGGGCAGCGACCTCCCCCGGTATCTGCACGGCCAGCGTCTGCCCCCATTTGGTAATGCTTTGGCTCATCGCCGGCCCTCTCTGGCGCCGGGGGTGAGTCGGAATCACCGGCGCCTGCGTTGCATTATACCCGATCCCATCCCGCCGCGGGGAGGGGAGAAT
>DASSGZ010000429.1:0-8669 GCA_035693165.1 Chloroflexia bacterium | reverse complement strand
ATTGCATGCCGGCGCCCGGCCCCAGATTAGACGCACGATCAAGGAGCAATACATGGCAGTCAATCCCGGCCCGCGCGGGCGCTCGGCGGCAGTGGCCGCGCGGGCGCTGTTCAATCGCCAGAGCCTGCAAGCCTATCTGGTGATCACCCTCGGCGCCACGCTCATCGCCCTGGCGAACGACCTGTTCCTGATCCCCAACAAGGTCTTCTCCGGCGGCGTGACCGGCCTCGCCCTGATCATCAACTCGTACACCGGCTGGCCGGTGGGCGTCACCTACTTTGCGCTGAACGTGCCGCTGCTGCTGGCCGGGGCGCGCTGGCTGGGCGGCTGGCGCTTCCTGCTGCGCACGCTCTATGCCGTGATCGTGCTCTCGACGATGATCGACCTCTTGCAGACCGTCGTCCGGCCCATCACCCACGAGCCGATCCTCTATACGCTTTACGGCGGGCTGCTGGCCGGGGTGGGCACCGGCCTCATCTTCCGCACCTACGCCACCACCGGCGGCTCGGACATCGTCGCCATGCTGTTGCAGCGCTACCGCGGCATCCCTGTGAGCCAGTCGCTGATCGGCTTCGACGTGGGCGTTTACGCGCTGGTGGCCGTGGTCTTCGGTCCCGACAAGGCGCTCTACGCGCTGATCGGCTCGTTCGCCGAGAGCCGCATGGTCGAGATCCTGCAAGAAGGCCTGCGCAACACGCGCATGATCTACATCGTCTCCGCGCAGCCCGAAGCCCTGGCCCGCCCGATCATGGACACCCTCAACCGGGGTGTCACCTACCTGAACGGCGAGGGCGGCTATACCGGCACGCCCTACCGGGTGATCATGGCCGTGGTGCGCCAGCAGGAGATCAACTTCGTGGTCGATCTGGTGCGCGAGATCGACCCGCAGGCGTTTGTCATCATCGGCGACGTGCGCCAGGTCATGGGTGAGGGCTTCAGCGCGCTGCCCACGCCGCCCGGCGGGCGCCCGGCCCGCAAACCGCCCGGTCCCGCGGGCCTGCCTACCAGCTAGCGCAGTTCGGTCATGCGCTCCTGCAGCAGTGTGGCCCCGGCGCGCATCTGCCGCTCCAGCGCATACTCCGCGCAGACCTCCGCTCCGAACAGCAAGATCTGCGACGAGAGGAAAATCCAGGCTTGCAGCGCGATCATGCCGCCCAGCGCCCCGTAGACCGCCTGGTAGTTGGCGAAGCTGCCGAGATAGATGGCGAACACCTGCTGCACCAGGCTCCAAAGCAGCGCCGTCAGCAGCGCGCCGAACCAGACATCGGCCCAGTGGACCTTGCAGCGCGGCAGGCTGCGAAACAGCACCGCCAGCACGATTGTCGCCAGCCCGATGGTGCTCACGATGTTCACCACCTGCCAGAGCCAGGGCAGGTCGCCGATGATCCGGCTCGTGCCCTGCTGGATCGCGGTCAGCATGGTCGAGATGATGGTCGACGCGATCATCACCAGGATCACCCCGAAGACCATCACGGCGGCGATCACCCGCTCCAGGATCACCCCGCTCTCGGTTGTGCATTCCCAGGCGCGGTTGACGGCTCTCTGCAACGTGCTGAACACACCTGACGCCGAGAAGATCAGCCCCACCAGGCCGATAGTGGCCGCCGTGCCCGAGGCGCTCCGGGACTTGAGCAGATCGCGGATGGTGTCGGTGAGTAACCCGGCGCCGGTGCCGACCAACTGGACGTTGTCCAGTACCCACTGCTCGGCCACCTCCGGGCTGAGGACGAGGCCGGCTACCGAAATCAGGAACAGCACGAGGGGGAAGATGCTGAAGACGGCGGCGAAGGCCAGCGCTGCCGCCGGCATCGCCATGTCGTCGCGCGCATAGTGGCGCACGGCCCGCTCGACCACCCGCAGCAAGCTTCGCATCGGCAACATAATCACGCCCCCACGCCGGGCGGTGGGCCGGCCCCGTCCGGTCTAATAGTCAGGCACGGCGATTGTGCGGTGTAGGGACCGGTTTGCAACCGGCCTGCCGCCTATCCGAATCACGTTGGGAGACTACCAGTCTATGTCCTCGTGCCTCGTGTTCGCAGTTTACCAGATTTGACCGGCGCCCGCCGCGCCGCGCCCCAGGCCACCACCCCCGGCAGCATCGTCGCGCCGACGATAATCGCCCCGCCCAGCAGGGTTGGCCCCGTCGGGATCTCGCCCAGCAACAGTACGCCGAAGGCAATGCCCCACACCGGCTCCAGGCTCGCCAGCAGGCTGGCCGATTGTGCCGTGATGGCGCGCATACTCTCGATGAACAGCGTGTGCGCCAGCGCCGTGCAGCCCACACCCAGGACGAGCAGGATGAGCAGTTGCCCCGGCGTCCAGGCCAGGGCGCCGGGCACCAGGACCAGCACCGGTAGTAAGGCGACCAGCGCCACGCCGTCCTGGTACAGGCTGATCGTCAGGCTGGGATAGCGCCGCCCCAGCCAGCGGTTCGCCACCGACAGCAGCGCGAACGTCGCCCCCGCCAGCAGCCCCCAGGCCACCCCCCGCGTCGTCCGGTCCTGTAACGTGAACGCGGGCACCAGCAGGTAAATGCCGGGCAGGATCAGCAGCGCGGCGACGATCTGGATGCGGCTGGGCCGCTGCCGGAACAGCACCGGCTCCAGCGCCGCGGTGAACAAGGGGAAGCTCGAAAACGACAGCAGCCCCACGGCCACGTTCGACACGGCGATGGACTGGAAGAAGGCCGTCCAGTGGACGGCCAGCAAGATCCCCTGCGCCACCAGGACCACGGCATCACGCCGCCCCCGCGGGCGCAGCGGGCGGCGTTGGACCCCCGCCAGCGCCAGCAAGACTACCCCGCCGAACAGCACCCGCCCGAACACGATCACCGGCGCGGGCAGGCCGCTCAGCTTGCCCAGCACCCCGGCCAGCCCGAAAAACACGACGGCCACGTTGGCCAGCGCGATCCCGCGCAGATGCCGGGCGGGCGCGGGGCCGGGGGACTCGGTCATCATCGGGCTACCTCACGATACGGCGGTTCGCGTGCAGGACGGGCACGCCCTAGTATAGCAGGCTTTGCCACCCCGGCCCAGCCGGCGAAAGCAAGGAACCGGACGAGCAACACCGCTCGTCCGGCCTTCATAACGGCGCCGATTCCCCTACGCGGCGCTCAAGGACAACTCCACAAATACACGTCCGCCGTCCCCAGGCGCAAACGCCCACGTTCGCGGCCCTGGCAGATCCCCCATACGCCAACTCCAATTGTCCACCCGTTGAACGGGGGATCAATCAGGCGCCGGGGGCCATGTCCCGGCAGGATCAATGCCCCGGCGACCCCTAGTTCGATCTCCAGCGGTTGAGTTCCGGTGTTCAACCAGACACTCGCCCCCGCGCAATCGAGCGCGATCAGCAGCAGCGCGGCGATCAGGCAGCCCGCGAACGGCCGGCGCGACGGACGAGCATGGCGCATAGGTCACCTCCGGTAGAGTAGGGATGGCGATTATACCATCTACTATCCCGGCCTGGGCCATCCGGTTCATTTTCAGGCGAACACTCGGCACGCACGTGCCGAAATTGCCCCCGCCGCGCCTTCCGCTTTTGCCGCCCGGCTTGACATAGATATGGTAAGTGCGGTATAATCATGTTAGAACAGATGTTCTAAGATCGCCGCGATTGAGTGCTTAGCCGAGTTTTGAGTGTCTAGCTGGAGGACGTGTGAGATGGAGAAGAGAGAGAAAACCAACGGTAGCGCCCAGGAATCCCTGGCGTTGCTTGAGAATCCAGGCGTGGCGCCCGCCGACGGCGCCGAGACCCCGGTCGCGGTCGAGGGCTTTGACCCGTCGCGCTACCTGACCAAGATCGACGGCCGCGATTACCTCGAAGTGAAGTGGCGCCTCCTCTGGCTGCGCACCGAGTACCCCACCGCCCGCATCACCACCGAGATGGTGCGCTATGAGGACGGCTTCGCGCTGTTCCGGGCCGAAGTCACCCTGCCCACCGGCGCGGCGGCCACCGGCTGGGGGTCGGAGACGATCCACGATTTCGCCGATTACATCGAGGCTGCCGAGACCAAGGCCATTGGTCGCGCGCTGGCCGGCCTCGGCTTCGGCACCCAGTTCTGCCGCGACTTCGACTTCGCGCAGGAAGCCCGCGCCGACGTGCCCCGCGCCCAGGTGGTGGACGCGCCTATCGGCTACCCGGCTGCCGTGCAGCACAGCGAGGCCGCGCCCGCCGGGCGCACGCTCGTGGCCGTCGCCTCTAACGGCGGCAACCGCGGCCAGGCGGAGGGCCTGCGCGCCACCGGTACCGTCACCGACAAGCAGTTGAAGGCGATCTACGCGATTGCCCGCGCCGCCCGGCACCTGTCCGAGCCGGAGGTCGATAATCGCTGTCGCGAACTCTACAATTGTAAGCCCGAGGAGCTGTCGAAGGTCGAAGCCTCGCAGTTCATTGACGTTCTCAAGGGCGAGCAGGCCGCCTGAACGCTGCCTGCCTGGTGGTCGCCGGGCGCCCCGGCCAAGGCGCTCGGCGGGGTGGAAGGGAGCAGTGCGATGCACGCATATGATGAGCTGTACACCACGCGCCAGGCGGCGGCGTTCCTGGGCGTGAGCGAACTGGCGATCCGCACGGCGGTCAAGGAAGGCAAGCTGCGCGCCTGGCGGCTGCCCGCTCGCCGCGATGTGCTGATCCGCAAGCGCGATCTGCTGCCCTTCACCGACCCCGGCCACGAACTCGGCGCCCCGCGTCAGCTAGCCCTCTTCGACGAGGGCGACCGGCAAGGCGCCGCCTGACCGCCCGCCCCATCGGCCATCCAACCGAACAGCGTCTCTCGGAACGGGTTCCCCGCGGAACCCGTTCTCTTTTTTGCCGGCCCCGCCGTGCTATAATGACGCGGAGCCGCGTATAGTAGGTCCACCGGCCCGGTGCCGGGTAGGGGCAGGTTGCAAACCGGCCCGCCGGAGCGCACCGCATCGCGGTGAACCATTAGGAGTAGCAACAAATCCATGACTGACGAACAAAGGGAGCGCGCTGCGCAAACCGCGCCCCAGGAAACCGAAGAAATCCATGTCGTCGAACCGGCGCCCGTGCTGGTGCAGGCGGCCACCGGCTTCGACCTGCCCGACACGCCGGAGGCGGTGCCCGTCGGGCAGGAGCCGCTGGCCCCGACCGAACTGATCCGTCTGCCCGCGCGCCATAATCCGCGCCTGCAACGCCTGTTGCAGAAGGTCAACGCCGACGAAGACCTGCACGCCATCTGGCGCTGCCAGAACGTGACCGCCGTGGACCGGCTCGGCATGAGCGACCATGGCCCGGTGCACATGCACATCGTCGCCAACAGCGCGTTGCGCCTGCTGCGCCTGCTGTTGGCCCGCGACCTGGTGCCCAGCATCGTCAAGGACCACGGTCTGGAGGTGGCCGACGCCGAGATCGTGGTCGTGCTGGGTGCGCTGCTGCATGACACCGGGATGTCGATCCACCGCGCCAACCACGAAGAGATGAGCCTGTTCGTGGCCCTGCCCAAGCTGCAAGAGTTGCTGGCCGACCTCTACCCGCCCGCCACGCGCCGCGTGGTCATCTCCGAGGTCTTGCACGCCATCATCACCCACCGCAGCGACGGGCGGCCCCTGACGCTGGAGGCAGGCGTGGTCCGCCTGGCCGACGCGCTGGACATGGCCCAGGGCCGGGCGCGCGTGCCCTTCGAGGCCGGGCAGGTCAACATCCACTCGGTGTCTGCGGCGGCCATCGACAGCGTGCGGATCGGCCCTGGCGAGACCAAGCCGATCCACGTGGTCATCCGCATGAACAACTCGGCGGGCATCTTCCAACTCGACGACCTGCTCAAAGACAAGCTGCGTGGCTCGGGCCTCGAGCCCTACGTCGAGGTCACCGCCGAAATCGAGGGCACCCAGGAGAAGCGGCTGGTGCAGGCGTTCCACATCTAGCCTCGTCGGAGGAGGAGTGCCATGCGTCATGCGCGGCGGCAATATCGCCCCGGCACCGCCATCCTTATGCTACTGCTCGCGGCGGCGGTTTCCGGCTGCCTGAGTTCCGCCGCGACGCCGGTGCCGGTCGCGGGCACTGTTGTACCGGTGTCCGTAAAGGATGCAACTCCCACTCCTGCCGTGGCTGCAGAGACGCCGTTCCCAACCGCCACGCCGCCGGGCCCGCCCGCGCTACCCTCGGCAAGCGCGCCCACCATGGTTGTGCCCGGTACTGCGGTGCCGGCTCCTGGCTCGACGGTGGACTTCACCGGCAAATACTTCACCATGCAAGTCCCGGCAGATTGGGGCAGGCCGACCGATGATGTCTCCGGTGCTCGGTATACCATGGTAGAAGACAGCACATGGTACTGGCGGGTCGGGCAAATAATGGCGGGCGTGATTCACGCGGCGGCGGTACAACAATCGTACTCCGAGCTAACTCAGCCGGTGCCGCTGAATTACCCGACCTCGCCTCCGCCCGAAATCCTCCAGATCGGGACGCTGACCGCAAAGGTAATAACCGATACAAATTCGCCCACGGAGATCCATCTCCGCGTCTTGCTCGGCAACCCCGGCGATCCACCGGGGGCGCTGAGCTACTTCATTGATTGCGACTTCTTTAATGCCGGCGCCGGCCCCTTACGTGACCAGGCCCTCCGCGAATTCCGCCAGGCCCTGCTGAGCTTTGCCCCGACCGCGCTGGCGCTGGCAAGTACGCCCACCGCCGTGCCCGCCCCCGCCGGAATGCCAACGTGCCGGGCCGCTGATCTGCATGTGGAGGCCGGGTGGCAGGGGGCGACCGGCTCGATGTTCGGCGTTATGACCGTGACCAACACCGGGCAGCGCGCCTGCTTCGTGCATGGTCGGCCGATCATCAAGGCGTGGCGCATAAACGGCGATCCGGCGCCAGTGCAGCAACTCTCGCTACCGGCGGCCTCCGGAAATCCTGATACGCCCGTCGTGCTGGCGCCCGGCGCATCGGCTCACGCCGATATCACCTGGCAGGATTGGCGCGGCACTCGCGCCTCGGTCGGCACCATTCGTTGCGTGTTACCGGGCGACACCACCGCGCTGCCCGTGTGGACCCCCATCGTTCCCAGTCCGCCCCAGGGGTCACAGAATGCGACCCCGACGTTTGAGGTAGGGCCTTTTGAACCGGGGGGCTTATGACTCAAGCTGCTTGTGGGCTGTCGGGCGGCGGTCGCTTACGCCAGCCGCGTCGCCAGGATGACCGCTGCCTCCGGCGCGACCCGGATCTCGGTGGCGGCCAGACGCGGCTCGTTGAGCCACCAGACGCGGACCGGGTCGGGACGCCCGCGCCATTCCGGCGGCCATTGATCCTCCGGCGTCAGGTCGTCAAGCACCAGCAGGCCGCCCGGCGCCAGGGCCGCCAGCACCTGCTCCGGCGCTTCGACCTTGGCCGCCCGCGCGTCCGCGAACAGCAGCGCGAACGGCTCGTGCGGCAGGAGCGTCTGCCAGTCGCCGGTCAGCACCTCCACGCCGGGCACGCCGCGCAGCAGGCATCGCGCCAGGGCCGCGCGCCGGGCGTCGATCTCCACCGTCCACAACCCCACGCCGGGCGCGAGACCGCCGGCCATCCAGGCCGTACCCACCCCGCACCCGGTGCCGATCTCGCCGATGCGCCCCTGCCGGCAGGCGCCCGCCAGCACCCGCAACAGCCGCCCCACCTCCGGCGTGCAGGAGGCCGTGAATCCGAGTTCCGCCGCCAGCGCCGTGGCCTGCTGCACCAGCGCCGGGATCACGCTCGTTGCTTGATAGGTCGTCATCGGCGGGTCGCTCCTAAGCTTTCGGCGGAGCGCCGAGCCGGTCGTTGTACTTCTTGAGCACGTCGTCCAGCGCCTCGCGCAGCACGCTCGCTTCGTTGCGCTTGAGCGTGGTCGCCAGGTGGGCCAGGCGTTCCAGTTGCGTGGCCGTGTAGTGGCTCGTCTTCGTCACCATGCGGCTGTCGGCCAGCGGCAGCGACACCTTGTTGCGCCCGGTGGCTTTGGCGACATACAGCGCCTGGTCGGCCTCGCGAATCAGTTCGACTTCCCCGTGGCCGTTCGCCGGGTAGGCGGCCAGCCCCATCGTGCAAGTCAGGTGGACATCCGGCCACTGCGGGAAGGCGAGGGCCGCGACCCGCCGCCGCAATTCTTCCAGCAGGGTAAAAGCGTCGTCCAGCCGTGTGTCGGGCAGGGCGGCGGCAAACTCATCGCCCCCATAGCGCGCGATCACCGCGGAGTCGGGCAAGACCGACTCCATCGTCCGCGCCACCGCCACCAGCACCTGGTCGCCGGCCTCATGCCCGTGTGCCGTGTTCAACTGGAGGAAGTAATCCAGGTCAAAGAGCATCACGCTCAACGGGTCGCCGGTGCGCTTGGCCTCCGGGATCAGCGTCTCGCGCAGCACATGGCGGAAGTAGGCACCGGTCAGTAGCCCGGTCAGCGAGTCCTTTGTCGGCAACTCAAACGTCGTCGGGTGATTCACAATATGTCCTCCTTATTCGTGGATCCATACATATGTATGTCTCTAGACATACATATGTATGTTAGCATAAGATAGCGCGCGAGTCAATAGCTGCGCTCACAAATTTACGGCGGACAATCTTCGGCTGCGTTTTCCGGTTGAGGCTTTGTGAGGTAGCGGGCAGGCGGAGGGGTTAGCGTTCGGGTTCAGCGGCCAGCAGGGCTTCGGCCAGGATCAGGTCTTCCGGGGTGGTGATCTTGAGGTTGGAGGCGGCGCCTT
>DASSGZ010000428.1:0-7549 GCA_035693165.1 Chloroflexia bacterium | reverse complement strand
GAGCTAGCCGAAGTTCAGATTGCGCAACGCCAAGAAGCCCGGCAGCAGGTGAATCAGCTATTGCTAGCGATTGCGGGTATTGCACTGGCGGTTCCGCAAGTGATCGACCACCAGGTTGCCCAAGAGGTATTGGGGCTGTTTGGGATCGCACGTGATAACGGCGGATACTCATTGCTTCTTATCCTCGGTGTGCAAGCGATCAGTATAGTCCTCACGGCATTATTTGTTGCCTGCATTAGCTGGCTGGTGTTAACTGTAAGACGTAGCCGAGGCCAAAGGGCAAGCACTAAGCTGGCCGAAAGAACTGGCGGTTGGGGAGACAGGTAGACAGCCATTGGCGTTGTATCCAGCAGCCCGACTACGACGATGGCCAGGCCCGCACTGATCTAGCGACGGCTACCGTGGGGGGGAGTTCGAGCTAGGACTCACATTTTCCCCTGGATCAGTCCCAGGGGGCATGTCACTCCAACGCGGTATGGGTCGGGTGGTCCAGGTGCTACGGGACCACCCGGCCAGCGGGTGACCACCGCGGCTGGCACCCGCGCACCTCATGGCCCTGGCCCAACTGCTGGTGCAAGGTGGGGACGCGTTTCTTGCAACAGATCCCGCTATCGTGGGCAATCCATGTAGCCAAGGATGTAGCCAAACAGAGAGACATGGGCGGAGACAATGGACGGATATGAATGTTAATTGCGCTAAAGCCAGAGATAAATTGAAGTAGTGGACGTCTGTGGACGTCTTTCCGTCGGACTCTTAATCAGTGGGTTCAGGGTTCGAGTCCCTGGCGGGTCACCATAACTTCACTAAAGATAGGCGTAAATTGCTGGCCGGGCTTGTTACAGTCCGGCCATTGCTATGGGGCTGACAGCCAAACGAAAGCCGAAAAGTCAGTAGGTAGGGTCCGCATGCCGCGCCTTCTCTGGCGCGGAGCACGGGGTGCGGGGCCCGGCTGGGCTGCGTGCGTCTTACCGGGCTTAATCAAATGCATCTTGCGGCAGGACTAGGCTGCTGGGAACGAACCGAAGGCCAGCCCGCGACCGTATACACCGGCTTGCGCCGGCGGCGCCGGCGGGTCAGGCTCGGTGCAGTTTAGTCAGTGGAACGACCCGAGGCCGCGGGCGACCAGGGAACGGATTAACTCGGGCATGACCCGGCTGATCCGGACCAAGGTGCGCTGGGGGGACGGCCGGCGCAGTGTGGGCCAGCGTCAACCGATCGTCCATCGCGATGCGCTCCCCCTAACTACCCACTGATTCCTCGCCGATCCGTCAGCGGCGCATTGGCGATGACAGTCTCGCGGATCAAACTTTGATCGCTTGTCGATTTTCGGGCGCGTATACCATGGTGGCATGGGTCGCGGTGGTTCTGCGGCTAAAGTTGAGGTTGCGAGTCTGGGGATGTGTTGGGGAGCGCTGAGATGGAAATTGTCCTCTCGTGCCACCAAAGGTAGCGTCAGAACTTGGCGCCCACCAGATGCGTTCGGCACCTAGAAGGGGCACAAACTGGCCGATGGCCACGATTATCATGAAGGATTATGCCGCGATCAACGACTCCTGCAGGGCAGCAAAACGTTGCCGGAATACTCGGCGTTGTTCCGCCATGCTCACCGTTTCTTTTGGTTTAGTGCGGGCGCGGAAGTAGCTACGCTGCTCGTCGCATGCGCGGCAAAATCGCGCTGCGCCAGCAAAGTTCCCCAACCCGCGCATCGGGTAGTAGCGCTGTTTCATGCCGCGATGATCCTGTTCGATTCGATTGTTCAGGTAGCGGTTTGTCCGGCGCAACACCTTGCGGCCGAGGATGCTACGGATTGCTCGTGGGTAGGAATTGTGCCCATCAGTCGTCACCTTCTGCGGCTTGCACCCAGTGACCTTTTTGGCACCCTTGAAGAACTGCTTGGCCGCAGCCATGTCTCGGGTTTTACTCAGCAGGGAGTCGACCAAGTTGCCCGCGCGGTCTATAGCGCGGTACAGGTAATGCCCTCTGCCGGCGATGCGCACATAGGCTTCGTCGACGCGCCAGGAGCCACCCACCTTACCCTGGCGCTTGGCGCGTAATTGCGGCGTGATCCGCGGCGCACAACGGGCCACCCAATCGCGGCCCGTTTCGTGGGTGAACGCCAAGCCGCGCACCAGAAACATCTCGGCTCGGTCACGCGGGCTCAACTTGTAGCGCAGCCACCACAGCACGACCAACCGCACGACGGCGGTGGGCAACGGCAGGTTAGTGAACGGTGTAGCGGTGCGTTCGTTGAAGCGGTGTTTGCCGTCTGAACAGCGGAAGGTGCGGTAGCCTAACGCTGTTTTGTGACCCGATGGGTTAGTCTTGGCGGCGCCGTAGTGTGGACACTGCATGGCGCATTCCTCTCGGATCGGGTTTGGGCGCTATGAGTATAATCCTGCGGATACACGAGCGCCGTACTTCACGCCAGTGGGTGCGCTGATTCCTGACGGAACCGGTGCGCGGGGATCCGCAGCCCACTGGATCAGCGCCCGAAGTTGTGGGCTAGCAGGAATCGTCCACCACTTTGTTACCCGTGTACACCTCCATATACACCTCTGGTTGCTAGACTAGAATCGTCCGATTCTATACCGCGCTTCGCGCTCAACACGTTCAAAGGGGCGTGAGCCAGGGCTCCCATCAGGTCGCTCCAGCCCTGGAGACCTAAAGATGAGGCGGCCGATACTAAAACCGGCCCGGTTCGGCTGGCTGTGCTTTCGGGGTGTTTGTAATGGACCGAGTACCCCTGGCGGCTCAGGTATCTGACTACCATAAGCAAGCTGCTACTCCCACTGCTACCGCCCCTGTCCCCGTTACCGACCCGGCTGCCCCTGTTCCTGCTCCTGCACCTGCTACCAGTCCGCCAACGGTTGTAGTGGTTACGCTGTACGATTCCCCGATCTACTGGGCGGCAGTGCAAGCCGCCGGGGCCGGCGGTTTCCTGGGTAAGTCGCAGCTTGGTGAGGGGCTACAGCAGGCTGTAACTCAGATCTTCCCTGCCGTGTGCGTCCCCTACGCGGGCACTCGGCGCAGGCGGTAGGCAGTGTAGCACCGGATTGGAGGGACTGGAGGGCGGACGTTTCGACCTGGAATGAAGGGGTGAGCAATGGCAATCACATACACACCCGATTGGGAGGGCCACTTGCTGGCCATGGCCCAGGAAGCGCTGCATCCGGCAGTGCTCCGTACTCCCGTGCCTATAAATGACGAAATCAAGCTCCAACGGGCCTACACGGAGTGCGCGGCGATTATCGCCGCGCACGGCAAGACGTTCAACCTGGCAACGCGTCTGCTTCCGCCTACCACCAGGCGCGCCATTCGGGCGCTCTATGCCTTCTGCCGCGTCGCTGATAACATCGTTGACTCCCCGGATGAGGCCGTGGAAGTAAGGGCCACCCGGCTGGCGGCCTGGCGCGAGGAGTCGGTCACGGCGTCTCCGCCGCCCCACGATCTCGTGGCCCTGGCCTGGGCCGACACGCGCCGGCACTACGACATACCGTACACCTATTGCGAGCAGCTAATTGATGGCGTGGCGCGCGACCTGCACCAGCAGCGGTACGCGTCTTTTGCCGACCTGGCCACCTACGCCTATGGCGTGGCCTCGACGGTGGGGCTCATGATGCTGCGCATCATCGGCACCGCGCCGGGCTACACCGAGGAGCAAGCGCTGCCCTATACGATCAAAATGGGGCTGGCGCTGCAAATCACCAACATCCTGCGCGACGTTGGGGAGGACAGGCGGGCAGGCAGAGTCTACCTGCCGGCGAACGAGCTTCAGGCGTGGGGAATAGGTGATCAGGACCTGGTGGTAGGCGGAGCAAGCGCGGGAGGAGGTTCCGGCCCCACGAAGGGGCGCTGGCACGACTTCATGCGCTTCCAGGTTGCGCGCAACCGAGCCCTGTACCGGGAAGCCTGGCCGTGCATCAAGATGTTCGCCCAGGATGGGCGCTTTTGCGTCGCCGCCATGTGTGCGCTCTACCAGGCTATCCTTGACGATATTGAAAGCCACAATTACGACGTAATCAACCGGCGCGCCCATGTAAGCACCTGGGGTAAGCTGCGCCGGCTCCCGGGTATCTGGTGGCAAAACCGATGAAACGATACGACTTTATTATCATCGGCGCGGGTGCGTCCGGCCTGAGCCTGGCCTGCCATCTGGCGGCAAGCCCGCTGCATGACCGCTCGATCCTGCTCGTGGAGCGGTCGTTGCACGCGCATCCGAATCGGACCTGGGCGTTCTGGGAGAGGGTGGGGTCCCCACTGGGGGGGCCCGTGCCCTGTAGCGATATTGCATTTCACACATGGCGCCGGCTCCTGGTTGCGACTCCCGGCCGTACGCTCGCACTCCGCACCCATCCCTATCGCTACCGGGCGATACACAGCGCCGATTTCCACCGGTCTGCATACGAGCGGCTTTCCACGTTCCCGAACATCGAATTCTTGGAGGGCGGCGTTCAGGCCGTCGCGGACGACCAGGATGCCGCGCGCATTAGCGCCGGAGGTGCGGAGTATCAGGGTCAGTGGGTATTCGACAGCAGGTTCGGTCTGGCCGGTTTCCATCCTGGGCGGCGCTACCATTACCTGCGGATGCAGATCCGGGGCTGGCATATTGAGACCCAGCACCCCTCCTTCGACCCGCAGGTAGCTACCTTTCTCGACTTCCGCACCCCGCAGATGGGACAGACGCGCTTTCTCTACGTGCTCCCCTCGGATAGTCACCACGCCCTGGTGGAGCACGTAGCCTGCATCCCTGCCACGGCGAAGCTGCTGCATGAGCACGAGGAGGAGCAGGCGCTGAAGCACTACATCGAGCATACGCTCGGCGTCGCGGGTTACGCGGTCGTCAACCAGGAGGACGGGGTCAACCCGCTGACCGACTGCCCCTTCCCCCGGCGCTGGAGCCCAAGCAGCCACGTCATGCGCATTGGTATCGCTGGGGGCATGCTCAAGCCGAGCACGGGCTTTGCTTTCGCCCGGATCCAGCGCGACTCGGCGGCGATCGTGCGCTCGTTGCTGGAGCACGGCCACCCCTTCGCCGTGCCTCGCGCCAGGTGGCCATACCGGCTGTTTGATCCGCTGGCGTTGTGGGCGATGGCCGGCCACGGGGAGCGTGTGGGTTCGCTGCTCAGCGCGCTCTTCAGGATCGGGCGCACGGCTAGAATACTCAGCTTCCTCGATGAAACGGGGATGCCGCTGTAAGAAAGAGGATATTTCCATATGCGGTCATCAGGTTCGCAACCAACGGCAATCGTAATCGGCGCGGGCCTGGGCGGCATCGCCACTGCGGCGCGCCTGGCCAGAAACGGCTACCGTGTCACCGTCGTTGAGAAGAACGCCGCACCGGGTGGCAGGTGTAACCAGCTCATAAAGGACGGGCACCGGTTCGACATCGGGGCCACGCTTTTCCTCATGCCCGAAGTCTTCCGCCAGACCTACGAGGCGCTGGGGGAGCGGTTGGAGGATCACCTCGACCTGCGGCGCATCGACCCGACCTATGCGGTGCACTTCACCGACGGCGCGGCGATCTCCCTCACGAGCGACCTGAACAGCCTGCAAGAGCAGGTGGAAAGGTTCGAGCCGGGCAGCTTTGGCGGGTTGCTCCGCTTCATCGAAGAAGGCCGCCGGCACTACCGGCTCGCCCTGGACCGGTTTGTTAGCCGCAATTTCTTCCACGCATGGGACTATTTCAACCCTTTCAATCTGAAGTTGATCTGGGATCTGAAACCCCTGGTTCGGCATTACACCAATATCGGCCATTACTTCCACGATCCGCACCTCAAAGCCGCCTTCAGCTTCCAGAATATGTATCTGGGCCTCAGTCCATTTGACGCACCAGCGACGTACTCGCTGGTGCAGTACACCGAGCTTGCGGGCGGCGTGTGGTTCCCGATGGGCGGGATGTACCGCATCATCGAGAGCCTGGTGCGGATTGCGGAGGCGCAGGGGGTGCGCTTCCACTACCACACGCCGGTCGCGCAGATCGAAGTCCATGGCCACAGGGCAAGGGGCGTGCGGCTCAAGGACGGATCTCGCCTCGCCGCCGATGTGATCGTGGCCAACGCCGACCTGCCCTACGTCTACTCCGAACTGCTGGCGCACGATCCTGAGGTGCAGCACTTGAACCGGTTAAGCTACACCTGCTCGGCCATCATGTTCTACTGGGGCGTCGACCGGCTGTACCCGCAGTTTGGCGCGCACAATGTCTATATCTCCCCTGACTACAAAGGTAGCTTTGCAACGATCTTCCGGGATCGCGGGCTGCCCGAGGCACCCAGCTTCTACGTGCACGCCCCCGCCCGCGTGGATCCGGCGGCCGCGCCGCAGGGACAAGACACCCTCTTCGTGCTGGTGCCCGTGGGGCACCTGGATGAGCACGCGAAGCAGGATTGGGCGGAGATTACACCGCGGGCGCGGGCCGCGGTGCTGCACCGGTTGGCGAGCATGGGCATGCCCGACCTGGCGGAGCACATCAAATTCGAGGTTGTATACACGCCCCGAGCCTGGCGCAGCCAGTATAACCTGGCGCGTGGGTCCGCGTTTGGCTTGAGCCACAACTTCCTGCAGGTGGGCTATATGCGCCCGCACAACCGCCATGCCCGGTACGGCAACCTCTACTTCGTGGGGGGCAGCACCCATCCCGGCACGGGTTTGCCCATGGTGCTCCTATCGGCCCAACTGACGACGGAGCGGATACTACGAGAGCAGTGCGGACCTTCACCTGGACGATCGCTCCGCCAGATGCTCCGGAAGATAGGATCGCTTGCCCGCGGCGGCACCGTGTGGGCGGGCATCCACGCTGAACAGCGTGTTCATGCGCAGGAACAGGCGCAGATCGCCGCGCAATCGCAATTGCCCGCTCAGCAACGCGAGCGGCAGGTTCAAGCGCCCGGTCAGCAGGCGGCAGAACACGGCGGTGTCGCGCAGGTGGATCACCAGATTAGGATGGGCCACCCTGCCTTCGCCCGAAGCGGGAGATTCAGGGGAGAGGCGCACGAACCAGGCGCCCCCGCCGGGTCCATCGACGCGAAAGACGAGCGTGGCGCGCAACGCGCCGCCGAAATCGCGGCGGTATAGAAGACTGAAGGCGCGCATGGTCCGCCCGATCATCCGATGGCGGATTGCGGGGGCCAGCTGCGTCCAGAGGGGCGCCTGACGGGCCGGTTCCGCCACCTGCGCCGTGTGAAACAGGCCGGTATGGATCATGATGATGCTGAGCGCCTCGACGATCCGCACGGGGCGGTTGTAGATCGGCATTTGAATGGTCACATCGACCTGACCGGGTCGCAGCGCCCGGGCGATGCCGGCGGCTTCATCGAGTATGCCGAAGAGTTCAGCAAACAGCGCTTTCCTGGATAGGGCCAGATGGTCGTCGATGCCCTTGCGGTTGTAGGCGTTAAACTTGTAGCGGCTATCGAGACCGGTGAAAGTGTAGGGCTCGCCGCGCAGCGTGTACTGAATGCTTGCCAGCCCGGCGCCGTTCAGGGCGCACAGGTGCGCCAGCGTCTCGTGCAACGTCCATTCGCGTGCGCCCCCCTTCACCGGCATATCCCAA
>DASSGZ010000427.1:0-5139 GCA_035693165.1 Chloroflexia bacterium | reverse complement strand
TGAAGCCAAGCGTCCGGCGGTGCAGGTGGGCAACCCTTTCCTCGAAAAGTGTCTCATCGAAGCCTGCCTGGAATTGTTAGGGACCGGCATCGTCGTCGGCATGCAGGACCTGGGCGCGGCAGGGCTGACCTCGTCGGTGGTGGAGGCGGCGAGCCGGGGCGGCGTGGGCATCCGCATCGACGTGGCCCAGGTGCCCCGGCGCGAACGGGGCATGAACGCCTACGAGATCATGCTCAGCGAGAGCCAGGAGCGGATGCTGGTGGTGGTGCAGCGCGGCGCGGAAGCGCAGGCGGACGCCATCTTCGCCCGCTGGGGCCTGCACTCGGCGCGGATCGGCGAAGTCACAGCCGGCGGGCGCGTGGAGATCTTCGACGGCCCGCGGCAGGTGGCCGATCTGCCCGCCCCGCTGCTGACCGACGCCTGCCCCGTATACCACCGCCACGGTGCGCCCGCGCCGGAATTGGCCGCCTTGCAGCACCCCGACTGGGCCGCGCTGCTGCCGCCCGAACCGTCCGGCGTGGACTACAGCCCCGCCTGGCGCGCGCTGCTGGCTGCTCCCAATATCGCAAGCAAAGCCGCCGTCTACCGGACCTATGACCATACCATCGGCACGAACACGGTGCTGCCGCCCGGCCAGGCCGACGCCGCCGTGCTGCGCCTCAAGGGCACGCGCAAGGGCATCGCTCTGACCACCGATTGCAACGCCCGCCTGTGCCTGCTCGACCCCTATCAGGGCGGGATGCAGGCCGTGGCCGAGGCGGCACGCAACGTGGTCTGCACGGGCGCCGAGCCGCTGGCCGTGACCGATTGCCTCAACTTCGGCAGCCCGGAGCGCCCGGAGGTCTTCTACCAGATGGAGGGCTGCGTGCGCGGCATCGTGGCCGCCTGCGAGGCGCTAGGCACGCCGGTGGTCAGCGGCAACGTCAGCCTCTACAACGAGACGGCCGGGCAGGCGGTGTTGCCCACGCCGGTGATCGGGATGCTGGGGCTGCTCGACGATGTGACGCAGCGGGTGGGCCTGGCCTGGCCCGCGGACGCCCTGCTGGCCCTGCTGGCGCCGCCCGCGACGCCGCTGCCCGATGGCGGGGTCGCTGCCCTGGGCGCGAGCGAATACCTGGCGACGATCCATGGCCGGGAAGCGGGCGCGCCCCCGCCCATCGACCTGGATGCTGAGCGGCGCGTGCAAGCTGTGGCCCTGGCGGCGATCCGGGGCGGGTTGGTGCGCGCGGCGCACGATTGCAGCGAGGGCGGGCTAGCCGTCGCCGTGGCCGAGGGCTGCATCGCCGGGCAGGTGGGCGCCGACCTGGACCTGGGCACGCTGGGCGCCGATCTGCGCGGCGACGTGCTGCTCTTTGCCGAACAGCCGTCGCGCATCCTGCTGGCCTGCCCGCCCGGTAACCGGGATGCGCTGGCCGATCTGGCACGGCAGGCCGGGGTGGCGCTGGTCTGGCTGGGATCGACCGGCGGCGACACGATCCGGCTGCGCCGGGACGGGCAAGCGATCGCAAGTTTGCCGCTGGATGCCGCTACCGGCGCCTGGGAGCATGGGCTGGCGCGGGCCGGCGCGTAGCCTCGTCGAGCGGCCCGCGCGGAATGGAGGAGTCGATGGCCGAAATGCCGAATCCGAATTTTGCCGCCGCGGATGCGCCCCCCGCGGATGACCGGTTGCACGAGGCGTGCGGCGTGTTCGGAGTCTACGCGCCGCACGAGGATGTCGCGCGCGTCACCTATTTCGGCCTCTACGCTCTGCAGCACCGCGGGCAGGAGAGCGCGGGCATCGCCACGACAACCGGGCGCGACCTGGCCGTGTTCCGGCGCATGGGCCTGGTGGCGCAGGTGTTCGACGAAGCAGCCCTGACCGGCCTGCGCGGGGCGGAGTCCATCGCGGCCATCGGCCACACCCGCTACTCGACCACCGGGTCCAATCGCACCTGCAACGCGCAGCCCATCGAGGTCCACGACCCCGACCTGGGGCCGCTGGCCCTGGCCCACAACGGCAACATCATCAACGCCCCGGCTCTCAAGGCGCGCTTGCAGGAACACGGCGTCCACTTCGCGGGCACCACGGACAGCGAGGTCATCGCCGAGGCGCTGGCGCATACGGCCGGCGTGGACTGGGTGGCGCGCATCCGGCGGCTCATGCCCCGCCTGGAAGGCGCCTACAGCCTGACGCTGCTCACCCCGCGGGCGCTCTTCGCCGTGCGCGACCCGTTCGGCATCCGCCCGCTCTGCCTGGGCCGCCTGCCGGGCGGCGCCTGGGTGGTGGCGTCGGAATCCTGCGCCTTGCAGACGGTGGGCGCGCGCTTCGAGCGCGAGGTCGCGCCCGGCGAGATCATCCAGATCGATGCCTTTGGCCTCACCTCCTGGGAGACAGTGGCCGACCACCGGCAGGCGCTGTGTGTCTTCGAGTACATCTACTTCGCTCGCCCCGACAGCAAGATCGGCGGGCGCGCCAACTACCTGGCGCGCCAGGCGATGGGCCGCCGGCTCGCCGTCGAGCACCCGGCGAACGCCGATATCGTCATCGGCGTGCCCGACTCGGCCATCCCCGCCGCCATCGGCTTCGCCCAGCAGGCCGGGCTGCCGTACACCGAGGGCCTGATCAAGAACCGCTACATCGGCCGCACGTTTATCCAGCCCGATCAAAGCATGCGCTCGCGTGGGGTGGAGTTGAAGTTCAACCCGCTGCCCGAAGTGCTGGAGGGGCGGCGCGTGGTGGTCGTGGACGACAGCATCGTGCGCGGCACGACGACGAAGCCGATTGTCGAGCTGCTGCGCCGGGCCGGCGCCCGCGAGGTCCATGTGCGCATCCACAGCCCGGCCATGCGCCATCCCTGCTACCTGGGCGTGGACACCGCGCGCAAGGACGAACTGATCGCCCACCGCATGTCGGTGCGCGAAATCTGCGCGCACATCGGCGCCGACAGCCTGGGCTACCTGAGCCTGCCCGGCCTCTTTGCGGCCATTCACCCCGACACCGAGGACGGTACGACGCTCTGCCAGGGCTGCTTCACCGGCAATTACCCCATGCCGGTGCAACTCGACCTGCCCTTCGACGCCAAGCTGGCCCTCGAAGTCCACGAAGAAAGCCCGCACCCCAACCACCCCGCTGAGCGGGTCGCGCGGCTGTAGCGCCGCGTGGTCAGTGGTCAGTCCACTGAGGAAGCACGCGGTGGATAAAGATGTATCAGGCGATCTGACCGGCGCGGTCAGCCTGCGCGATGTAACCGAGGCGGACCTGCCGCTTTTCTTTGAGCATCAGCGTGATCCTGTCGCTACGGCAATGGCGGCCTTCCCGGCCAGGGAGCGGGCGCCGTTCATGGCGCATTGGGCCTCGATTCTGGCCGACCCGACGCTTGCCAAGCAGACGATCCTGGTGGATGGGCAGGTGGCGGGCAATATCGGCAGTTGGGAGCAGGACGGGCAGCGCGAGGTGGGCTACTGGCTGGATCGGGCCTACTGGGGCCGGGGCGTCGCCACGCGGGCGCTGACCCTGTTTTTGCGGCAAGTCACCGCGCGCCCGCTCTACGCCTACGTGGCGAGACACAACATCGGGTCGCGCCGGGTACTGGAAAAGTGCGGGTTCACTGTTGCCGGGGAGAATGACGAGGAATTCATCCTGGTCTTGCCCGCCGACGACAGCGGACGAGACTCTTCGCTGCGCTCAGAGTGACACCGTTTGCTTGACCGCTGACCACTGACGGCCCGCTACACGTTGGCATAGGTTATGCGACTAGGAGGAGTGCCACACGCAGAGCGCGGATGGCGGATTATGATAGTAGGAGGATGTCGCACATGGATCAGAACCGCAGCGGGCAACCGAGCAATCAGGGCAACCAGGGGGGCGGATCGCGGGCGAATCGCCCGGACGTGCTGAGCCGCCTGACCCCGACCCAGCTTGACGCGCTGGAGTTGCAGTTCAACGAGCAAGATCGCCAGGAGTGGAACACGTTCACCGACAGCTATGGCTGGAGCAAGCAGGAATCCGACGAGGTCTGGCAATGGTTCAGCCAGGTGCCGCAGGGCGGCGAGAGCACGTCGAAGTTGGAAGGCTTCCCCGGCGAGGGGCGATGACGCGCGTCCCCCGCCGATTCTAGGTGCATAAGAACGAGGAACCCAGCCAGGCCGGCTGGGTTCTTTGCTGTGCGGGGATCGGGGTCGCGGATCAGGCGGAGGGGGGCGGCCCGGCCTCGGCGGCTTTGATCTCGGCGATGAGCGCCTTGGTCTGCGCGGCTTCCGCGGGCATGTGGGCGGCATTCCAGGTGAGCAGGCTTTCGCGCAGCACGCGCAGCCCCTCGGCCCGCTCGCCCCGCTCGACCAGCACCTGGCCCAGCACGGCCAGCCCGGCAGCCAGCGCGGGGTCGTCGCCCAGCGTGCGGTTGAGTTCGATGCTGTCACGCAGCACGGCCTGGGCCTGATCGAGGTGGCCCGCCGAAAACAGCAGCAGGCCCAGGTGGTGCAGCGCCCCGGCGGCCACGTTGCCGTCGCCCGCGGCGACAGCGGCGTTGAGGCTGTTTTCCAGCAAGTCGCCCGCGAGCTGGCCGTCGCCGTCTTGCAGCGCGGCGATACCCTGGCGCAACAGGTCGCGCGAGCCGCCCGGCGCGTCCTGGCGCACGAGCGCTTCCATCTGGGCGACAATTTCCCCGACCTGGGCGGCTTCGGGCGCATTGGCCTCCTGGAAGATCGCCAGGCTCTCGCGGGCCATCGCCAGCCCCGGCTCACGCTCGTTCTGGCTGAACAGGATCTGGCCCAGCATGACCAGGGTGGCGGCCATGTCGGCGGGCGCGCCGATGCCGCGTTCCAGTTCGAGGCTCTGTTCCAGCCGGGCGCGCGCCTCGGCGGCGTTGCCGGCCTGGATGTCGGCGATGGCCTGCTGGTGCAGCGCGGCGGCCTGGGTGCGGCGCGGATCTTCAGGCGCCACCGGGGCGACCGGCGCCGGGGCCTGCGGCGCGGGCGGCGGCGGTGCCTCTTTAGATGCCCCTTTAGGGGCAGGCGCGGCGGCGGGGGCCTCGGCGGCGTGCTCGCGGGCCGCCTCCATGATGCGCCGGATCTGTTCGGGACTGAGCCGGGGTGGTTGCTGGGCGTCGGGCATGGGATCGTACCTCTGTGCTCTAGGATGGGCTATGCCGGCGGCGGCAC
>DASSGZ010000426.1:0-3353 GCA_035693165.1 Chloroflexia bacterium | reverse complement strand
GATCCGGTCCATGCGCCGCACAACCAGATCACGCTCCAGTTAGTGGCCCCTGACGGCAGGACCGATACGAGTTGGTGGCCGACCAGCGTTTTCCAACGCGTGCAGTTACCCACCGGCGGTGTCTCAGGTTCCTGGCGGTTGATAATCACTGGAGAAGATGTCTCTGATGATAAGTCTCAAACGGTGTATTGGGCGGCGTATGGCCGAGCAGCCGGTGCCTAATCGGATCAAGATGAAAGGGATGTAGAGATGAGTGATACGCGACCTAACCCCGACGGGGCAATCCCAAGCTGGGTGATCGAGGTGGAGGGACAGGGCCGGCGCATCGGCCATACGATCTTCTTGCAAGGCTATATAGGCCGGGCGAATGCACCGGATACCTATTTCCGGCTCTATCGCGACCCCAGTCTGAGTCGTTACCTGGATATTCCCCGCGACAAGTTGATCAAATGCCTTGAGGCACCGCGGGCGCTCGTGCCGCTGGGACTGACCTATATCTGGATTGACGCCGACGCCGCCGTCATCGTCGGCGACGCGCACAGCACCGCGGCCTATCTGCTCAACGGCCCGATCAGCCGGGAGTACGGCGGGGATGCGCCCGCCTGGAACGGACCGGGCGGCTGGCCTGCGCCGGCCGGCGGGGGGCCGTCGTTCGTGCCCGGCTGCGCGCCGTCCAGCTCCTGCGGCAGCCCGGTCTGTCCCCACTAACGGTAGCCCGCGCACCGGGAGACGGCGTAAGCGGACGGGGTAGCGTATTATGTTGCTGACCACGGCGAACCTCTACTACTACCTGCGCGATCGCGACCTGCTGCCCGCGGCGGCCGAGGCGGTAGTAGCGGGTGACCTGTGGATCGTCCCGCAGGTGCGGCGTAACCGCACTTTCCGGGTGATCCGGCGCGGAGGTCCTGGTCTGTTTGTCAAGCAGGTACGGGCCTGGACCTCCGACGCGATTGCCTCGCTGGTGGCCGAGGCCGGGTGGCTGACGGGGTTCCGGGAGGACCCGGCCCTGGCCCCGGCCGCCGCCCTGGCCCCGCGGCTGCAGTACTACGACCCGGCGGGCCGGGTCCTGGTGCTGGAGCTGGTGGAGGGGCAGACTCTGACGGCGGCGGCCCCAACGGGCATCCCGGCGCCCACGCTGGCCGCCCACCTGGGCGCCACTCTCGGCGCCCTTCACCACGCCCTGGCTGCCGAGCGCCCGGAGAATGCGGCCCTGGTGGATCAACCCGCCGCGCCCCGCCCCTGGATCCTCACCCCGCCGTCGCCCGCGACCGTGACCAGCATCAGCCCCGGCCAGGCACATGCCCTGGCCATCCTCCACCGCTATCCGGCCTTCCTCGCCGGCCTCGCCGCCCGCGCCGCGGACTGGCGGCCCATGACTCTGGTTCATGGCGACCTGAAAAGCGATAATTGCCTGGTCGCTGCCTGCGGGGCGGGGAGCGACGGGGCGGTAATCCATTTTGTGGACTGGGAGTTCGCCGGGTGGGGCGATCCGGCGTGGGATGCCGGCACGCTGCTGGGCGGCTGGCTGGCCGCCTGGGCCGCGTCCGGTCCCGTGCCGCCCGCGCCCGCCCTGACGCTCCAGCCGGCCGCCCAGGCCTTCTGGGCGTCCTACGCGGCGCCATGGGACGACACTATCCAGGCCCGCGCCGCCTTACAAGCGCGAACCACCTCGTATGCCGCCGCGCGCCTGGCCCAGATCGCGTTCGAGATGCTCCATGAAGCGCAGTGGATGACTCCGGCCAGCGTGCGCCTGCTGCAACTGAGCCATAACCTGCTGGCCGACCCGGCCGCGGCCGGCCGGGACCTGTTAAACCTGGGCGAACCGGTAGAATGAGCGCAACTATGGACGAGGAGTTGATCACCCTGATCGGCGCCGTGACCATCGCCTCGACGGAAGAAGTGTGGTTCGGCGGGCGCCGAGTGTGGGCCGGGGACGCGGGGGCGCCAAGCGGGCCGGGCCACCCCTTGCAAGCCGCGCTGGCCCACCGGCTCTACCTGAGCGGCTACTGTCACCGCGTCCAGGTGCCCTGCCCGCCCGATCCGGCACCGCCGGGTCCCGATCCCGACTTCGCGGCGGCGCTGGCTGCGACCGCGGGCAACCGCCCGGCGCTGGTCCCCGGTTGGCAGGTCGTTGGGCCGGGACCCGGTGGAACCACCATCTTAGAGCGGGATGGGCGGGTGGTCATGGCCCAACCCGGCGCGTTTCTGCTGCCCGAGAGGGCCGGGCTGGCGCCTGGGCCGGGGATGCAGGCCACCCTCTATCAGCCGCCGGCTTCCGCCCACCTGCAGCCGGGGGCGGTCTTCGTCTTCGGCGCGACGCCCGCCGACGCGGTGGCCGACGCGCGCACTGTGCGTTTCTACTGGCATATCGCGGCCGGGGGTGCGGTGCGGCTCCTGGAGGGGCTGGTCGCGGCGCTCGACCGCTGGGGTGTACCGTTCCGCATTAAAGCCTGGAGCACGCCCGCCGCCTACAGCCGCCGTGATGGGGCGATTCTCTACGTGCCGACGCGCCACTACGCCCTGGTTGCCGAGCAGGTCGCCCGCGCCTATGGGCAGGTCCAACCGGCCCTCGAACCCGATGTGCCCTTGTTCACCCGCCGGCTGGCGCCCGGCCTGGCCCTGGCCGACGATCCCGGCCCCGGCGAAAGCTTCGGCCAGCACCGTTGCCGGTTGGTGGCCGAAGCCTTGTGGCAGGCCCCCGGCCTCACCGAACCGGCCGCGCGGCTGGCGGCGGTGCGCGCCCGGTTCGTGGCCGCGGGGCTGGATCCCGCCGCCCCCCACCTGCATCCGCCGAATCGCGAGGAGTACCCATGGCCGCCCTGACTACGTCCCCTGACCCCCGCTTCCTGGACGCCGCCGACCGCATCGCCGCCCAGTTGTGCCGCGACGCCATCTGGGCCGGGGACGCCTGCAACTGGCTGGGGCCGCGCGAGGTGCCGGGTGCCGACGGCCCGCTTGTGGCCTATTGCGCGGGGGGCGCGGACCTCTATGCGGGCACGAGCGGCATCGCGCTCTTTCTTGGGCAGATCTATGCGCTGACCGGGGAGCCGCGCTATCGCCGCACGGCCACGGGGGCGGTGCGCCAGGCCCTGGCCTATTACACGACCATTCCACCGGCGGAGCGCATCGGCTTTTACACCGGCTGGCCGGGGGTAGCCTGGGCCCTGACCCGCCTGGCGCACTTGTGCGACACCCCCGCATGGACAGAGGCGGCGCAACGGATCGCTTATACGCTGGTCCATGGGCTGGACCGCCAGGGGTCTCTGCCCATGCTGGATGTGATCGGGGGGGCGGCGGGCGCCATCGCCGCGCTGTTGAGCCTCTATGCCGCCACCGGCCAGGGCTTTCTGATC
>DASSGZ010000425.1:0-12292 GCA_035693165.1 Chloroflexia bacterium | reverse complement strand
AGAGAATTACTAAGCTAAGTGCTGTTTGCGCTGGAGCGTGATCGGCCCGGTGGTGTGACGCATCACCGGGCCGATCTACGTGCCCGGTCCTGGCAGCCATCCCATCTAAACCTCTGCGTCCTCGGCGTCTCTGCGGTGCCTATTGCGGGGCGTCGAGAAAGGAGTCGATGAGGCGGCGGGCGATGCTGAGCGGCGGCGGGACAGGCGGCAGGGTGGCGCGGGTGAACCAGGCGGCGTCGGCCAGTTCGCTCTCCTGGACCTGGATCTCGCCGCCCGCATACTCGGCCGTGAATCCGATCATCAGCGAGTGGGGGAAGGGCCAGGGCTGGCTGCCGAAGTAGCGGATGTTGCACACCCGGAGGCCCACCTCTTCCTGGATCTCGCGCTCGACGGTCTCTTCCAGCGACTCGCCGGGCTCGACGAAGCCCGCCAGCACGCTGTAGAAGGCGCCAGGGAAGTTTTGCGCCCGGCCCAGCAGGATTGTGTCGTCGCGCGTCACGCGGACGATGACGGCGGGGCTGAGGCGCGGGAAGGTGGTCAGGCCGCAGCGCGGGCAGCGCTTGGCGCGCTCGGTGGGTAACTGCTCGGTGGGCGTGGCGCAGGCGCCACAGAACTGGTGCGTGCGGTCCCACTCGACGATCTGGAAGGCGCGCCCGGCCAGGGCGAACAGGTCGTCGTCCAGGCGGCTGTAGACCGCGCGCAACCCGGCGAAGGTCCAACCGGCGGGCGCCGCCGCGTGGGCGTCGAGTTCGGCGGCGTAGCAGGGGCGCCCGTCGAGCGCACCCAGGTATTGCCGGCGCACGGGCACCAGGCCCTGGGCATCCAGGTCGCTCCCGGCGGGGACCATGGCTGCCGGGCCGTCCTCGTGCACGAGCAGGCGCGGGCCGCAGAAGGCGAACCACCAGGCGGGCGCGGGCGCCTCTTCTGAGACCGGCGCGGGCGCCGTGACCGCGGGGATAAAGGTACCATGCATGGCGTATCCTTCTTTCGCTTGGGTGTTGCTGCCTCTGATTATACCCTCTTGGCACCGGGTTCGACCAGCGGCGCCCGGCGTTACGCACCGCAGAAATGCTGCGGGCGCAGAGATGCAAAATTCGTGAATGCGGCACGAAGGCACAAGGCACACGAAGGTTCCTTATGTTGGTCTTATTCTCTGCGTTCTCGGCGTCTCCGCGGTGAAAAAAGGGCGCTTGCCAGACGCGGCCTTATGTATTACACTCTGCCTGTTGCATGTCGCACACAATTATTCGATTTTCGTGACGGGGGGCGCTGCAGCGAGGGGGAGCGATGGTCGATCTGGATGCGCCGCCGCCGCTGACACCCGACCCGCCGCGTTATGTCGTGGGCGTGGCGGGGATGGTCTACGACGCGGGCGGTCGGGTGTTGCTGGTGCGGACGGTGGATCGGGGCTGGGAGCCGCCGGGCGGGCATGTGGAGGTGGGCGAGGACCTGGTCACGGCGGTGGCGCGCGAGATCGGGGAGGAGTGCGGCTGCCGGGTGGCGGTGGACCGGCTGCTCGGCGTCTACACCCGCTGCGACCGGCCCTATTTCCTGCTGGCCGTGTTCCAGTGTACCTACCTGGAGGGAGAACTCTGCCCCAGCGACGAGACGCCGGAGGTGGCCTGGTTCGCGCCCGACGCCGCCCGGCGCATTGTCAGCCCGCCGCCGATCCACTTCCCGCTGCGCGATGCGTTTATGCCGGGTAACGGCGTGGTCTACCGGGCCTACCTGGATGGCGCGGAGGTGCGCTTCCACGACGGACAGCAGACGATGGGACCGGGCACCCTGGGCGTGCTGCCTGCGGAGCGCCTGGTGGACGGGGGGCCCCGGCATATCGTTTCGGTGGCGGGCAGCGTGCGCGACGCGGCCGGACGGATCTTGCTGGTGCGCACGGGGTGGCGCGGCTGGGAGCCGCCGGGCGGCCAGGTGGAGCAGGGCGAAGACCTGCTCACGGCGGTGCAGCGCGAGATCCACGAGGAGAGTGGTTGCACCGTCCGCGTGGGGCCGTTGATCGGGGTCTATTGCAACGTGGGCGTGCCCCACATCGTGCAGTTCCTGTTCGATTGCACGTACCTGGGCGGCGACCCGACGGCCAGCCTCGAAACGCCGGAGGTGGCCTGGTTCGCGCCCGACGCGGCCCTGGCCCTGCCGGCCCGCGCCCCCACCCATGCCCGCCTGATCGACGCTCTCCAGCCCGCGCCCGGCCTGGTCTACCGGGTGTATCAGACCCGCCCGGCCTACGCGCTGCTCGGCGAGCGGCGGCTGGGCGGGTAGTAAGCAGAGGAGGATAGCGCGCATGGACTACGCGGTGATTAACAAAGAGGACCTCCACCGCGACGGGAGCAACTACGAATTCGAGGGCTACCTGTACGGCGATACGAACGTGTCGTTTATCTGGCTCGACCTGCCGCCCGGCGAGGGGCCGCGCTTGCACAGGCATCCGTATGCCGAGGTCTTTATCGTGCAGGAAGGCCAGGCTAGCTATACCGTCGGCGGGTGCGTGCTGGAGGTCCATGCCGGGCAGGTCGTGATTGCGCCGCCGAACGTGCCGCACAAATTCACCAATTCAGGCACCGGGCGCCTGCGGCAGGTGGACATCCACCTGAGCAAGCATTTTATCACCGAGTGGCTGGAAGACTGACCCGGATCGTCTTAGGACGGCATGGATTGCTATAGATCCTGCATCTATTGCAGCAACATAGGTTTCCGCGGTTGGGCAAATGCGACCGGCATCAGGCCCAGCAGAAACAAGCTTGCCGGTAGCAGAGCATAGTGCAGCAGGTTGCAGACGGTAAGTCCCCAGGCGATTTCCAGCGCGGGAAAGTTGTAGCATAGGCTAAACGGCAAGCCGATTGTCCAGGTATATAGATCCTCATATGTACGGGCGGCCGTCGGGAGCCCGGCGCAACATTCCGCCGCCATATAGGCCAGGGGATAGGCGACGGCATACCAGAGGACTGTGACACAGAGGCTGAGGCACACCAGACCAACGAGCGCAACGCCCGCACTTGTTTTGCGCCGCATCCAGTACACGAGTCCCAGGTGTAGCCCCAGTAAGCCGGCGGGTGGTATCGCGTAAATCAGCAACGTGAGCGTGTCCAGGACATATCCCTCCAAATCCTTTAGGTACATTCAATAGCTAAGCCCGGAGGGCCGCGACGACTAACGTCGCGGCCCTCCGGCTTGCTGGCGTGGCGGCTACGGCTGCGGGTTGAGGGCGCCGTAGACGATTTTCGCGATCTGGCCGCGGGTGGCGGAGTTGCCGGGGCGGAAGGTGTGGTCGGCGTAGCCGCTGATGATGCCGTGGTTCACCGCCGTCTCGACGAAGGTGTAGAACGGGCTGCCGGGCGGCACGTCGGTGAAGTGCGGGCCGCCGGTCGTGTCGATGGCCCAGCCCTGGGCGCCCACGATGATCTTGCACAACTGGCCGCGCGTCACGTCGGCGCCGGGGCGGAAGGTGTGGTCGGCGTAGCCGCTGATGATGCCGTGGTTCACGGCCGTCTCGATGACGCTGTAGAAGACGTAGGCAGGGGGCACATCGGTGAAGTGCGGGCCGCCGGTGGTGTCGGTGGGCCAGCCCTCGCCGAGGACGACCAGCTTCGAGAGCTGGCCGCGCGTGGTGTTGTTGCTGGGGCGGAAGGTGCCGTCGGCGTAGCCGCTGAGGACGCCCCGGCAGGCCAGCCACTGCACCGGCGTGTAGAAGTAGTCGGTGGGCAGCACATCGCTGTAGTTCGCCGTGCAGACGTTGCCGTACACGTCCAGGTCGCCGTTGGGCGAGACCTGCTGCCAGACGATGATGTTGCCGTCGATATCCGGCTCGGTCGCGTCGGTGGTGTTGTTGGAGATGGTCTGCTCGCCGCCGGTGTCGAGCGAGACGGCGCCGATGTCCCAGCGCCCGACCGGCGCGGGGGCCGCGCCGGGGGCCAGATCCTGGTCCTGGAAGACGACGGTGCGCCCGCTGATGGCCGGGTTTTCGACGTTGGCGTTGCCGCCGGCCACGGTGAAGGTGATGCCGGTGCTCACGTCGGCGCCGCTGACGCCCCAGCGGCCCACCGGGGCGGGGGCTTGGAGCGCGGTGGTGGGCGTCATGTACTCCTGCCAGACGACCGTGCTGCCGCTGACCGAGGGATTGGTCTTGTCGTCGGTGCTGCCGGGGACGAAGACCGGCCCGCCGAAGGCCAGGTTGTAGCCGCCGATGTCCCAGCGGCCCACCGGGAAGGGCACGTTGAGCGTTGAGGTCGGCGTGGTGGTTTGCCAGACCACCAGGTCGCCGTCGATGGCCGGGTTGGTGTTGGTGGTGCTGCTGTTGGTCAGCGTGATCACCTGGCTGGTGTCGAGGTCGGCGGCCTGGATATCCCAGCGGCCCACCGGGAAGGGCACGCGCGCGCCCACGGCGGCGGTGGTCTGCCAGACGACGTGGTTGCCGCCGGCGGCGGGGCTGGTCTGGTCGCCGGGCGCGGCGTAGACGGCGAAGGCGGGGCCCGCCGTGTCGTTGGGCACGACGATGCGCGCGCCGTAGATGTCCCAGTCGCCGTTGCGGTTGTCCTCCCAGACCACCAGGTCGCCGTCGATGGCCGGGTGGCGCTGGTCGGCGGGACCGCGATAGACCGCGAAGGTGTTCAGCGTGTCGAGGTCGCGGGCCAGGATGTCCCAGGTGCCCTGGCTGTTATCTTCCCAGACGACCACATGGCCCGAGACGCGCGGCGCGCCCTGGTCGCCGGGGCCGGAGGCGATGGGCGCGGCGGGCGGCGGGGGCGTGCCCGCCGGGTCGGTGATTTTGGCGATGAAGCCGTCAACGACCCCGTTGTAGGTGGGATCGAGGGCGTTCTGGACCGGAAAGTCGTTGGACCCGGTCTGGCCCACGACGTAAGCGGCACCCGCGCCGTCCACGGCGATGCCGTAGCCGTGCTCGCTGCCGCTGTCGCCGATGCTGCCGCCGAGGTAGGTGCCGTAGAGCAGGCCCTGGCCGCTCGCGCTCAGGCGCAGCACGAACGCATCATACGGTCCGCGCAGGCTGGTCTGCACGCCGTTGGGCACCGGGAAGGCAGGCGAGTTGGTGCTGCCGGTGACGAAGGCGCGGCCCGCGCCGTCCACGGCGATGGCGGCGGCGGTGCCCGTGCCGCCCGCCCCAAAGCAGGTGGCGTAGACGAGCGACGCCGCGCCGCTGAGACTCATGTTCAGCTTGGCGACGAAGGGCGCGTCATTGGCGGTGCAGGGCGCGTAGGGGGTGCGCGTGGGGAAGTCGGCGGACGTACTGTCGCCGGTGATATAGGCGCCGCCCTGGCTGTCGAGGGCGATGTCATGGCCGCCTTCCGGCGCACCGATGCCCGACCCGCCCAGGTAGGTGGAGTAGAGCAGCGACGGGGTGCCTTGCCGATTGGTGTCGATGCGGGCCGCCCAGGCCTCGGCACTGCCCGCATTGCTGCTCTGGTAGCCGTTGAGCGTGGGGAAATTGGTCGAGTGAGTGGTGCCGGTGAGCGCGACGATGCCGTTGTTGTCGACGGCGATGCCGTGGCCGCCGTTGCCGCCGGTGCCCGCGCCCACGTAGTCCTCGCCGGCCCCGCCCAGGTAGGTGGAGTAGATCAGCGAGGGGCTGCCGGAGTCGTTGGTGTTGATGCGTTCCAGGAAGGCATCGCCGTAGGTCGCGCCGCCGCCGTAGGTGTACTGGTAGGCGAATTCGATGAAGATGTCGGGCGAGTTGGTGGTCCCGGCCAGGTACGCGGTACCCGCCTCGTCCACGGCCACGCCGGTGGCGTAGTCGTTCACGCTGCCGCCGGCGTAGGTCGCGTAGAGCAGCGTGGCGCCGTCGCTGCTCAGCTTGGCGAGATAGGCGTCGGTGCGGCCCAGCGGGGCGGGCTGGGCGCCGTTGAGGGTCGGGAAGTCAAGCGAGGTGGTGGCCCCGACGAGGTAGGCCTGCCCGGCGCTGTCCACGGCGATGTCGAAGCCCTGGTCGGTGCTGCCGCCGCCCAGATAGGTGGAATAGACGACGGCGGTGCCCGCCGGGTCGATCTTGGTGACGAAGGCGTCGGCCTGGGGCTGGTCACCCTGGTAGGGATTGACCACCGGGAAGTTGGTCGAAGACGTGGTGCCCACGACGTAGACGGCCCCGCTGCTATCCACGGCCACGCCGTAGGCGTTGTCGGTGGCCGAGCCGCCCAGGTAGGTGGCGTAGGTCAGCGTGGGGTCGATGGTCAGCGGGCGAGCGCGGTCATAGGCGCCGAGCGCGAAGCCGATGGCGCCGTCCGCGGCCAGGGTGTAGCGCGCGCTGACCGGCACGCGGCCCGCGGGCGTATCCTGCCAGGCGACAGGCGCGGCTTCCGTCAGGCGCGCGCCGGCAGATGCGCCGGGCACGGCGATCTGGAGATTGCCCTGGGCGTCCACGGCGGTACCTGTGCCGGTGTAGCGCCAGCGGATACGGGCGGGGTCGGCGCCGGGGGCCACGCTGTAGGTGCCCTTGAGGCGCCCGGCCTGCCCGGCGTAGCTCAGGGTGATGCCGGGATAGAGATCCTGGTAGCGGATGTCGCCGTAGGTGGGCAGGTTGGTGCGCCAGTGCGCCGGGTCGTTGCCGAGCAGATAGTTGACCTTGCCGGGCAATTCCGCGCCGCCGGTGATGGTCGCGGCGCCGGCACCGAGAAATTGCAGGTGCACGGTGGTCGGGACCGGGGCGGCGGGCGGGCCGGGCGCGGCGGGCGGCGCGCTCTCCAGGGTCAGCGCTACCTCGGTGGGCAGAAAGCTGAGCGTGCCGCCCGCGGCGTGGGTCACGAAGCGCACGGCGGGCGGCGCCTGCCCGGCGTTGGGCTGGAACGCGAGCGGTAGCGCGCCGAAGTCGGGCAGCGCGAGGGGCGGCGCGGCGAGCGGGACGGCGGGCGCGCGCCCGGTCCAGGGCAGCGCGAGCAGGCCGGCGAGCATCGCCAGCAGGGCCAGGAGATTGAGGGCGCGATTGGGCCGGTGCAGCGCGTGGGTGCGAGCTAACATCACGTTGTCGCTCCTTCCTGTGGCCGGTCGCCCGCGGCGCCGGCAGGGCATGGTCAGTCCAGGGGTAGCAGCCGCGACTCCTTATCGAATACATAGTCGTAAGCGGGGGGCCGGTTACCCGGCCCCGATCTGTCTGGGGGTGGGCCGGGGCGTCCGGGCCTATTGTAGCACGAATCGAGCGTGGCGGATGGCGCGCTGGCCCAGATCCGCCTCGCGTGCCGGCGCCTACAGAACATCGACCCCAATTTGGCAACGGCCCTAGCCGGGCAAGACCACGCACCAACCAGAGACTCGCAAATGCTGTGCTATAATGAAGGTGGCAGAATGCCCTGCCGCCCTGGCTTCCGCTGCTCCGTTCTGCCCCGACACCGGTCCTTCCGCAGGTTTGAAGGAGGCTCCCCATGTCTGACCAGGTAGCGCTGCAACCCATCGAGGCGGCCGATGTGACGATCCTCGTGGATAATTCCATCGACATTCTGGTGCCCAGCACCCCGCCGGCCCAGCGCCCGCCGTGGGTGTGGGAGTGGTCGGCGGAGCCGCAACTGCGGGCCGAGCACGGCTACGCCCTGGTCGTCACTGTCCAACGCGCGGGTCACAGCGAGACAATCCTCTATGATGCGGGGCTCGGGCGGGATACGGCCATCCACAACATGGATGTGCTGGGGATCGACCTCGCCGGTATGCGGACGATGGTCCTGTCCCACGGCCACGCCGACCATCACGGCGGGCTGGAAGGCCTGTTCCGGCGGCGCGGGCGGGTGAGCATGCCGCTCGTGCTGCACCCTGACGCTTGGCGCGACCGGCGGGTGGTGTTCCCAACCGGCGTGGCGATTCATATGCCGCCACCCAGTCACCAGGATCTCGATCGCGAGGGGTGGACCGTCGTGGAAGAACGCGGGCCGTCGCTGCTGTTGGAGGGGACGGTGCTCGTGACCGGGCAGGTCGAGCGGGTGACGGAGTTCGAGCGCGGGATGCCGATCCACCAGGTGCATACGCACGACGGATGGGAGCCGGATAGCTGGATCTGGGACGACCAGGCAGTGGTGCTGCATCTCGCGGGCAAGGGCTTGATCGTGCTGTCTAGTTGCAGCCACGCCGGGATCATCAACGTCTTGCGGCACGCGCAGCGGCTGACCGGGATCGAGAAGGTGTATGCCTTCGTCGGCGGCCTGCACCTGACCGGCGGACTGTTCGAAGCGATCATCCCGCAAACCGTCGCCGCACTCACTGCGATTGCCCCAGACATCATCGTGCCGGGCCACTGTTCGGGCTGGAAGGCGATTCAGCAGATCGCGGGGGCGCTGCCGGGCGCCTATTATCAAAGCAATGTAGGCACGCGGCTCCACTTTGCGGCGAGTGCCGACCAGTGATGGTCCACGGCGATCCTGCCGGGCGGTGGGTCGATTTGTAACCGGCTCCCGACAAGGCAGAATGCGCGGCGTAGCGTAGCTCAGGGAGGCTGCAATGACCAGAGCGGAATTTCTCGATCTGCTGCGCACGGCGCGTGCCGAGTGGGATGCCCTGCTGGCCGCCGTGCCGGAGGGGCGGATGACCGTGCCCGGCGTGGAGGGACAGTGGTCGGTGAAGGATGTCATCGCGCATATCACCTGGCACGAGCGCGAGATGCTGGGCGTGCTCCAGGCGCGCGCGCTGGTCGGGTCGGACCTGTGGGACTTGCCGCTGCACCAGCGCAACGCGACCATCTACGCCCAGAACCGCGACCGGCCGCTGGCCGAGGTGCTGGCCGAGTCGCGCACCGTCTACCCGCAACTGCTGGCCGCGGTGGAGGGACTGGCGGACGCCGATCTGACCGACGCCGGGCGCTTCGCGGACATGCCGGGCGACTGGGTGCCCTGGCAACTACTGGCCGAGAACACCTACACCCACTACCGCGACCATATGCCGGCGATCCGGGCGTGGCCGGCCCAGGAATCGGGTCCCGGCGCGACCCCGATAAGCGGGGCCGGTTGACAGGGTGGTTTTGGCGGGAAAGAACGTGCTATACTTGAGCAGGTCCATATCGCCTCGCGGGCGATTGCTCATTTTCTAATTGCATACTGTTGCGCCGGGAGCCATACCGGCGCAACCCCTGAGCCGGCCCGCCCATGCGCGCCGCCCGCGCCGTCTGCGCCGGGCGCCCCATCCCGCGCATGGGTCGGTTAGTCCGTCACAGCGTGGTTGTCACTCTGAGCGCAGCGAAGAGTCTCGTCGTTTGCGCTACCAGACGGAGATTCTTCGCTACGCTCAGAATGACAAGATCGGTGTGATAGATTAACGGTTGCCGCCGGCCCGATCACGGATCGTGCGCCTGAAGCGCCGATCCACGCTTGCCGGGATCTCGTCCCTACCCCGCGGCCGCATCCTGCCCGCCCGTCTTCGCCCTGGCTGCCTCCGCCCGATTGCCCGGCGTTCGCTGGTCATGCCGTCCCGCGTCACGCGGAGTTGGGGAATGCTGCTGCCCAGCCCCCACCCGATGCCGCCGGCCGGCTAGACAAGGAGGGACTCCGATGCCAGGTCGATCGATGACGCCCCTGGACTTACCGCAAGCCGCCGTGCCGGTCGCCCACGCGCGCCCGGACTCCCCGGCCGATGAACTACGCTTCCTCTTGCACGCCGCCGTGCTGGCGCTCTCGGAGAGCTATGTGCCGCCCTGGCGGTTCCAGATCGACGGCAACCGGGCCGATCTGTATGTCGACTTCGCCCGAACGTGGCGGGAAACCGACCCATCCGGGCGCGAAATGACCCTGGCCTGCGGGGCGGCGCTCAGCTACCTGCAAGCCGAGGCGACCCGCCAGGGGCGCGGGATCGCGATCAGGCCCTACCCGGATCCCCTGCGGCCGGAGTTGCTGGCGCGGGTCTGGCTGGAACCGGTGGATGCCCGCCCGGCTGACCCGTGGTCGCGGCCGGTGGCGCGCGAACGGTTCGTCTGGAATGCCGGTGCCGACTCGGCGCCGGGGGGCGCGGCGCTGGGCGCGTTGGAAGACGCAGTCGCGCGATCCGCTGCCTGGCTGCACGTGGAGCAGCGCCTCGACCGGCGCGCCGCGGTGGCCGGGCTGATCGCCGAAAGTGACGACCAGCACACGCGCGACCCGCTGCGGCGCCGCGCGCAGACGGCGCACCAGGGACCGAACCGCTGGCGGTTGCCGCCACAGCCGCCGGCCGGGCGCCTCGAACCGTTTGTGATCCACCCCACCGCGGGACACCGGGCCGGCGAGCGACTGGCCCCCGGCGCGCCGGGCCACCCCGTGTTCGCCGTGCTGGGCACCGCGGGCGATAGCCGGCACGACTGGCTGCACGCCGGGCAAGCGCTGGGACGGCTGCTGATGCAGGCGCGCAGGCACAAGATCCTGCCGGCTTTCCGCAGCCAGCTTATCCGGGTGCCGGTGTTGCGGACGCGGCTGGGCGAACTGATCGGGCGCGACGGTTTCCCGCAGGTGATGCTGGCACTGTTGCCCGATCCGCCGCTGCCGGGCACCCGCCCCGCCGCAGGCTAGGTCCGGGTGGGAGGGCCGGCCTCGACGACGGGCACCAGCAGGACGGCGCGTGGCGCCTTGTTGACGACGCCCGCGGCCACGCTGCCCACCCACAGCGCGCCCAGCCCGGTGCGGCCATGCCCGGCGATCACGATCAGGTCGGTGGCCGTTTGCGCCGCCTCGACCAGTACCCGCGTGGGGTCGCCCCGCCGCACCTCCGCGCGCGCTGGGATGCCCGCCGCCGCCAGTTGCTCCACCGCGGCGGCCAGGCCGGCCTGGGCTTCCTCCTCTTCTGCGTCGAGGGTGGCGGCGGTCGCCGATGGGGTCATGCGCGCGCCGATGGCGTCGTCGCCGGTCAGCGTGCCGATGGTGGGCACGACGCGCACCAGGCGGATGGCGGCGCCACAGGCGCGGGCCAGCGTGGCCGCGGCGGGCAGCGCGCAGGCGGCGGCGGGCGTGCCGTCCAGCGGCACCAGCAGATCCCGGATCTGGGCGGGGGCCGGTTGCTGGGGGCGCACCAGCAGCACCGGGGTCGTGGCGCGGCGGCCCACTTGCTGGCCCATGCTGCCCGCCACCACCCGGCGTACGTCGTTGGGGCCGTGCGTACACAGGGCGATCATATCGGCCTGGAGTTCGACCACGTGCCGGACGATGCTCGCCGCGACGTTCGGCTCCCCGTGGCTGTGGACGTGCGTTTCCACGGCCAGGCCCGGCCCCAGCCGGGCCGCCACGCCGGCCAGGTAGGCTTCCGCCGCCGCCGCCGTGGTCAGATGCGGTTCGCCGTGGACGGCCTGCGGCGGGCGTTCCTCCACCACGTGCAGCAGCCAGATCTGCGCGCCGAGATTGCGCGCCAGCAGCGTCACCATCGGTAGCACCGACTCGGCCAGGCGCGAGCCGTCCAGCGGCACCAGGATGCGCCGGAATCCGGCGGGCCGGCTCATAGACCACCTCCGAAGAAGGTTGCATAGAGCAGATAGACATTCAGGCTGACGATCACCGCGGCGACCAGTCCGGCCAGCAACGTGGTCAGCGGGCGGTTGACCAGATTGCCCATCAGGTCGGGGCGGCGGGTGAACAGCACCAGCGGGATCAGCGCGAAGGGGATGCCGAAGCTCAAGACTACCTGGCTGACCACCAGCGCCCAGGTGGGATCGACGCCGATGGCGATGACGATCAGCGCGGGCAGCATGGTAGCGAGACGGCGGATCCAGACGGGGATCTTGCGGTGCAGGTAGCCCTGCATGATCACCTGCCCGGCCATCGTGCCAACGCTGGACGAGGAGAGACCGGAGGCGAGCAGCGACACGGCGAAGATAGTGCCCGCCGCCGGGCCGAGCAGGGGTTGCAGTGTGCGATAGGCTTCCTCGATGCTGCCCACCTGGGTCTGGCCGCTGCTGTAGAAGGTCGAGGCGGCCATGATCAGCATGGCGGCGTTGACCAGGCCGGCCAGGCCCATGGCGATGACCACGTCGAGTTGCTCGAAGCGGAAGAGGCGTGTGCGCTGCTGGTCGTCGCGGACCACGATGCGGTGCTGGGTCAGCGCCGAGTGCAGGAAGATGGCGTGGGGCATGACCGTGGCGCCCAGGATGCCTGCGGAGAGGACGATGCTGTCGGGGCCGGCGAACTGCGGGGTCACGGCATGGAAGGCAATCGCGCCCCAGTCGGGCCGTTCGAGCAGGGTTTCGATCACGTAGCAGGCGGCGATCACGGCGATCATGGTGGTGATCACCGCTTCGAGGGGCCGGAAGCCGCGGCGCTCCAGGCTGAGGATGATGAAGGTGGCGACGCCGGTGATCAGGGCGGCGGGGAACAGGCCGGTGTGGAACAGCAGGTCTAACCCGATG
>DASSGZ010000424.1:0-20382 GCA_035693165.1 Chloroflexia bacterium | reverse complement strand
GCGGCGACCGGCGCCGTCCTCTTCCAGGCCGATTTCGCCGCCGCCGATCCCGCCGCCTGGCACGCCCCGCTCCTGCGTGACTCCGACCTCGCCCCCGCCTGGTCCGTCCGCGACGGCGTCCTCCAGCAGAGCGGCGACGAGTCGCTCAACACCCGCAACGACGAAGCCTACTACCTCACCGGCGCCGCCACCTGGACCGACCTCGTCCTGGAGGCCGATGTCTTCGCCACCAGCGGCGAAGGCGCCGGTCTCGTCTGGAACGTCCAGGGCGACAGTTTCTACCGTGTCCAACTCTTCCCCGCCCTGCCCAACAATGCCCCCAAGGCCCGCCTGGAACTGGTCCAGGGCGGCCAGGTGCGCGTGCTGGCCGCGGCCGCGGCCAGCGCCTACGCCGGCTACCCGTTCGACGGCTGGCAGCAGGTGCGCGTGGTCAGCAGCGCCGGCCACCAGCAGGTCTGGGTCAACGGGCAGGCACTCTTTGATGTGAGTAACAGCGTGTTGAGCGCGGGCCAGGTGGGGCTGTATGCCTGGGCCGACAGCGGCACCCGCTTCGACAATGTCCGCGTGCAGCGCGCGGGCGGGCGCTAGCCGAGAGGAGATCTGCTTTCCATGAAACGAGTGCTCTCACTAGTCACGGGCTTGTTGGCTGTGATCTCCCTGGGCAGCGCCACATTCGCCGCCCCGCCCAGCCCGCCGGCCGGCGCTGGCCCTGCCGCAGCCACCTTCCCCAGCCCCAAGCGCGCCTCTGCCCCAAACACCGGCACCACCGCAGCCAGTATCGGCGCGTCGAACAACGCGTCGGTAAGCCTGGGCTGGGGGCAGAATAACAGTATCGACCTCGATATGGGCGTGAATACCGGCCTCTTTGCCGATTTCCTGGCCCAGCAGCAACTCGATTCGGCGCCCGGCAAATCCGGCAACATCCGCATCCGTCATGACTCGGCTGGGCGGCTGCACGCCATCTGGTTCCACGGCTACGCCGATGCCTCGGCCGTCATCTATCACGCGGTCAAGGAACCGGGCAGCACCACCTGGACCTCCGTCGCGCCGATTGACGTGACCCACACCGGCAGCGACGCCCCTTACAAAGTCGACGACATGGCAATTGGCGCCGATAACCGCATCTATGTGGTCTGGGGCAAGAACAATGTCGGCGCGCGGATCACGTCCTCCGCCGACGGCGTCAATTGGACGCCCGCCGAGACCGTGCCGGGGCCGTTCAGCGGCACCGCCGCCGACTTCGCCATCGGCGTCGCGGCCAACGGCACGATTGCGGTGGGCTGGTTCGAGCGCGAGTC
Source organism: Chloroflexia bacterium (assembly GCA_035693165.1). Lineage (GTDB taxonomy): Bacteria > Chloroflexota > Chloroflexia > QHBQ01 > JAICKM01 > JAICKM01. Next base: position 19,084 of record DASSGZ010000424.1, on the reverse strand, counting down.
CACCGATGTCTTGGTCCAGATGAAACCGCCGGGCGGCGCCTGGGGAACGCGCACCTCCATTTCGGCGCGCCCCGGCGTCAGCGCGCAGAGCTATACCCCGCGCTTCGCCGCCGGCCCCGATGGCAGCTTGCGCGTGATCTGGAACGAAGTGGACCCGAACAACACCGTCTGCGAAGGCCGCGGCTGCCGTGATGTCTGGTATCGCGAATGGTCGCCCGCCACCGGGTGGAGCCCGCAGTTGGTGCAACTCTTCAGCACGCCCGGCGAGACCAACGGCTACAATATCGCGGTCGGCCCCGACGGCGATTCGTATATCACCTTCGACGACGACTCGAATCGCCCCTCCAAAGACGTGACCACCTACTACATGCACGGGCGGGGCACCAACTTCACCGCGCCGGTCGCCGTGGTGCCGCAGTGGGGGCTGGCAAGTTCGCGCTTCCCGGACATCGACGTGAATGCCGGGGCAGCGCACCTGGCGCTGAACAGCAACGTCAGCGGCCTCTTCGATCCGTATTACACCTACACGGCGATCAGCGCGCCGCCACCCACGGCGACGAACACGCCGCATGTCTGCACGCCCGGCCAGTTCGACGACGTGCCGGTCGGCTCGCCGTTCTACACCTGGATCACCGACCTGGTGGCCCATCAAGCGATCTCCGGTTACGCGGACTGCACCTTCCGGCCCAGCGCCACGATCACGCGCGGGCAGGCCGCCAAGGTCCTGGTGCTGGCCTTCGGCTTCCCTCTGCTGAATCCGGCGCAGGGCCACTTCTCCGACGTACCGCCCGGCTCCGCGTTCTATCAGTACATCGAGACGGCCTTTGCCCGCGGCATCATCTCGGGCTACAGCGACGGCACCTTCCGCTGGTCGAATAACGTCACCCGCGGCCAGTTGACCAAAATGGTCTCGCTGGGCCGGGAATGGCCGCTGCTGAACCCGACTAACCCGACCTTCACGGATGTGAGCCGGCAGGATCCGTTCTATACCTACATCGAGACGGCCTATGCCATGGGCGTGATCTCGGGCTACAGCGACCACACCTTCCGCTCGTCGGCCACCGCCACGCGCGGCCAGGGCGCCAAGATTATCGACATCTCGATCACCGCCGGCCCGACCGCCACGCCGGTCCCGCCGACCAATACCCCGGTCCCGCCGACAAACACGCCGGTGCCGCAGCCGACCAATACGGTCCCGCCGCAGCCGACGAACACCGTCCCGCCCCAGCCGACCGACACGCCTGTCGGCCCGACGGCCACGCCGGTGAACACCAACACGCCGGCCCCGACCAGCACGCCAACCGACACGCCGACGGTGACGGCCACGCCGACCTCCACCACGCCCACCCCGGTGATCACCGAGTTTGTGCCCGGCTCGGCGGAGGAGTTCGACACCTACACGCAGATCGATATGACCGGCCAGTACTTCGGCACCATCACCGGCACGGTGACGGTTAACGACGTGCTGGCCAGCGTGGACCTGTGGAGTCCCACGCTGATCAAGTTCCGCCTGGGACCGAACACCCCGGCGCGCAACACGACCACGGTGCAGGTGACGACCGCCGACAACCTGAGCGCCACCAGTAACCTGTTCTCGGTCTACGCGCGCGTCCATCCCTACGTCACCTCGTACACGCCGTCGCAAGTCCGGCAGGGGGATACGACGACGCAGGTGACGATGCGCGGTATCCTCTTCGGCGTCAACGGCTCGGTTGTGCTCGGCGGGACGGCGAACGCCATCATCGACTCGTGGAGCGACACGATGGTCGTCTTCCGGGTGCCCGCCGACACACCTGCCTTCAGCCCGATCTACGTCCACGTCAATTCGGTGCAGAACGGGCAGTACAAGGAGTACGGCATGTTCAGCGTTGTCGGCCCACCGGTCAGCCCGACGCCGACAGCGGTGGGCGCCACCGCCACGGCGACATCCACGCCGATAGCTTTGCGGCGCTAACCCGCCGCCTCGCCGATCCGCGGCGCCGGGTTGCTGTTACCGGCAACCCGGCGCTTGTTTTTCCGCTGATTCTGCACCGCGAAGCCACGAAGGGCGCGAAGAACGAAACCTATATAAACCACCTTCGCGTTCTTCGCGTCTTCGCGGTGGACTTATGATCAGGTGGTGCTATCATCTGGACATGGCCCGGCGCGGTCGGGTATAATGGGAGGATTCAGCGCAAGGAGTCCCGGTTGCCGGATGTTATTTAATAGTATCTATTACGCGTTTTTCCTGCCCGTGGTCCTGGCCCTCTACTGGGCCGTCCCCCGCCGGGTGCGCTACCCCCTCCTGCTGGTCGCCAGCTACCTGTTCTACATGAACTGGATCCCCGCGTACATCGGGCTGATCCTGGCGCTCACGGTGGTCAACTACGGCTTCGGCTTCCTCATCGCCCGGCAACGCAGCCGCGTCTGGCTGGCCCTCGCCGTCGCCGTCGACCTCGGCGTGCTTGGCTACTTCAAGTACGCCAACTTCTTCATCGGTACCGCGCGCGATGTGGGGCTGGACTTTCCCACCGCGCATATCCTGCTGCCGCTAGGCATCTCGTTCTTCACCTTCGAGTTCATCCACTACGTGGTCGATGTCTGGCGCGGCAGCCCGCCCGTGCGCAACTTTGTGCAGTTTGCCCTGTTCGCCGCCTTCTTCCCCACGCAGATCGCCGGGCCGATCAAGCGCTTCCAGGCCTTCGTCCACCAGTTGCAGGAATATCCCCGCTTTGACGCGGCGCTGGCCATCGACGGGGTGCATCTGATCGCCCGCGGCCTGATCAAGAAAGCTATCTTGGCCGATAACCTGGCGCGCATCGCCAACGCCGGCTTCGACCACCCGCTGACGCTCGCCACGGCCAGTTCCTGGATCGCGGTCTATGCCTTCGCGTTCCAGATCTTCTTCGACTTCTCGGGCTACACCGACATCGGGCGCGGCTCGGCGCAGTTGTTCGGCTTCACCGTGCCCGAGAACTTCGCCGCGCCGTATCTGGCACGCAACCTGTCGGATTTCTGGCGGCGCTGGCACATGTCGCTGTCGTCGTGGCTGCGCGACTACCTGTTCATCCCGCTGGGCGGCTCGCGTGGTTCCCGGCTGGAGACGTACCGCAATCTGTTCCTGACCATGGCCCTGGGCGGCATGTGGCACGGCGCCGCCTGGCACTTTCTGGTCTGGGGGTCGTTCCAGGGCGTGGGGCTGGCTGGGCTGCGCTGGCTGGGCGACCGAGGAATCTTGCCGCGCAAGGGCGATCCCTTCCCCGGCGAGGCCCCGCCGCCCGGTCGCTTCGCCCGCTGGCGCGCGCCCATCGGCACGCTGCTGGCCGTGGCGCTGACGTTCCAGTTCACCTGCATCGGCTGGGTGCTGTTCCGCGCCGATACGCTGGCCGCCGCCGGGCAAATGTTCAGCCGCATGTTCCTGCCCGTGCGCGGCGACCCGGTCTACAGCCGGAACGACATCATGCTGGTGATCGCGGTCGTCATCGGCTATTTCGTGCTGGTGGGCGGCGCCGGGTGGCTGCAACGCACGCTGTCGGGCGCCCGCTGGAGCGCCATCCAGCGCACCGCCTGGAACCTGCGCCCGGTGCTATACGCCGCCGCGCTCGTCTGGATGGTCGTGTTCCCGGCGGACGCTCAGCGCTTTATCTATTTCCAGTTCTAGAGGACACTGTCGCACCATGGCCGGTTTGATCGAGACAACCGAAACGCCCCCCGCCGCGCCCGAACGCGCCCCCGGCGGCTGGAGCCTCATCCGCCGCCGGCTGCTGCCGCAGGCGCTGGTGGTGCTGGCCCTGCTGATCGTTGTGGACATGATCGTGGCCGTGGGGGTCGAACCGTTGTCCCTGTTCGATAAAAGCTCGAAAGCCTCAACCGCCATCGGGCGCGTGGCGCTCTACCACGGCTTTCCCACGACGCCCGATGTCATCCTGATGGGCAACTCGCGCGTGCAGGCGGGACTCGACCCGTCCCTGCTGGTGCATCGGGCGAAAGACCAGTTCCAGCAGCCGGTCACGGTGCTCAACCTGGGCCTGGTGGGCGGCACGCCCCAGCCCAACTACTGGCTGCTCAAAAACATCATCCAATCGAACAAGCAACCCAAGCTGATCATCTACGGGGCCACCGAATTCGAGTTCAACCCCAACTCCAAGGTCGAGCGCTGGAACTATGCCGACGAACTGGCGACGCTGGGCGACTACGGGGACATCTTCCCGGACATGAGCCGGCATATCGACATGCAGCTCAACTTCCTGGTGGGCCGGGTCTGGCAGCTCTACCGCTACCGCAACGCACTCAACATCCTGATCCCCGATACGCTCTATCCCGACGGCAGCGCCACGTCCGACGCGCCGGTCGAGGACGCGCTGGGCTTCATCCCCATCAACCACGTCATGAACTCGATTGACGTGCGCAAAATGCGCTATACCTACCTGGAAGACCCCGGCTACGTGCGGAACTACACCGTGCAGGGCTATGAGGCCGACCGCTTCGAGCAATTGCTGCAACTGGCCCAGGCGCGTGGCATCCGCATGATCGTGATCAACATGCCGATCACGCGCGTCCACGAGACCTTCCTGCCCCCCGGCGGCTATGACTCCTATCGCAACTATCTCAAGACGATCACGGCCAAATACGGGGTGGAGTTTGTGGACTACAACAACCACGATCTCTGGACCGAGCCGGACGACTTCGCCGACACGCACCACATGAACCGCGTGGGGGCCAAGAAGCTGTCGCAACTGGTCAGCCAGCAGGTGGTGATCCCCGCCCTGCGCGAGTTGGGCTGGAAGTAAGCGGCCCTTCCCGCATCACTCCACCTGGCCGGTGATGCTGTTCACGTCGAGGTAGAGGCGCTCGCCGAGGATCTCGCCGTTGCGGAAGGGGAAGTAGATCACCAGGTCGAACTCGATATAGCGCCCGCTGGGTGGGATGCCGAACAGCGGCCCGGTGTGCGTGCCGCGCACATGCGACTCCTCGACCACGTAATGCTCGTCGGCCACCCGCGAGCGCAGATCCAGCTTCACGTCGGGTAGCGCCGTCCACAGGCCCTGGTAAAACTCGCGGATCTCGTCCTTGCCCCGCCAGAACTTCTTCAGCGGCACAATTTCATAGACCGCGTCGTCGGCCAGGGTGGCGATCAGCCGGTCCAGGTCGCGGCGGTTCTCGGCCAGCACATGCTCCAGCCAGCGGCGAATATTGCGCTCGGTCACGGTCATCGCCATGGGGCGGCTCCTTTGCTATAGCCCAGGCAGCGCGGCAGTTTGCGCCCGCCATTATAAGCCGCTCTCCCAAGCCCGTCAACTTAGCCGACCGGGCGGCCCTTCCAGGTCACCCCGCCGCGGTGGCTCAGGCGGGCGGAATTGAGGCTAATCGCCAGCAGCAGGGCCACGCTCAGCGGGTGGAGCAGCGTGTCCAGGGGCCGGGCGCCGAAGCGCCGCGCCAGCACCAGGCGGGTCAGGACGGCCAGCACGTACTGCGCCAGCGGCAGGGCCACCAGCAGCACGCCAGTCGATGCCGGCGCGCTACCAGGCGGCGCCAGCAGACCCAGGAGCGCCGCCAGCGCCCAGAACGGCGGCAAGACCCACAGGACCAGGCAACCCGCCAGCGCGGCGCTCAGGAAGAGCCACGAGCGGTTGAAGAAGGCGAACAAATTCTTGGAGAACCCTGCCCAGACCGCGCGGGCGCTGCCGTACATGCGGCAGGTGACCAGGCCGTTGCCGTCGGCCAGGGCGATGCGATAGCCCGCCGCTTTCACGGCGCGCGCCAGGCCCACATCCTCCAGCACGTTGGCCCGCACGGCGGCGTGCCCACCGCACGCAAGATAGGCATCGCGGCGAAAGAGCAGGAACTGGCCGTTGGCGGCGGCAAAGGCGGGCGCCCGCAGCCGGGTCATGAGCGGCAGCGGCAGCAGCACATACACGGCGAAGTGCTGCATCAGCGGCACGATCAGCCGCTCGGCCAGGGTGCCGGTGATCTGGTCCGGGAAGATGGACAGCAGCCCGACCCCGTGCGCGGCCAGGGTAGCGACGGCGTGGCCGATCAGCGCGGGCGCGTGGCGCACGTCGGCGTCGGTGAACAGTAGCAGGTCGCCGCGGGCGGCCTCGGCCAACTGGCGGCAGGCGTTGGCCTTGCCCAGCCAGCCGGGTAGCAGCGGCCCGCCCGGCAGCACGCGCAACCGGACATCGGCGGCGGCCAGCCGGGCCAGGATCGCGCCGGTGCTGTCGCTGGAGTGGTCGTCCAGCGCCAGGACCTCGAAGGCGGGGTAGTCGGAGGTGAGCAGGCCCCGGATACAGGCTTCGATGTTGGCCGCCTCGTCGCGGGCGGGCACCAGCACCGAGACAAATGGCGCCGCCCCGGCGGCGGGCGGCGCATAGCGCCGGATGTCGGGCAGCACGCGCATGTTGATCAGCAGCAGGCCAAACAACGCCAGCAGGAACGCGAGGACGACGGCGTGGTAGACGCCCAGCGGGGACAGCGCGGCGAGCAGATCGCTCACGGCGCCGGAGGACCGGGGTCGCGCCCCACCAGGCGGATGGCGGTCCGCTGCACCTGCTCAAAGACACGGTTGATCGAGGCCCGGCCCCGCATCAGCGGCACGTAGCCGGGCAGCGGGCGCGAGATGTCGCCGTTGGTCAGTTCATCCTGCAAGCGGTCGTCCTCCGCCGTCAGGGCGTCATCGATCCAGCGCGTGATCTCGCGGGTCGAGCGCCGTTCTGTCTCCGAGAGGTGCAGTGGGGCACCCACGCGGATGAAGATCTCGGCGCGCTGCTCGTAGCGGTAGGCCAGGCGCCAGACCACCGGCACGATCTCGCAGACCGGCAGGCGGCGGGCGATGTGGGCCACGCCGGGGTAGAGGCCCAGCGGGCGGCGGTCGGGCGGCGTGATGGTGCCTTGCGGGAAGATCCAGATAGCCCGGTTCGGCGCCTCCTTGAGCAGGTTGGCGCTGTACTCGACGCTCTCCAGGGCGGCGCGCGGGTTGGCCCGGTCGATGCCGAAGGCGCCAACCCAGGTGAAGAAGCGGTAGTGGCGCAGCGAGAGCGTGTCCATCATCAGGTAGCCTTCGCGGTTGCCCAGCACCTTGTTCACGGGCCAGGTCAGGTAGCCATCCCACCAGGAGGGATGCGTGCTGGTGAAGATGATCGGGGCACGGCGGGCGGGCGGGGTCCGCCGCAGCGCGAGGGCCGCCGGATCGAGATGCAGCCAGATCACATGAAAGTGGCTGCGCAAAGATCGGTCGATGAGCAAGCGAGTCACAAGTTCCAAGGCGAGCGGGTGCTTGTCGGCTTTGATCAACGAGTCAGCCACACAGGTCCTCCTGCACCAACCGGGCGACCAGGCGCGCGCCCAGCAGGACCAGCGGCACGCCACCACCGGGATGCGCGCTGCCGCCGACAAAATAGAGGCCGCGCACGCCGGGCGCGCGGTTGGCGGGCCGGGCGAACGCGGCCCCTTTGCCGTGCGACGCATAGCCGTAGAGCGCGCCGCCGTAGGCGTTGAAGCGGGCGGCGAAATCGGCGGGCGTGAGCGTCTGCCGGTAGACGATGGACCCGCGCAGCCCGGCCAGTCCCGCCGCCTCCAGGCAGTCCAGGATCCGCTCGGCATACGGCCCTGCCCACTCAGCCCAGCGCGCCGCGTCGGCCACGGGCGGCGCGTTGACCAGCACGAACAGGTTGCCGTGACCCGGCGGGGCCTGGCTCTCGTCGCTGGCGCTGGTATAGCTGACATAGATCGTCGGGTCGGGCGCGGGGCGGCGCTGGTCGAAGATAGCGCGGAACTCCGCCGGGTAATCGGCGCTGAAGAAGATGTTGTGGTGGGCCAATTGCGGCCAGCGCCGCGCCGTGCCGAGCAGCAGCACAAACCCGGAGCAGGACAGATCGTCGCCGGGCGCGACCGGCCGGCCCCCCACCGCCGCCCGGTGGCGCGGAGCGAACAGGGCGTCGCGCGCGTACAGCGGGTCGGCGTTCACCACGACCGCATCGGCGGCCACCGTGGCGCCCCCGGCCAGCCGCAGGCCGGTCGCCCGCGCGCCCCGCCCGGCGCGGGCGATTACCACTTCCTCCACCGGCGTGCCCAACCGCAGATCCACGCCGAGTTCGCAGCAGACGGCAACAAGGCTCTCGACCAGGCGGTAGAGTCCGCCTTCGATATACCAGCCGCCGCCCACCAGTTCGACGTAGGGGATGAGGCAGAGCGTGCCCGGCGCCCGGTAGGGCGACGAGCCGTTGTAGGTGGCGTAGCGGTCGAAGAGCTGGACCAGGTGCGGATGGCGGAAATAGCGGCGGACCACGCCGTCCATGGTCGCCAGAGCGTCGATGCGCAGCACATCTAGGCCGCGGCGGGCCAGCAGATCGCGCGGGCGGGGCCGCTCGCCATAGAGGAAGGGCAGCGCCGCTCGCTCGTAGAGCCGGCGGCTGTGGGCCAGGAAGTCGAGATAACTGCCTACGTCGCCCGGCGCCAGGCGCCCGATGGCCGCGGTCATGGCGGCGAGGTTGCTGCTCGTGTCGAGGCGCACGCCGTCGGGATAGAAGTAGCGGCAGATGGGGTCAAGTTGTTGCAGGTGAAGATAATCGCCGAGGCGGCGGCCCGCGGCGCGGAACGTCTCCGCCACCACGCCCGGCATGGTGATCAGCGAGGGACCGGTGTCGAAGCTGAAGCCCTGGGCCTGAACCCGGTTCATCTTGCCGCCGGGCTGGGTGTCCCGTTCGCAAACGGTGACGCCGTAGCCCGCGGCGGCCAGGCGGGCGGCCGTCGCCAGCCCGCCCACGCCCGCGCCGACGACCGCGACCCGCGGCTGGCCCATGCCTACTGCATCAGGTCGCCGTAGACGACCAGGCGCTTGTCGTAGTTGCGGGCGGAGCGGTCGAACTTGCCGTGGCAGGTGATCAGGTTGAGATGCCGCCCATCGTTCGCGCCGAAGATGCGCTGCGTGGGGCAGTTGTCATACGGGCAGGTGGCGTTCTCGGTCGTCACGAAGCCGAAGTCGCGGCCCTTGCTGTCGCGCACCCAGTAGCGATCGCCCGGTCGCAGGTCGCCCAGGCGCCAGAAGACCACCGGGCCAACGTTGTACCAGTCTAGATGGCCGTCGATGGCCGCGCTGCCCACCGCGCCCGGCCGGGTGCCCGGCGCGTACCAGCCGACGTTCCAGGGATCCTTGGGGATGTCGAAGTTGTTGTTCTTGTCCACGCTTAGCGACTCGATATTCGCGCGCACGCCGATCTTGGGGATGACCAGTTGGTGGGGCATGGCCGGCTCGGCGGCGGGGCGCGCGCCGGGGCCGGTCACGCCATCGTACCACGTCGCGCCATAGCGCCACTTGTAGTAGTGCAGGCCGATGTTGCCCATCTGCACGCGCCACTGGGCCGCCGCGCTCGGCTGATAGGTCAGCACGCGGCGCTCGAAAGCCTGGATCAACACCTCCTGCGGCTGGCCATCCACCTTCACGGTGGCCCAGTAGGGGTCGGAGATCGGCAGGCCCATGGTGAAGACCCACGGCTCGAACAGGGCGCGGTTGCTGGTCTTGCCGTCCTGGTACACCGGGCCGCTCTGGGTCAGGAAGTTCATGAAGATTTCGGGGATGTTGTGCCCGGTTTTCGACTCGAAATAGGTGACGCGCAGGCCGGGATAGCGGCTCTTCGATCCGTCCGTCCAGGTCGAGCCATCGCGCCCGATGATGTTGGTCACGACCTGGCCCCGGCGGTCGGGCTGGCGGTGCTCGCCCAGCGGCGTGTTGCTGACGCCCAGGAACGAGGCATAGGTCGGCGCGTTGGCGTCGTCGGTGTCCCCGGCGATGGGCACCTGCGCGGGCTGGCGCTGCAGATAGGCGGTGTCACCCTGCTGCTGGCGCCCGGTCATGAGTTCGACGGTGAGCAGGCCGCTGGTCACGAACCACTGCGCCTTGGGGTCGGCTAGCGGGTTGTTGACCTCCATGCGGCCCTTGTCCCAGTACTGGACCAGCCGCTTGCCCGAGCCGTCGGGTGCCTCGGCATACGCCTCCAGCCCGGCCACACCGGGCGCCGGCCCCCAGATCCACGAGCGGTTGACGCTGTGGGCGGCCACGGCGTTATCGGTGCGCGTCCAGAGCAAGTCGAAGCTAGAGTCGGCGAAGTTGAAAGTGGGCGCCTTCGCGGGGGCACCGGTGCCGTTGGCGGCGCCGACTGTGGCGGGCAACAGCCCGCTCACCAGGGCGACGCCGATGAGCGAGCCGCGCAACAGCCGGGCGCCGCGCGCCGGACCGGAAACTACCGAAGCAAGAGATAACTGCATGGGGAGTCCTGTTCTAGCCGGGCGCCCCGGCCGGTCAACGACAATATGGCCGAACTGTCGGGCCATTATACCGTAAGTTCTCCGGCCTCAGCAATGGCGCCGGGCCGGCGGCGTCCGGCCTCAGCGGGCGGCCGCTATGAGGTACACGGGATCCCCCACGTGAATGGTTCCCTGCTGCGCGACCGTCGCATACACGCCCATGATGGTGTCTTGCTGTTGGGTAATCGTGCGCAATATCCGGCCGTCTTGCACGGCGGTATCGGGATGCAAATTCGGCATCATGCAGCGCTCGTCGCCGCGCGTGACGGCCAGCGTGACGGCGCCGGGGCCGCTGCCGATCACCAGCCGCCCGCCGATCCATGTCTGCTCGTCGGGGCAGGGCGCGCCGTCCGTATCAATCACCAGGTTCTCCCGAAACCGCCGTGCATCGACGGCCTCGCCCAGCCGCTCGCTCAGCCGCCGCAACGCGTGGGTGGTGACCAAGGACATCGGCTCGGCATCATGCGCGCTCTTGAGATGCACCGCGTAAATGGGTTGGTTGCGCGCCGGGGCCCGCCACTGCGATCGCAGTTCGTCAAGCAACTCGTCGCTGAACACATCGAGTTGCCGCCCTTCGGGCGTCGTCACCAGGACCGGCGAATTATCCGGATCGGCGGGATCGGCCAGCGCGGCCTGGTACAGCAGCATCCGCGGCACCTCGCGCGCCGTGAGCCAGGGGAACCGGCTGCGGTCATGGCCCTGGATAAAGGCGAATCGCCGGTCCCCGCGGATCCCCTGAAACCGGATCTCCGCTTCCGTGAGATCCTCCCCGCGCATCGATTTAACGGGATACCGGTGCAAAGAAGCGAGCACCCCCACGAGGATCACCGTCTCGCGCAATTCGGTTGGTGCGTTATCAAGCTCAGTCATGAATCTCCACTCCACCCGCTACACCAGGTAGCAACGCCGCGCCGCCCCCTGATGCAGATTACGTTATTCTGCGTAGCGGCGCGATTCATCGCGCCGTACGCGTTCATCTTTAGCGTGTCCGGTTCCCATAGCTTCCTGGAAGCCGCAATAGGCCGGGCAGAACCATGTGTACAATCGGAAACCGGTACGCCCACCACCGGTGCGCATCTACGCAGCCATAGGCCCTGACCGGCGACGCATCTTAGCACACGCCGATCCGGCGCGTCAAATCCGCCGCGGGATCCACAGGCTCCGGCCAAAGGACGGATCATGCATTTCATCGCGCCGCCCGTTATATACCGGTCATCTGTGCAGCCGGTTCCTCCATCATAGGTCGGACTTACGGCCAGGCCCAAATACCCCATCCGGCACTGGCGATGGGCGCCCGCGACCGATATAATTACCAGGTGTCGCCGGAAAGACGATCTGCCGTGGGTTCATGCCGGCAAGTAGTAGCATCAGGAGTTTAAGGGGGACAAGACGTGAACATGCAAGCGCTCCGCAAGCGACTGACGGGGCATATGCTCTGGGAATATCCGGACCTGGGGATTATCACGCTGGGCGTGTTTGTCGTCTACATGGGCCTGGGTACCATCTGGCCGGTGCTGACCCTCTACATGCAGGCGCAAGGCATCGGCGTCGCCGAGATCGGCGTGACGACCGCGGCCTACATGGCGTCGAACTTCCTGTTCCAGATCCCCATGGGCTGGGCCAGCGACCGCATTGGTCGCAAGCCGCTCTTGCTGGCGGGCCTGGCCGTCCACGGCGTGATTTCCATCATGTACCTGCCCGTTCATGGGTTGCTCGGCTTCGCGATCCTGCGCTTCATCGAGGGCATCGGCGCCTCGGCCATGATGCCCGCGGCCCGCGCCCACATCATGGACACCATCCCGGCGGCGCGGCGCGGCCAGGCGTTCGGCCTGCTCGGCGCGGCGGTGAACGGCGGCATCCTGATCGGCCCGGCGGTCGGCGGCCTGATGGCCGGTGTCACGGGCATGGAAGGGCCGTTCTGGTTCGGGGCGGGCAGCAGCCTGCTGGCGGGCATCTTCCTGGCGCTCATGGTCAAGGCGCGCCGCACCACCGAGGTGGAACCGGCGGGCGCGGCCTCCGAAGCCGCCGGCATCAGCGCCGAGCGCATTCAATGGCGGGCCATCTTGCCGGTGTTTATCAGCACCATCGGCTGGGGCTTCGTGGGCGGCTTCTTCAACGTCGTCTGGAACATCTGGATCCACGACCTGGGCGGCAGCCTCGACATTATCGGCCTGAGCTACACCGTGTTCGCCCTGCCGCTGATCATCCTGGGGCCGTGGGCGGGCCGGCTGGCCGACCGCCATAACCGGGTGCTGCTGATCCTGGCGCCGTCGCTGGTCGCCGGGGCCATCTACATCGCCTACGGCTTCCTGAGCAACCTGTGGATCATCATGATCCTGGGCACGCTCGAAGGCGCCATGATCGCCCTCCTGGTGCCGGCGTCCGACAGCTACCTGGCCGACGTGATGCCGGCGAACATGCGCGGGCGCGTGCAGGGCATGGTGACGACCACGAGCACGGCGATGGGCTTTATCGGCGCGCTGATCTGCGGACCGCTCTACGCCCTGGGCCCGCTGTACCTGTTCCTGGTGCTCGGCGGCCTCCATATCATCACCGCGACCACCGCCAGTGTGCTGATGCTGCCGACCGAGCGCCGTCTGCACGGGCACAAAGTCCAGGCCGCAGCGGCCCAGGCCCGCAAGGACGCCCCCCGCGTGCTGGCGGAAGCCGAAGCGATCTAATCGGCTCGCGCGCGATGGACCAGCATCGACCGAGCGCCGGGTTAAGCCTGGCGCTCGCTTTTTATGCGCGCGCATACCCATCCATCAGCGACTGGGCGGACTTGAATGAGATCCGGTAGAATACCAATGAGATCGATGTGAACCGGGGATTATTGGGGCAATGGGGTAGGCATCTTAGCCCAACCACGCGGGGCAGCCTCTTTTATCTGGGCATCTCCGGTGGAAGTGCCGCGTTCTTACCTTTCGTCAACGTGTTCTATGCCGATCGGGGGCTCTCGGGTCGCGAGATCGGCCTGCTGGCGGCGGCTGGGCCGGTGGTCGCGCTGCTCGTCGCACCGCTGCTGACGGCGCTGGCGGACCGGCGCGGGTGGCAGCAGCAGATGATGATCCTGGGGCTGGCCGGGGTCGCGGTGACGACGCTGCTCATACCGGTGGCGCAGCCGTTCCTGGTGCTGCTGGCCGTGGTGGGCGGCATCGGCCTGATGGGCAGCACCGTCGGCTCCATCTCCGACGGGATGATCGCCCAGATGGCGACCCGGCACCGGATCAACTACGGCAAGATGCGCCTATGGGGATCCGCGGCCTGGGTGGTGATGTCCTTGCTCGGCGGCTTTCTCTGGCCGCGGTTTGGCCTGTGGCTGATGTTTCCCCTGGCGAGCCTGCTGTTCGTAGCGACCATGTTCGTCGCGCGCCTGCTCGGGGAGGACGGATCAAGCGCCAAAGTGGAACGCCGGCCGTTTCGCCTGACCTCCGGCTCGGCGCGCTTATGGATTGTGCTGATCTGCGCGGTGCTTATGAGCCTGGGCATGGTGATGGCGCGCACCTTCTCCGCCATCTATATCGACCGCGTGAGCGGGCAGATGCTGGTCGGCCTGTACGCGGCCGTCGCCGCCGCCATCGAGATCCCTGTTATGTTGTGGACCGAGCGACTGCTGCGGCGGGTGGGGGGGCCGGTCACTTTGGCGCTGGCAGGTCTCCTCCTGGGCGGCGCCTTTATTGGATTGGCAACGATTCCGCGTCCGGAGTTGCTGCTGCTCGCGGCGCTGCTGGAAGGCATCGGGTATGCCCTGTTCGTGACGGCGATCGTGCAGCTAGTCGCCGGTTGGGCGCCCCGCGGGCAGGTGGCGACCTATCAGGGCTTGCTCAATGCCGGTAGCTACGGCCTCGCACCGCTGCTGGCCGGGCTGGTGGGCGGCACCATCTTCGACGCGACCGGCCCGCAGGCCGTCTTCGTCGTCAGCGCCGGGGCCGTGGCGCTTGGGATGGTGGTACTGCTGGTGACCCAGATGCTGGGCCTGTTTTCCGGCGACCTTGCCGCAGACACCCAAGCCCAATGAGCGGTGAAACCAGCGCAGGCATGGCCGGCGGGCGGCTTGACCCACCGGGCTAAAGCAGGTAGAATAGGGCGCAGGGAGAGGTGGCAGAGTGGCCTATTGCGGTTGTCTTGAAAACAACTGGACGTGAGTCCCCAGGGTTCGAATCCCTGCCTCTCCGCCAAACGAGTGGTGTGCTACGCACCGCTTCGCGAACAGTGGTCGGTGGTCAGTGGTCAGCGTTTAGCTTAGGCTGAATGCTGACCATAATTTGTGTGAGGCACGCATACTGATGGGACAGGAAGGGATGGCGGAACAGGGGAAGCGGCGCGGCTGGCGACCCATGGTGGCCGGGCTGTTGCTGGCGGCGGCCACTTTCGGCGTCGTGGCCGGTTGCGGCGATACGCCGACGGTGGGGCCGACACCGACAGCCGTGCCGCCGGAGTTGCAGGCCGGGCAGCGGGTCTTTTTGCAGTATTGCAATACCTGCCACCCTGGCGGCCACCAGGGCGTGGGCAAGAACCTGGTCAACGCCGGGCTGACCCCGGACAAGATCACCACTACCGTGCGCAACGGCAAGCGCAACATGCCCGCCTTCGGTCCGGCGCAGATTTCCGACAGCGACCTGCAATCGCTGATCGGCTATATCCAGGCGCTGCGGTAAAACCTTTAGGCCCGCCGCTACGAAGTCACTGTAGGGGCGGGTTTCAAACCTGCCTTGCCGCCCAAGGCGCACCCAGTCCAGGCTCGCCGCCACGAAGTCGGTGTAGGGGCGGGTTTCAAACCCGCCTTGCCGCTCCGCGTGATCTGTCTGTCTTTAGAGTAGCGCAGCGCAGAGTCTCATGCCCCAACGAGACGAGATGCTTCACTCCGTTCAGCATGACAATCCAGGCTTGTCACTCTGAGCGCAGCGAAGAGTCTCGTCTTGTGCCCCCACGAGACGAGATGCTTCACTGCGTTCAGCATGACAACGAGGGAAAGAGCTAGGCTTCCGCCGTGACCACCGGCAGCGTGAGCAGCGCGTGGGGCACGATCAGCACCTCCAGCGGCGGGGCCGCGGCGGGGCGCGGTCCCAGCAGCGCGATGGCGTCGGCTAGGGCGGACTCCATCGTGGGCGCGGTGCGCAGGTGGGCCTGGCGGATCACCTCGGGCTGCTGGGCGCCGACGATGATGATCGGGTTCTCGGCCAGCACGCGGGCCAGCACAAAGGCGCGCTGCTGGCCGGGCGGATAGCCGTTGCGCCGCGCGTCGCCCAGGATCCAGTCGATGGAGGGTGCGTCGCGCATGGCCTTGAAGAAGTTGCGCTCGCCCACGCCCTGCCCGGCCCCTTCCTCGCACGGCGCGGGGATGATGAACGCGCCGCCGGGCCGCACCACCGGGCGCGGGGCGAAGAACAGGTACGACGCCGCCCGCGACGCCTGATAGAGATTGGTATCCTTGGGCCAGCCCGCGCCGCCGATCGCCAGGTCATAAGCGTGGGGCACCGCCACAGTGTAGATGCGCCCGGCCAGCGCCGCCAGCGCGGCAAACGCCGGTTCGGGCGCGCCCGCCTCCACCGCCACCACCCGCTGTTCGCCGTCGCAGACCACGTTGAGGATGAAGCTCAGCCCCGCCCGCCGGGCGATCTCGCTCACGGCCTCGTGGAAGGGGTTGCCCGCCAGGTTGCCCAGGCGCGTGCCGGGGTGGTCGAGGAAGCGCGGGCCGTGCGTGGCGGCGATGGTCGGCGCACCCGCCGCCCCGATGGCGACCGTCTTACGCCCGCCCGAATAGCCCGCGTACTGGTGCGGCTCCACAATGCCCGTCGCCAGCACCACGTCGGCCTCCACCACCAGCCGGTTCACCACCACCGGCACCGGCAGGGCGCCCTCGGTCGTGCCCAGGTGGGCCAGGGTCGCCGGGTCTTCCGCCACGTGGTCCACGACGCGCACGCGGCCCAGCACCGCCGGTCCCAGCTTTTCGGCGCGTTCCTCCGGGGTGCTGGCCCGGTGCATCCCCAACCCGATCAGCACGGTGATGGCCGAGTCGGGGATGCCGCCCGCGTTCAACTCGTCGAGCAGCGGCGGCACCAGCAGATGGTCCGGGCAGGCGCGCGTCGCGTCGGTGACGACGATGACCGCCGTGGCGCCGGGTCGCACGGCGGGCAGATCGCGCAGCCGCGGGCCGTGCGGCGCGGCCAGCGCCGCCGCGACCGCCGCCGGCACGTCGGCCAGGGGCGGCAGTGTGGGCGGGTCCACGACCGTGCCGCGCACGCCCGGCGGCAGCCGGAAGCGCAGCTCGCCGCGCCCATACGGCACGCTGTAGTCGGAGTGCTGGGTGCTGAGTGCTGAGTGCTGAGTGGTCATGCGGGTTCCTTGTCCAGACGTAACGTTGCTTGCGGAATCATCAGGTATGAGTATGCCGTCGCGGGGTAGGGTTTGTCAACCTCCCGGTATATTAGGGATGCGGGTCAGGCTTTTGCACGCAACGGGCGGCATCCGGGCACGCGACCAACCTAACCCCCCAGCCCCCTTCCCGCCACGGGAAGGGGGAGACACACGCAACGTCAAGCTCCCCTCCCCGCGGCGGGGAGGGGCCGGGGGAGAGGTTGCCAGCCCACCGGGATGCCAAATCATGACACACACCTGTATATTACGCGCTGTAGGGGCTGGTTTGAAACCGGTCTCCGCCATCCCGGCGGGTCACTGCAAATCCAGCCGCAGGATGTCGGGCCGGTCCAGGGTCGCGCCGTTGGCGGCGACCGGGATCTGCGGCCAGCCGGGCGTGGGGGTCAGGAGTTCGGCCCCCGCCTCGGTAATCAGGAACGTATCCTCCGACTTGGCGCCGGGCACGCTGGGGTTCCAGGCGAAGGGCTGCACGGCGGCCACGACTTCAGGCAAGTCGGGCGTGGCGATGTACTCGCGGGCCTCGTAGCCCGCCGGGCCGCCCTGGTGGTGGCGCTGCCACTCGCCGGGGTAGCCAACGGCCGCGTAGGTCGCCACCAGCGTGGCGAAGATGGCGCGGATGGGCACGCCGGGCCGGGTGGCCTGGACCGTGGTCGCGTCGATGGTCGCCACGGCGCGCAGGGCGCGCTGCATCTCGGCGGGCACCGGGCCGTGGTGGACGAGCCGGGTCACGCTGGCGATCAGGCCCGCACGGCGCGCGCAGAGCACGAGCATGGCGGCGCGCTCCATGGGCCGATCCGTCGGCAGGGGGTGGCGGCGGGTGAGCATCCGCTCGTCGGCGGCGATCAGGGCGACGATGGGCGTGGCGCCGTGCCGGTAGGTCGCCTCGGCCAGCAGCCCGGCGATGGCGTACTCGGTCATGCCGGGGCGCACGGCGCGCGCCGCCTCGCCGATGGCCGCGCCCGCATCGGCGCCCAGCGCGCGGCAGCGGTCCACCTCCGCCGGGGTAAGCGGCCAGCGCAGGTGGGCGATCTCATCGGCCAGATCCACGAGACCGGGGCCGGGGCCGTCGGCGCCCACGCGCAGGCCCGCGGTCAGGGCGGCCAGCCGTTTGCCGGCCGCGTGCCACGGCTCGGCCACCACCTCCCAGCCGCCCGCGCCGAAGCCTTCTTCGTCCCGCAACCGCTCGCCCTCGATCACGTCGGTCAGCAGGTAGCGGCCCGTGGGCGTGACCAGCAGCGACCCGCCTCCGCCCTCGCTGGCAAGGTTGATGTAGCTGCGCCCGCCCCCGCTCAGCCAGGCCACATTAGCCGACCGGCGCAGCAGCAGCGCGTCCAGATGGTGGCGATCCAGCAGCGCCTGCACGCGCCGCGCCTTTTCAGTCCATTCCGCGTGATCCATACCTCAGCGGTCCTTTGCTGTGGCGGCCCCTGGCCGGCAGCAATAGCCGGGGGGCCATGATCGATGCGCCGGGGCGCTATTCCGTGGTGGGTTCCGTCTCGGTGGCTTCGTCTGTGGGTGCGTCCAGGCGCGCGCCGAGCCAGGCCACAATATCGGCCAGGCTTTCCGGCGATACTTCGTGGCCCATGGGGTACTCGCGATAGGTGAAATCGATGGGCAGCCCGGCCAGGGCCTCGCGGGTCGCCCGCCCATGGTCGATGGGCAACACCGCGTCGGCGGTGCCGTGGATGACCAGCACCGGCAGCCCGGCCAGCTCTCGCGGCGTCGCCAGCCGCTCGATGGCCTCCGGGATCACCCGCCCGCTCATGGCGACGACTCCCGCGACGAGTTCGGGCAGGGTCAACCCGAGATACAGGCTCATGATGGCCCCCTGGCTGAAGCCCATGAGGTATACCTGCTCCGGATCGGTGCCGGTGGCGGCGACGAGGCCGGGGATCGTATCGATCAGCAACTCGCGGCTCACCTCGGCCTCCCGCGCGTCGTGCCGGGGGCCTTGCGGCGTGAACAGCACATGGAACCAGGCATAGCTGCCCGGCCCCAGCACATAGGGCGCGCGCAGCGATACGATGTGGAAGCGCGGGTCCAACAGGGGCGCCAGGCTGATCAGGTCCTGCTCGTTGCTGCCCACGCCATGCAAGAGGATCAGCAGCGGCGGCGTGGGCCGGTCCTGCTCGCGGGGCGGAATTTCCAGGTATGCCAGATCGGTGGGGGTTAACATGAACAACATTCCTCGCTTTCGCAACCATGCGGCGCGCCGGACAACCCGGCGCCCCCTTATGATAACGCAGCCGGCGCCTTGCGCGCATGGGCGAGTGGTCAGTGGGCGGTGGTCGGTGGTCAGTACGACGAGTAGAGAGCCGCCCGGCATGGCCGCCTTCGCGCCACGAGACGAGACTCTTCGCTGCGCTCAGAGTGACAATGCCATCACATGAGCGAAGGCTAATCACTGACCACCGACCACCGCCCACTG
>DASSGZ010000423.1:0-17156 GCA_035693165.1 Chloroflexia bacterium | reverse complement strand
GGGCCAGAGCGCGGCGGCGGCGATTGAAGCGCGTGCGGCTGGGGACGTGCGGAAACAGGGCCCGCAGGGGGCGCTCGCGCCACCAGGCCAGCAACTCGGTTTCTTGGTCAATGCCGCGGCATTCGGCGATGAGGGCCATGGCGATCAGTTCGCTATCACTACAGAGCGGGGCCGGACCGGGCCGCTGCAACTGCGGAGCGATCTCGCTCCAGGCGTCGTCGACCAGACAATAGATCCACAAGCAGAAATCAGCCAATTCGGTTATCATGGGGAGGGTCTCCTGGGTAGAACTGGGTTGGTGTCGTTACCCCCAGTATACACGGGAGACCCGTCCTGTTATGGGCGATCTAGCACATCGCCCTAGTAAAAACGATCTTCGTGGCTTTTGCGTCTTCGCGGTGCGGTTGCTGCTCGATACCGGACAGCCTGGCTGCGGCTGGGCCAGGGGTCACAATCGTGTACCATTTCGGCGGCGCCCTGCACCTGATCGCAGTGTGCTGAAGCAGAAGACGGCAGCGCAAATAGCCCTAGTCTTAACGTTCTCTGCGCCCTCTGCGTCTCTGTGGTGAGGATCAGGTGGTGCGCGGCGGCAGGCGCGGGCCGTTTTGACGGGCCGGGCGGCGTGTGCTAAAATAAGCCCGCAACAGTCGTAATTAGCGGGATGGGCGCCGTACGCGTGGATCATGCCGCCCGGATCGCCGCTGCCGATCCACGCGCGGCCTACACTGCGTGCCTCGTGGAAGTGCCCCATTGCGCCTTTGCTTCGCGTGCCCCGGCTATGGTACACGATGGTAAGGAGAATCGCGTGAACCGACGTAATTTGCTGCTCTGTGTCGCCGCCCTGGGCCTGGGGCTACTCAGCCTGGCGCCCGTGGGGCCGGCCGCCGCCCAGGAGGAGAGCCGCTACTTCCCCGAGACCCGGCATACCGTGCGCGGGTTGTTCCTGAAGTACTGGACGGAACATGGTGGGCTGGCCCAGCAGGGCTACCCGCTGACCGACGAATTCCAGGAGCAGTCGAAGCTGAACGGCCAGGTCTATACGGTGCAATACTTCGAGCGCGCCATCTTCGAGCACCACCCGGAGAACCAGCCGCCGTATGACGTGCTGCTCAGCCAGTTGGGCACCTATGAACTCGATGCCCGCTATCCCAACGGCGCCAATCCCGCGGCGGCTCCGGTCAACGGGGCGTCCGGCGCCGACAGCCGCTACTTTCCGGAGACCAAACATACCGTGTCGGGCCTGTTCCTGAAATACTGGACGGAGCACGGCGGGCTGGTCCAGCAGGGCTACCCGCTGACCGAGCCGTTCCAGGAGCGGTCCGCACTGAACGGCCAAACCTACACCGTGCAGTATTTCGAGCGCGCGATTTTCGAGCACCACCCGGAGAACACAGGCACGCCCTATGAAGTGCTGCTGAGCCAGTTGGGCAAATATCAACTCGACAGCCGCTATCCCAACGGCGGCACGCCGACGGCCACGCCGGTACCCACAAGCACGCCGCCCGCCACGACGACCCCCCTCGCGGATGCCGCCACGCCCACCGTGACCGCCACGCCCATGCCCGCCGCGCCCACTCCCACCGAGGTCGGCACTAATTGCGAGCCGGTGGCCGAGAACCTCAAGGCGCCCGTTACGCATGCCGGCGATGTCTTCATCAGCAATGTGGAGGCGGCGGGCCTCGAATACGTCGAGATCCGTAACCTGGGCGCGGCTACCGCCAATCTAGGGGGATGGACGCTGCGCGACAAGAACGAGGTCCGCCAGCACTACATCTTTGACGAGGGCGCCGTGTTGCCGGGGAACATGAGCCTGCGTGTCTACACCGAGCCGGGCCATCCTTACACCTTCAACAGCCGGCGCGCCATCTGGAACAACTGCGGCGACGCGCTGGAATTGCTCGACGCCGCCGCCCACGTGGTCTCGACCTATGGCTACGGCACCCATTGCGCGGCCAACTGTGAATAACCGCCGCGCGGGGACCGGCCAGGGACCATGGTCCCTGAAACAACACCAATAGTACTATATGAATCCAGGACCACTATCCCCTGGTCCTGGGCCTTACGCTGTGGTAATCTAGAGTGGCAGTTATCGCGTAGTGCAGAGTACGTGTGTTGCATGTTGGCTGGGCCGGTGCTATAATGTTCACACACAATAGCAGTCGTGACGGCTGACAACCATCCCCGCCGCGAATGCGGGTAGGCCAGGGAGGAATGTGAATGAGGCGTGGCCGGAGTACGATGCTACTTCTGGGTGTTATCTTCGCACTACTAGCTTTCGTCGTTCTGTATCTCGCGCTTTCGCGTCCCACTGAAACTACCGGACAAGTCCAGCCAACTCCTGTTCCCAAGGCACAGGTCGTGGTGGCGGCGCGCGACATTAAAGGCTTTACCCCGATTACCGCCGACGACGTGACCCTCAAGGACATGGAAGTCACCCAGATCCTGACGCCCACCCTGACCTCGGGCCAGATGGTGATCGGCAAGATGGTGACGCGGGATTATAAGGCCAACGATCAGATCATCGCCACCGACGTGGCCGAGCTGGGGATCTCGCAGATCCTGGCGAAGGGCCAGAAAGCGTTCGTCCTCCCCGTGAAGGAGGTCAACAACTTCGGCGGGCAGATCGTGGACGGTGATGTGGTGGATGTGCTCTGGACGCGGACCTTCGAGTTGACCACCCTGCTGGTGGGACCGGACGGTAAGCCAAGCCAGATCACGAAACCGTTACCCTCGACCAAAAAGGTGCTCGACAACATCAAGATCCTGCGGGTGATTCAGTTGCGGGCCTCGACCACCAACAAACAGGGTAGCGGGCCGGTGAATCCCAACGGCGGCCAGCAACCGTCGGATCAGCAGGCGCAGGCCGCCGCGCAACAGGCCGCCCAGGCCGCCTACGGCCCAGACGCACTGGTCACCGCCGCGCTGGTCCTGTCTGTGACCGACCAGCAGGCCGAAGTCATCAAGTACGCGCGCGAAACGGGCGTGGTCGACCTGACCCTGCGTGCGCGCGATGATACCGATGTCGAGCGCACGACCGGTATCACCGACAAGATTATGGTCGAAGATTACGGCGTGCAGATACCGGAACTCATCGTCAAGTAGCGCCCCGGCCGGGCGCCTCTGTCCAGGGATGGCTCACGCAGCGGCGGCTGTAGACGCGCTCCGGGCGCGGCAGCCGCGCGGCGGGAGCCGCTTCCCTATCCAGCGCAACGCTAAACCACGCTAAACACGCTAAAGAGGAAAGACATCAATGTCGAGCGAACCCCGAATCCGCCTTGTGATCGTCGACGATAACGTTGACGCGCGCGACCAGATGAGCAAGCTCGTCATGTTCGAGCGCGATATCGAAGTGGTCGGGACCGCCGGGAGCGGCACCGAGGCGCTGGAGGTGGCCCGCAAACTCCAGCCCGACGTCATGTTGATGGATATCAACATGCCCGATATGGACGGGATCAAAGCCACCGAGCTGATTACCTCGGAGCTACCCAATACGTCGGTGATCATGATGTCGGTGCAGGGCGAGCAGGACTACCTGCGCCGCTCGATGCTGGCCGGCGCCCGCCAGTTCCTGACCAAGCCGTTCACGACCGACGAACTGGTGGAAAGCATCCGCCAGGTCTACCGGCTCGAAGCCAGCAAGCGGCGCAATTTCCAGTACCAGGCCGTGGCCGCCGGGCCGGCCAAGCCCGAGGACGGCACC
This sequence comes from Chloroflexia bacterium, assembly GCA_035693165.1. Taxonomy (GTDB): domain Bacteria; phylum Chloroflexota; class Chloroflexia; order QHBQ01; family JAICKM01; genus JAICKM01. The sequence continues at coordinate 13,456 of DASSGZ010000423.1, read as the reverse complement.
GAGCAGGGGCGGATTATCGCCATCTACAGCCCCAAGGGCGGCGTCGGGCGCACGACGATTGCCACCAACCTGGCCGTCGCGCTCAAACAGACCACCAACAAGAAAGTGGCGCTGGTCGACGGCAGCTTCTTCTTCGGCGATGTCGGCGTCATGCTGCACCTGCCCAGCCAGAAAACGATCATCGAACTGGTAACGCGCATCAACGAACTGGACGAAGATCTGCTGCGCGACGTGCTGGTGTCCCATGCCTCCGGGGTCAAAGTGCTGCTGGCCCCGCTCCAGCCGCAAGAAGGCGAACTGGTCCAGGCCGCGCATGTGACCCGGATTTTGCAGGAGTTGCGGCACTCCTTCGACTACGTCATCGTCGATACCTGGCCCTCGTTCGCCGAATCGGTGCTCGCGGTCACGGATATGGCCGACCGGATCTTGCTCGTCATGACCCTGGAGCTACCGGCCATCAAGAACACCAAGAGCTTCCTCGACATTTGCGATAAGCTCGGCTATCAGGCTGATAAGGTCATGCTGGTGCTCAACCGCGCCGATAGTTCGCTCGGTATCCGCACCGAAAGCGTGGAAGATACGCTGCGCAAGAAGATTGCCGCCAATATTTGCAGCGATGGCCGGGCGGTGACCACCTCCGTCAATCAGGGGGTCCCGCTGGTCATTAGTGGGCGCGACAGCCAGTTCTCGAAAGATGTTATGGCCCTCGCCAAGCTGATCGCCAGCCTGCAACCCGTGGCCACCGAAGGCGATGGCGCGGGGAAGGCCAGCCCGAAGAAGCAAGAGCAGGCGCCCAGTTTACTGTCGCGGTTCTTGCCGGCCCGACGGTAATCACCGGGGTATGCAGGGCGCTGCATACGGAAAGGAGCACCAATGTCACTCTTGAAACGAATCGGCGGCACGGAGGGCCTGGGCCAGCCGGCCAGCCCGGCGGCCAATACCCCGCCCGCCGGCACGCCCCCGCCCGCGGCGCCCCCGCCCAGTAGCCAGCTTACCGGGCGCCTCGCGCCGCCCCCCGTCGCCGCCCCGCAAGGCCCGCCCGGCCGGCCCATGCCGCAGAGCGACGACCTGGTGCGCCGTGCCCCGGTTCCCGCCGCCCGCGACAGCTACATGGAGCTGAAAAGCCGCGTGCAGAACAAGCTCATCTCCGAACTGGATCCCAAGATGGATCTCAGCAAAACGGAGGAAGTGCGGCGGCAGGTCGAGGAGATCTTCAACTCGATCCTCGAAACCGAGAGTATTACGCTGAGCCGCGTGGAGCGGGCGCGCCTGTTTGAGCAGGTGGCCGCCGAAATTCTCGGCCTCGGCCCCATCCAGCCGTTGATGGACGACCCGTCCATCAGCGAAGTCATGGTCAACGGGCCGAAGCAGGTCTACGTGGAGCGGGCCGGGCGGCTGGAACTGACCAATATCCAGTTCCAGGATGACGGCCATGTGATGCGCATCATCGAGCGCATCGTCTCCCCCCTGGGCCGCCGTATCGACGAGTCGTCGCCGATGGTCGACGCGCGTACCCAGAACGGGTCCCGCGTCAACGCAGTCATTCCGCCGCTGGCGATCTACGGCCCCTGCATCACCATCCGTAAGTTCTCCAAGGATCCGCTCAAGGCCGAGGATCTGATCCGCTTCGGGTCGATCTCGCCGGAGATGGTGACCTTCCTGAAGGCCTGCGTGCAGGTCCGGCTCAATATCCTCGTCTCCGGCGGTACCGGTACCGGCAAGACGACGATGCTCAACGTCTTGAGCGACTTCATTCCCACCGATGAGCGCATCCTGACCATCGAGAACGCCGCCGAACTCCAGTTGCGCCAGGAACACGTGGTGACGCTGGAATCGCGCCCGTCCAACATCGAAGGCAAAGGCGAGATCACCATCAACGATCTGGTGATCAACGCCCTCCGTATGCGCCCCGACCGCATTGTGGTCGGTGAATGCCGCGGTGGGGAGGCCCTGGCTATGCTCCAGGCCATGAACACCGGCCACGACGGGTCCATGACCACCCTGCACGCCAACACGCCGCGCGACGCCGTGGCCCGCCTGGAGACGATGGTGCTGATGGCCGGCGCCGAACTGCCGGTCAAGGCCATCCGCGAACAGGTGGCCTCGGCTATCGACCTGATCATCCAGATCGAGCGTATGAAGGACGGCACCCGCAAAGTCGTGAACATCACCGAAGTGCAGGGCATGGAAGGTGACGTGATCGTCATGCAGGACGTGTTCCAGTTTGAGCAGACGGGTCTCGAAAACGGTAAGATCGTCGGGCGGCTGAAGGCAACGGGGATCCGGCCCAAGTTTGTCGAGCGCTTTGAGGTGTCGAACATCTATCTCCCGCCGAATATCTTCGGCGTGACGGATCGGTTCTTCTAAGCGCGAAGAGCCCGGTACCTGGAAAGGGAACGCATATGCCCCCTGTTATGCTGGCGGCGGCCGGCGCCGTTGGCGTCTTCATCATTTTCCTGGTCTTGTCGCGCGTCATGGGCGGCAATCAAAGCCTGGAAAGCCGGGTGCAGGAATTTGCCCGGCGCCCGGAAGAGCAGGCCAAAGCGGCGGGGCGGGAAAAGCTGACGGCGCGCACCGATAAGGCGATCAGCAGCGCGCGGTTTGCCCAGCGCGTGCAGCGCAACCTGGCGCAGGCCGACCTGAAGCTGACAGTCACCGAGTTCATCCTGTTCAAGCTCCTGTCCGTCGTCGCCGGCTGGATGGTCGGCCAGTTCATCGGCCGCGAGCAGGGCGCGCTGACCATCGCCTTCGCCGTCATCTTCGCCGTTATCGGCTGGTTTGTGCCCGACTGGTACGTCAAGTTCCAGCAGCGCAAGCGCATCACCGCCTTCAACAACCAGTTGGGCGACACCATCATCCTCATGGCGAACTCGCTGCGCTCCGGCTACAGCTTCTTGCAGACGATGGAGCTGGTGGGCCGCGAGTCGCCGCCGCCGATGAGCGTGGAGTTCCGCCGGGCCGTGCGCGAGGTGGGTCTCGGCGTCGGCGTGCAAGACGCCCTCGCCAATCTGCTGCGGCGCGTACCTTCCGAGGACCTGGACCTGATGATCACGGCGGTGCAAATCCAGTTCGAGGTCGGCGGTAACCTCGCCACCATTCTCGACACCATCGCCCACACGATCCGCGAGCGTGTTCGTATCCAGGGTGAAATTAAGACCCTGACGGCCATGGGCCGGGCCTCCGGATGGATCATCTCCTTGCTGCCGGTGGCGCTGGGCATTTTCATCATGTTGATTAACCCGACCTACATGAGCGCCATGTTCGCCTGGCCCTGGATCTGCATGCCCATTTGCGCGGCCATCATGGTCGGCATCGGCGCCTGGCTGATCATGAAGATCGTGACCATCGAAGTCTAAGCCGTAGTTTGTAGCACAGGAGCCTGCTCCATGGAACTACTGATCCCGGCGTTAATCGCCGTCATTATCCTGTTCATCTTCTTCCGCTTGGCGATGGCACCGGGCGGCCAGGCGGCGACGATTGAAGGCCGGCTCTCCTCCTTCGCCGAGCGCCCGCGGTCGCTGGAAGAACTGGAGCTGGAGCTGCCCTTCCGCGAGCGGGTGATCCGCCCGCTGATGGGCAATCTGACCAAGGCGCTGGGGCGCCTCTCGCCCTCGCAAAACACCGAGCGCGTGCGCCTGAACCTGGCGCAGGCGGGCAACCCCAATAACATGGGCGTGACCGAGTTTTCGGGTTTGCGCATCGTCGCCGCCATGGGCATGGCCATCGCCACGCTGCTGTTGACGGTGTTCGTACTGAAAGCGGAGATCCTCAATATCCTGCTCATGGCGATCATCGCGGCGGTGGTCGGCTATCTGCTGCCCGGCATCTGGCTGGGACAGAAGATCAAGGCCCGCAAGAAGGCGATCCTGCGGCAACTGCCCGACGTGATCGACCTGCTCACCGTCTGCGTGGAGGCCGGCCTCGCGCTCGACTCGGCCATGCAGCGCGTCTCCGAAAAGTACACCAACGACCTGGGCAAGGAGTTCCACCGGGTGTTGTCGGAGACTCGTGTCGGCAAGCGCCGCACCGACGCTCTGCGCGAAATGGTCCTGCGCACCGGTGTGCCCGACCTGGCGACGTTCGTCTCGGCGGTGATCCAGGCCGACCAACTGGGCGTGTCGATGGCGAAGGTGCTGCGCATCCAGTCGGACCAGATGCGCATCAAGCGCCGGCAGCGCGCCGAGGAGCAGGCCCACCGCGCCCCGGTCATCATGATCTTCCCGATGGTCTTCCTGATCTTCCCGGCGATGTACGTGGTGATCCTGGGGCCGTCGGTGCCGCGCTTCATCGAAACTTTCTTCGCGGTTCAGTAAGCAGTGACGGCGGCTGCCCCTTTTACGCGCGGGCGCGCGCTGGGTGAGCGCCTGGACAATCTGACCCGCGGCACCACGGTGGCCCACGAAGTGCGCCTGGCGCGCACGCCGTGGGCCCGCGGGCTGGGGCTGATGGGCCACCCCGGCCTCCATCCCGGCCAGGCGCTCATCTTGCAGCCCGAATCCTCCATCCACATGTTCTTCATGCGCTTCCCGCTGGATGTCCTGTTCCTCGACAAGGATAACCGCGTGCTGTTTCTGTATGAGGCGCTACCCGCCTGGCGCGTGAGCCGCATGGTGCGCGGCTCGAAGCGCGTGGTCGAAATGCCCGCGGGCAGTATTGCCGCCAGCGGCACCCAGGTGGGCGATCAACTGGCGCTGCGCGCCGCCGGCTCCTGAGCGCGGTCCGCCCGCCGTGTCCCCCACCCTGCTCCTGCGCCGGCTAGGCGCCGCGCTGCTCGACCTCCTCTACCCGCGCCGCTGCGGCGGCTGCAACCGGGTGGGCACCTGGATGTGCGACCGCTGCCTGGCTGCCATCGGCCCGCCCGCGGTGCCCGGCTGGTGTTGCGCCACCTGCGGCGCGGCGCTGGAGCCGGCTCCCACCGGCCTGGCCTGCCCCGCCGGGTGCCGGTCGGGCGATCTCACGGCGGTGCTCTGCGCCGGTGCCTATGCCGGGCCGTTGCGGGAGGCCATCCACCGCTTCAAGTACGAGCGCTGGCGGGTGCTGGCTCCCGCGCTGGCCCGGTTCCTCGACGCCACCTGCGCGGCGGAATGGACACCGTGGCCGGCGGACGTGACGCCCTACCTCGTGCCGGTGCCGCTGCACCCCCGCCGCCAGCGTGACCGGGGCTTCAACCAGGCCGCCCTGCTGGCCCGCGCCGCCGGCGGCGCGTTGCAATGGCCGGTGCTGGCCGGGTTGGAGCGGGTGCGCGCCACGCCGCACCAGGTCGGCCTGACCGCCGCCGAGCGCGCGCTTAATCTGGAGGAAGCTTTCGCCTGGCGCGGCAAGACCCCGCCGCCCGGCGGCCCGCTGGTGCTGGTGGACGATGTCTATACCAGCGGCGCGACGATGCGGGCCTGCGCCGAAGCGTTGTGTGCCGCCGGGGGCGGGCCGGTCTATGGGCTGGCGCTGGCCCGCCCGTCCCAGGATGCGGGGAAGGACCCATGAAGCTACTGCAGGCGTTGCGCAACGCGGCGGCGCGGCTGGCCGCCGACCTGGAGGACAGCAACCTCTTCGAGCACGCGGGCGACAAGGGCGAGTTCCGCGAGCACATCATCGGGCGGTTCCTGCGGCCCTTCTTGCCGGAGTGCTATGGGTTAGGCTCCGGCCAGGTCTTCGCCGCCGACGGCACCAGCAGCGCGCAGGTCGATATCGTGGTCTACGACGCCATCTTCTCCAACGTGCTCTTTCGCGACGCCGGCAACAGCCTGTTCCCTTGCGAATCGATCTACGGGACTATTGAGGTTAAGTCGCGGCTGTCGGCGGCGGAACTGGAGACGAGCATCGCCAACGGCGCCTCGGTGAAGCGCCTGGTGCGGGCGCCGTCGGATGGCGGCGATCTGCTGCCCTATCGGCGGCTGGCCTTTGCGGCGCCGCTGGCCCTCGATCCGCAGCAGCGCAACCCCTATCTGAGCATGATCTTCGCCTACGAAGGACTCGCCGCGCCCGCCGTGGTCGAGACCCTCAACCGGCACCTGGCAAGCGGGCGGACGCCCGCCGCCCTGCTGCCCGATTACCTGTTCTCCTACCGGCGCGGGTTCGCCGTGTTGCGCGCCCAGGGCAACCAGGTGGCGCCCTTCGGCGGGCCGTTCGACCGCTACGTGGCGGTGGAGTCGGGCGCCGATACGCTGCCCCTGTTTTTCCTCACTCTCAACATCTGCTTGAATTCGATCTTCCTGCGCGCGCCCGATTTCAACGCCTACTGGCTGCAGGTCTTCGGCGAGATCCTGCGCGGGGCACCGGGCGAACCTCCGGGCTAAACCGCGCCCTCCAGCTTGGCCTGCGTCCAGCGCAGATCGACCAGCGCAGTGGGCACCTGGAGCAGCCGGGCCAGTTGCGCGGGCGTGAACTCCACGCCGTAGGTCTGCATGGCGGCGGCGGGGACCAGCAGCAGCGCCGCGGCGAGCTGCGCCGTCCGCTCGTGGTCCTCCTGGTCCCACTGGTAGGCTTTGCAGGTGTAGAGCCGGTGCGGGTGATAGGCGATGATGTGGCCCACCTCGTGCGCCTCGGCCATGCGCTGCCAGGGCACGGGCAGCCCGGCGTTGATGCCGATGTGGATCTCGCGCGGGCGCACGACCGCGAAGCCGAGCGTCCAGGCCGTGAACGGATAGCGGCGCACGGTGAACCGGTCCAGCAGGCCGCTGAGATCGACCGGCAGCCGATCGTGCAGCGCATAGCGGCGGACCAGAAACTCGATAGTGTCGCGCGTCGAGTCGTCCATGGGGCCGCCTACTCGGAGACGACGCGGCGGGCATACGCCGCCTCTTCGTCGAGGATGCTTTGTAGCACGCCGACGATGATTGCGCGATCATGCGCGGGGAGGTCGGCGATCTGCTGCAGATAGAGTTCCAGGCGCGGGTCGTCCGCCGGTGCCTTGCCGGCGGCGGGCGCGGCGGATGCGAATGCAACCGGTGCCTCTTTAGAGGCAGGTGGGACCGTGGCAGAATCCGGCTGCGACGGCTCGACCGGGCGGCGCCGGAGCGCGCGCCGGCGGCGGACCCATGTACCGATCATCGTGCGACCTACGCGCCTTTCTGCCAACGCGCGTGTGAGATATGCGGGCGCCTGGACCCGCGGAGTACTCCAATTATAGCACCGCGCCGCGCCGCTTTGCAACGCGAACGTCTGTGCGCAATGCGCGCCCGCTCCGCCCGCGCCACGCGCGGCATCCGGTAGAACGAACGGAGGGCCGCCCGGTTGCCCGGCGGCCCTCGTGGTGTGCTGTGTGCGGCCCGCGCGGGCCGGCGTCAGCGGATACCGCTCGGCGCGGGCAGCGGGGTCGCCGTGGCGGTGGGCGCCGCCGTCCCGGCCCCCGCCGGAGCGAGTGGGCCGGTCGCTGGCGTCGCCGTGGCCGTGCCGGTGGCACCTGCGGTAGACGTGGCCCCCGCGCCGGGCGTGGTCCCGGCTGCCGCCGTCGCGGTGGTGCCCGGCGTGACGCTGCCCGCGGGCGTGGTTTCTACGCCCGGCGTGGTTGTGCCGGGGGCGGGCGTGGCGCTGCCGGGCGCGGGGGTGCCGGGCGTGGCCGGCGGCGTGCCGCTGCGCTTGGCCGCCTCGGCGTAGGCCAGGCTGGCCTCGGCGGTGGCCCCGGCGCCCTCATAGGCGTGGGCCAGCGTCGTCCAGTACTCGGGGCGCCCCGGATCGCTTTCGACCGCCTGGTGGGCCGGGGGCACGGCGTCGCGGAACTGGCCCTGCGCGATCAGGCTGCGCGCCAGCAGATCGAGGCCCGGCGCCCAGCGCGGGTGCTGCGCCTGCAGTGTGCGCAGAGTCAGCGTGGCGTCCTCGGCGCCGTGCGGGCGGCCGGGGGCATTCAAATAGGCGATGCCGAGATAGTAGAGAGCCGCCGCGTCGGTCGGGTTGCGTTCCGTCGCCGCCTCCAGTGCCGGGATCGCGTCGGCGTAGCGGCCCGCCTGCACGGCCGCAATCGCCGCCGTGACCGCAGGATCGACGGCGGTGGGGGTGCCGCCTAGCGGGCCGCGAGTGGCGGCGGTGGGCGTGGCGGGCACGGGCGTGAGCGTCGGCGGCGCCTGGGCCACCGGCAGCGTCGCCGTGGGCGCGGCGGTATTGGTCGGCGCCACGGTGGGCGTCGCGGTGGGCCGGGCCGGCGGCGGGCCGAAGATGGGGCTGTTGGCGAGGCCCAGGCCCACGATGCCGATCACCGCCAGCGCCAGCACGCCGACCAGCACGGTCAGTAAAGCCCGGCTCATGCGGTCGTCGGTCTTGGGCTGCAGTTCGGTCTGCCCGCCCAGGCGTGTCCCCGTGCTGATCACCACGGTCTCAGCGGCGGGCATGACGGGCGCGTCGGCCCCGGCGCCGGGTTCGGCGGGCGCCGGTTCGACTGGCGGCGCGGCGTCCGCCTCCGGCGTGGGGGCAGGCTCCAGTTCGGCGGGCGGGGCGGTCGCGGCGCGTTCGCGGGCGGCGGCCAGGGCTTCGGCAAAGCCGGGGCGGCGCCGGGTCAGGTCGGTCTCGGCCTGGGTGGCGAAGCGGCTGTTCGGGTCCAGGCGCTCCGCCCGCACGAGCGCGTCGGCGGCCTCGTCCAGGCTGGTGCTGCTGAGGGCCACGCCGATCCAGGCGTTCAGGTTATCGGGCGCGGTATCGGCGGTGCTGCGAAACAGGTTATACGCGCCCGCGCGGTCGCCGTTGCGCAACAGCATAATGCCTTCGCGCAGGCGTTCGGCGATGGGGCGCGTGGTGGAGTCGGGCGCAGAATCGGCGGGCGGCGGGGCGGAGCTTTGCGGCTCCGGCTGCTGGTCGTCCAAGGCAACCTCCTGGCGGCTAGCGGAAAGTGGATGGCATGATGCCGAGCTGGTTGCGGTATTTCGTCACAGTTCGCCGGGCGATGCGTACGCCCTGCTCCCGCAGTCGCTGCACAATTTCCTTGTCGGTGAGGGGTTTCGGTTCGGTGACAATCATCTCCCGGATGCGGTCCTTGGCGCTCAGGGAGGCCTGGAAGAAGTCGGCAAAGGGGATGACCTGCCGGTTGGGCAGCATCACATATTTATCGGCGGTGGCCCGGCTGACGGTCGATTCGTGCAGGCCGAGATACTGCGCGACCTGGGCGCGGGTCAGCGGCCGCAAGTGGCGCACTCCGTGGCGCAAGAAGTCGTCCTGCACTTCGACCAGGCAATTGGTGATCCGCCGCATGGTCTCGCGCCGCTGGGCGATATTCGAGATGAACAGCCGCGACCGGTTGACATAACGCCGGATATGCTCGCGGTCGTTGTCCGACATGCCGGCCATGGTGACGGTGGGCAGGCTGAACTCGCCGCCGCTGTCCTCGCCGCTGCCGTCGGCCTCCGGGCCGGGGCCGTGCCCGTTGGCCGGGACCCGGCCCTGCGGATGTGCGGCCGCCGCCGCAGCCAGCCGGTGATAGATCGGGCTGATGTGCAGGCTAAAGCGCAGCGACTCGACGACCTCGACCTCGAAGTTATTGTTACGCAACCGGATGATCACATCGGGGGCGACGAAGCGCACCGGCGAGGGCGTGGGCCAGGGGCGGCCATCGGCGGCATAACCGGGATGCGGGTTCATGTGCGCCTTGATGAAATCGCGCACGGCCACGACCGCGTCATAAGTGGTGCCCAGCGTGTGGGCGATGAGGGTGAACTTGTGCTCGCCCAACTCTGTCAGGTGATCGCGCAGGATCTCTTCGACAAAGGGCACCAGTTCGGGGCGGCCCCGCTCCTTGATCTCTTCGAGTTGCAGCAACAGGCACTCGCGCAGGTCGCGGGCGCCCACCCCTGTCGGCGCGGCGCGCTGGATCAGGTGCAGCACCTCCTCGGCCTCGTCCGCCGCGACGCCGCAGGCGCCGGCCACCTGGTCGAGGCTGCACGACAGGTAGCCCCGCTCGTCGAGGCTGCCCAGAATGTAGCCCGCCACCGCGCGGGCGTTGTCTTTCAGGCCCGGCGCCAGGTCGGCCAGCATCTGTTCCAGGCGGTTGGACTCGCCCGCGACCAGGCTCATAGGGTCGAACTCGCCGTCGTCATCGGCCCGGTTTGCCCCGTTGCGGCGGTCGCCGTGGTCCTGGTACCAATCTTCGGACGGAGAGTCGACGGCGGAGGACGTAGCGCTCGTCGGGGTGGGGGCGTCCTTGCTGGGCGGGGTGGTCGGCTTGTCGCAGAAGGGGCAGATCGGCGCGGTGCTGGGGATGCCGCAACTGGGGCAGGGGCGGCCTTCCACCATTTCCAGGGCGGGGTTATCCCCCAGCTCTTGCTGGACCAGTTGTTGGAGCTCTAACGACGAGAGAGCCAGCAATTGATTGAGAACAATCAGGGTCGGCGAGACCTTGAGCGATTGTTCCTGGCTGATCTGTAGCGATAAGTCCACGCCTGAGTTGTCTCCTGACGGCACAGCCCTTGCTGCGGATGGCCTGCCTTCTGTTGCCAACCATTATACACCCACCCTAAAGTACGCGCAAGCGTACCCTCATCTTCTGCAAGCCGGGATGCGCAAGTGGCCCTGATAGACGTAGCCGGCGGCTTGTCCCGCCGGGCGCCGCCGTGCCTGGGCACGATCCCTGCTCATGTATTCGCGTCCCCCTGGGCGCGGTTGTGGAACTGTGTAGCTGGCACATATCTTGCTCACCGCAGGCAGGGAGGGAGAGAGACAAATCTACGTGCATGTGTGTGCGGGCCGCAGCACTTTGCACCCCAGGAGGAGTTCCGGATGCTAACCAATGAAGCTGAATTGGCCCAACGCGCCTCGCAACATGACCAGGAAGCTTTCGCGCAACTCTACCATGCCTATGTCGAGAAAATCTATAAATATATCTATTACAAGGTCGGCAATCCCTGCGAGGCGGAGGATCTGTGCGAACAGGTCTTCTTGAAAGCGTGGGAGGCCATCGGCCGGTACACGTGGTATGGCTATCCGTTCTCGTCCTGGCTCTACCGGCTGGCGCATAATCTGGTGGTGGACCACTATCGCACGCGGCGCGAGATTTTGCCGCTGGACGATACCCTGCTGATCCGCGAAGAGCCGGTGGACCCGGAAGCCGCGCTGGCGAGCAGTGTCGCCTCCAGCGAACTGCGCCAGGCCATCCAGCAACTGACGACCGAGCAGCGGCAGGTGATCTGCTTGAAGTTTATCGCCGGCTATGACAACAGCGAAATTGCCGCCGTCATGAACAAAAAGGAAGGCGCCATCCGCGCGTTGCAGTATCGCGCGCTGCGCAGCCTGCAGGCGATCCTGGAAGCCGAAGATCGGCGCATTCGCGAGTTCGATTTCCTGCCCCTGGGCACCACGCCGGTGGGCGGCTGGGGCGACCTGGCGACGCCGGCCTGACGGCGGTTCGCGTTGTGGAAGAGGGGCGCGCCGGGCGCGCCCCCTTTTTTATTGCCCGGCGCGCGCCCCGCGCCGGGTCAGCGGATAGGGTTCAGCCCCGGCCATCGATGGGCCGAGGTCGCCACCGGCCAGCCAGCGGCGCACCCGCGCCTCCACCTCGGCCAGGGGCACGCCCGCCGTGGTGTCGATCCAGACCCAGCCCGGATCGCGCCGGAACCACGTGTACTGGTGGCGGACGAAGGCGTGCGTGTCCCACTTGAGTTGTTGCAGCGCGGCGGCGAGCGAGATCTCGCCGCGCAGGTAGGGCGCGAACTGGCGGTAGCCCAGCCCGGTCATGGAGGGCAGCGCCCAGCTATAGCCGCGGGCGTGAAGGCCCGCCGCTTCTTCCACCAGCCCGTCAGCCACCTCGCGCTCGACCCGCCGGTCGATGCGCCGGTGCAACTCAGCCCGCTCCGCCGTCAGCGCCAGCCGCCCGATGCGGTATGGCGGGGGCGTCTTCTGCTGCTGCTCGGAGAAGGGCCGGCCCGTCAGGTAGATCACTTCCAGGGCGCGCACCAGGCGCCGCGTGTTGCCGGGCAAGATGCGGGCGGCAGCGGCGGGATCGCGGGCCTGGAGTTCGGCGTGCAGCGCCGCCGGTCCTTCGGCGGCGGCCCGCGCCTCCAACTCGGCGCGCAAGTCGGGGTCGGGCTCGACTTCGGGCATCCGCCAGCCCTCCAGCACGGCGGCCAGGTAAAGCGGAGTGCCGCCCACCAGCAGCGGCAGGTGCCCGCGCGCGTGGATGGCGTCGATGGTGGCGTAGGCTTGCTCCTGGTAGCGGGCCAGGGTGTACGATTCGTCGGGGGCGACCAGGTCGATCAGGTGGTGAGGGATGCCGCCGCGCTCCCAGACGGGCGGCTTATCGGTGCCGATATCCATTTCGCGGTACACCTGCCGCGAGTCGGCGGTGATGATTTCGCCGTCAAAGGCCCGCGCCAGGTGGATGCCGAGCGCGCTTTTGCCGACGCCGGTGGGGCCGCCCACGGCCAGCAGCGGCGGCAGCAGGGGGGATTCCGCCATGGGGCCTAGCTGACCTGCACGAGGATGTGCCGAGGGCGCGGGCCGTCCAGTTCGACCAGATACAGCCGCTGCCAGGTGCCGAGGGCCAGCGCGCCGTTCACCACCGGCAGCGTCTTCGACTCGCCGATCAGCGCGCCCAGGAGGTGATCCTTGGGGTGCTCGCGCCCGGCGTGGAGATGGGTATAGGCCAGGCCGGGGAACTGCTCCAGCGCCAGCAGAAAATCGTGCGCGAAGCCGGCCTCGGCCACGTCGTTGATGACCAGCGCGGCGGTGGTGTGCTGGACAAAGACCAGGCAGCGCCCCTCGCTGATGTTGCTGCGCGCCACGACATCGGCCACCTGGTCGGTGATGTCGATCATCTCGCGCTTGCGGTGTGTGTTGGCGGTGAGTAGCTTATGCATGGCCGATTATACCACGATGCCGCACCCGGCGGCTCAGACGACGATTTCCAGCCGCCCCAACGGCCCCAATAACTGGTCTTCCTCATAGGCCAGGTGCGACAAGAGCATATCGCCCAGGTCGTCCGCCGCGCGCTGCACCTCGGTGATCTGCGCCGGATCGTTCATCATCGCCACCAGGGCCCGGTCCACCCGGTCGATCTGCTCGGCGATCACCTCGTGCTCCCAATGCAACCGGTCCAGCACCGGCACCAGGGCCTTATCCTCGCGCCGCAGGCTGGGGAACATCTGGTAGTCCTCGATGGTGTGGTGGATGCTGACCACGCGGCAGTACTGCGCGCAGAACGCGCCCAGCGTCCAGTAGTTCTGGCGCAGCGCCATGCGGTTGAGCAGGGTGCGCGCCGCCGCGGGATCCAGCGCGCCCGCCGCCACCTGGGCCGCCGCCTCGCGAATCTCCGCCAGTTCGGTGCGCAGGTGCTCGTGCACTTGCAGCAGCGTTTCCTGGCTCTCGCGGCCTATCGCCGTCACCGGCCCGGACTCGGTCGGGCGGACGTGGGGCCGCTTGGCCTCGTCGAGCGCCGCCGACTGCGGTGCGGGGCCGGGGCGCCGGGGCGTCGCCGCCGTCAGGACCGGCGCGGGCGGTTGGCGCTCCGGCGCGGGGGGCGCGGGCGCCGTGCCTTCGTGGCGCG
>DASSGZ010000422.1:0-2900 GCA_035693165.1 Chloroflexia bacterium | reverse complement strand
AGGTACCCAGTTGGCTAAGTAGCACCTCATAGGGTGTGCCAGTGTTCTCGGGATGCCACTCAAATACTGCGCGCTGGAAGTATTGTACCCGGTAGATCTTGCCGTCAAGAGGACTGCGCTCCTCGAACTCATCGCTGATGGGATAACCCTGCTGAGCCAACCCGCCATGCGTCTCCCAGTACGTCCGAAACTTGCCGCCCAAAGTGTGCCGGGTCTCTGGGAAATACCGGGGATTGTTAGTGCTTACCTGCTGATCAGGAGTGCCGGTAGCGCCATAGCGTTGCTGGTATGCAAAAACACCCAGCAAGCTCAACAAGACATCATTGGGCGGAGAATTCTCCGGATGCTTTTCAAAGAGAGCCCGCTCGAAATACTGCACAGTGTATGTCTTGCCGTTGGTGGGCGAGATTTCCTGAATCTCATCACTGAGCGGGTAGCCCTGCTGAGCTAGTCCACCATGCTGTTCCCAATAGGTTAGAAAGGCGCCTTGGACAGTGTAACCAGTTTGCGGGAAAAAGACAGCACTTTGTGCAGCAACAAAATGCTTGTGGAAGGCGGAACTGGGTAGCAGTAAAGCAACAAGTGCCACGATTAGTAAAGCGTATCTCGGGAGATTGGTCATGTGTTAAATCCTTTGGCTCTTTGAGGTTGAGTGTGGTTGAGTATCTTCCACTCAAGGTATCCGGGTAGTTTGGCCTGCCAGCAAAGCCAGCAACCGCCCGAATGATTGTCGATCCGGCTCGCTGATCAGCTACTTGGGGTCTGGCTCATCCTTGCGTGCTTCCGACTCAACCACACTCAACCTCAAAGAGCCGAAAAAGGGCGTTAGTAAGATCTAAAAACTAGGTGCATTGAGAATTGCTAATGGGTGCGACGCTATGAATTGTACAGTTTCAATTAAAAGCAGATCGAATCTATACTAGTGCTCCGGATCGTCTGCTCTCCTGGGCGAGTCCGGCGGGGCGGCGAGGCGGCGGAAGAGGTGGGTGAGGCGGGCGGCTTCGTCCTTGCGGGGCAGGGCGCGCAGTAGCATGGCGCGCAGCAGGGCCAGGTCGTAGGCCAGGCGCTCGCCGGGGACGCCGCCGCGGGTGCGCAGCAGGGTTTCCAGCGCGGCGAACATGGCTTCGCGGGCGGCGCCTAGCGCGGGCGGTTCGGCGGGGGGCACGGGCGGCGCCAGAGGCGCGGCGGGGCGGGCCGTGGCCGCCAGGCGGAGTTCGTAGGCGATCAGCAGCGCGGCCTGGGCCAGGTTGAGCGAGTGGTTGTCGGGCGCGGTGGGGATGGTCAGCAGGTAGTGGGCGTCGTCGAGGGCGCTGGTGGGCAGGCCGTTGTCCTCGCGGCCAAACAGGATCGCCACGGGCGCATCGGGGCGCGCGGCGGCCAGCAGGGCGGGCGCGGCGGCGCGTGGCGTCTGGCGCGGGTGGTGGAAGCGGCGCGGGCGGCCCGTGGTCGCGGCGACAATGCCGCAATCGGCCAGGGCCGCGGGCAGGTCGGGGTAGCGCTCGATGGCGGCGATGATCGGCCCGGCCTGGTGGGCGATGCCGCCGATGCGTTCGGCGTCGAAGGCCGCCGGCTCGACCAGGCGCAGACGGCGGAAGCCGAAGTTGCCCAGCGCCCGCGCCGTCCCGCCGACGTTGACCACGTCTTGCGGCTGGTAGAGCACGAAGACGATATGGTCCAGCGCCGCGAGCGGGTCCGGTTGCGCCCGGTCAGTCGTCGTCATGGGGGGTTGCGTCTCCCGCCGCGCGCCGGTGCAGGACGTAGATACGCGGATTCAGGCCGCCCGCGCCGAAGGGCAGCGTCACGCGGATGGTTTCGGCGCGGCGCCAGGCGGCGACCAGGGCCGGCTCGGCCAGCAGGCGGTCCAGCAGGCGCACCTCGTGGGTGATCAGCACCAGGCGCGCGCCCGGCGCGGCCACCCGCGTGGCCTCGGCCAGCAGGCGCGGGTAGAGCCGTTCGTTCCCGGCGTGCGAGCCGACCAACTGGCCGAAGGGCAGGTCGGCGGTGATGGCGTCGCACGTGGCATCGGCCAGTGGCAGGCGCCCGGCGTCGGCCTGGACCAAGCGCGCCCGGTCGCGCAGTCCGGCGGCGGCCAGGTTGGCACGGGCGCAGGCCAGCACAGGGGCATCGAAGTCACAGCCGAGCGCCCAGCGCGCCGGGCCGAGCGCCAGGCGTTCGACCAGCAACGTGCCCGACCCGCAGGCCAGGTTCAGATAGCGTTCGCCGGGCGCGGGCGCGGCTAGCCGGGCCATGGCGTGGGCCACGACGGCGTTGAGCGCGCCGGGCAGGTTGCAGACGCGCCAGCCGCGCGCCGTCAGCGGGCGGGGCGTGAGGCGCACCAGCACCTCCCAGCCCGTGCCGTCCGCCGCGCGGCGCAGGCGCAGCAGCAGGTCGGCCTCCTCGCCGCCGGGGGCCAGGCCGGTGCGCGCGGCCAGGTCGGTCTTGAGCCGGGTGAGTACGCTCGAATCTTCGCCCGCCGCGCTGAGGCGGAAGGTGTGGAAAGCGGCGGGCTGCAACCCGCGCACCTGCGCGATCAGCGCCAGGATCGCCCCGAACTGCTCGTTGCCCAGTAGCCCGCGCGGCCGCGGCACGGCGAATACCCGCGTGAGATAGACGGCGGCGACCGCGCGCAGCCCCAGGAGGGCGCCGGGGTCACCCCGCAAGCGGAAGCGCACGGTGCCGGGCCGCGTCGCCGGGAACAGATCCATCCGCCCGCCCAGCCGGGCCGCCAGTTCCTCGTGCGCGAAGCGCTCCAGGCCGGGGATGACCTCGGCTTCACAGTCGAGCGCAGGGACCAGGGCCGGGACGGGCGGCGTGGAGCGAGCGGGGCCGGGGCGCTGCACGGGCGCGGACCGCGTCTGGCGGGGCGCGCGATCCGCCGCCGGGCGGGGCGGGCGGGTAGG
>DASSGZ010000421.1:0-6249 GCA_035693165.1 Chloroflexia bacterium | reverse complement strand
CTAGCTCTACGAAGCCCGCGCAGTCGGGCTGGTTCCCTTGCAGAGAGGCCGCACGGGCGGCCTTGGCAAGGGTAGCCGGGGGTTTGAGGCGCCGTGCTACCCCGCCCAACGCCTTCGCCCAGCGGACATATGGCACCTCAGCGCACAATATGTTATCCTGATCACATACGGCCCAGGCCGAGCAGAGGAGGTCAGGATGCAGAGACGCGTGGCGCGCCGGTGGGCGGTGCTGGGGATCGGGGCGGCGGCACTGGGCGCGGGGCGCGTCGTGGCCGGGATCGGGGCGCGGCTGGCCGGGGTGCCGCCCGCGCGCTATCGCGTCGGCGTGGCCTGGAAGCAGCCGGTGCCCATGCCCGACGGCGTGATCCTCTACGCCGACCACTACTATCCCCGCGCGCCCGGCCCCTTCCCGACGATCCTGGTGCGTTCGCCCTATGGGCGCGGGTGGGACATGCCCTATCCCTTTGGCCTGGGCATGGTCCAGGTGCCCCGCTTCCTGGCTGCCCGCGGCTACCACGTCGTCTTCCAGACGGCGCGCGGCTGCTTCGACTCCGGCGGCGCCTTCCCCTTCCTGGTCAACGAGGAGGCCGATGGGCGGGCCACCGCCGAATGGATCGCCGCGCAGCCCTGGTTCAATGGGGCGCTGGGCATGTGGGGGGCGAGCTACTGGGGCTATGTGCAGTGGGCGCTGGCCGCGGATGCGCCGCCCTACCTCAAGGCCCTGGCGCCCAGTCTGAGCGGGTCGCAGATGGGCACGCTCATCTTCCCCGACGGCGCCCCGGCCTTCGACCTGATCGTGCGCTGGATCCGGTTCACCGAACTGCTGCAACACGCCGGGCACTGGGGCGGGCTGGGACTGATCCCGCGCATGGCGCCGTGGGTACAAGGCCGGGTGCTCGGCCCGGTGTTTCGCGCGCTGCCGATCAGCGAGGCCGTCGAGCGCGCGCTGGGCTATCCAGTCGCGTTTTACCGCGAGGCGATTGAGCACCCCACGCTGGACCGGCCCTACTGGCAGGCGCGCGACCACAGCGCCACGGTGCCCCTGGTGACGGCGCCCGTCAACCTGATTGCCGGGTGGTATGACATCTTCCTGCGCGAGAGTCTGGCTGACTATGCGGCGCTGGTGGCCGCGGGGCGCGCGCCGCACCTCACCATCGGCCCCTGGACGCACACCGACGGCGAGGTGATGGTGACCAGCCTGCGCGAGGGCCTGCGCTGGTTCGCGGCGCACTTGCAGGGCGACCCGGCGGCGCTGCGGGCGCGCCCGGTGCGCCTGTACGTCATGGGCGGGGGCGGCTGGCGCGACCTGGACGCCTGGCCGCCGCCCGCGCGGCCCACGCGCCTGTATTTGCACGCCGGGGGCCGGTTGGCCGCGGACCCGCCGCCCGCCGATGCCCCGCCCGATCACTACCGCTACGACCCGGCGAACCCCACGCCGAACATCGGCGGGCCGCTCATCTTTCCGCCCGCCGGGGCGCAAGACCAGCGCCCGCTTGAAGCCCGGCCCGATGTGCTCTGCTACACGACCGATCCGCTGCCCGCCGACCTGGAAGTCATCGGCCCGGTGCGGCTGGAACTCTACGTCCGCTCCAGCCGCGCACACACCGACTTCGTCGGGCGGCTCTGCGACGTGGCGCCGAATGGCCGCTCGGTCAACATCTGCGAGGGGCTGACCCGCCTCACGCCCGGCTGCGGCACGCCGCAACCCGACGGCAGCCTGCGCATCGCCGTAGACCTCTACCCCACCGCACAGCGCTTCCGCCAGAGCCACCGCATCCGCATCCACGTCGCCAGCGGCGGCCACCCGCGCTGGGCGCGCAACCTGGGCACGGGCGAACCCTTCGCCACCGGCACGGCCATGCTCGCCGCCGCCCAGACCATCTACCACGACGCCGCCCACCCCGCCGCCCTGGTGCTGCCCGTGACGGCGGACGGCTAAGGCAACTTCGCCTGACCTCTTGGAGACAGCACACGCTGGCGACAAACGAGTACGGTGCGATAAATCGCGCAGCTACACACAAGAGGTCAGCCTGACCTGCGCCGGCAACCGCCGCTGGATGTGTGATCTCCCCGCCCGCTTTCATTTCGCTCCTATTATTTTGTGAAGGCGTGAAGAACGCGAAGATTACTGATACTAGTTTCGTTCTTCGCGCCCTTCGCGCCTTCGCGGTGCGATTGACCAACCGCTTCCCCCGCGTTGCTCTTGCATTTTGTGTCGTAATACGATATGATAGCCGATGGGTTCTTTTTCGCGGCTATTTTATACTTTGTCATATGAGGGGGAAATAGGGTGCGTAGTGAGTACGCGGAGTGGCCGCAGCGGGTGGCCGCGGCCTGGGGCCGCCTGGGTGGCGGCGAAGGGACGGAGAAGCTGGGGGATTTTCAGGCCACGCCCCGGCTGTTGTTGATTTCGGCCATGGCTATCGCCGTGGGCGTGATCAGTGCCGTGGTGGCGCTGATCCTGTTGAAGCTGATCGGTCTGTTCACGAATTTGTTCTTCTTTGGGCGGTTTAGCACGGATCTGGTGTCGCCCGCGGGCAACCATCTGGGGCTGTGGGTGCTGGCGGTGCCGGCGCTGGGCGCGCTGGTCATCGGCGTGATGGCGCGCTACGGCTCGGAGCGTATCCGCGGCCACGGCATCCCGGAGGCCATCGAGTCGATCCTGATCAACGGCAGCCGGGTGGAGCCGCGCGTGGCCTTCCTCAAGCCGGTGGCCTCGGCTATCTCCATCGGGTCGGGCGGGCCGTTCGGCGCCGAGGGGCCGATCATCATGACGGGCGGGGCGTTCGGCTCGATGATCGCGCAGTTCTTCCACCTGACCAGCGCCGAGCGTAAGACGCTGCTGGTGGCCGGGGCGGCGGGCGGCATGTCGGCCACGTTCGCCTCGCCGGTGGCGGCCATCTTGCTGGCCGTGGAGTTGTTGCTGTTCGAGTGGAAGCCGCGCAGCGTCATCCCGGTGGCGCTGGCGAGCGCCACGGCGGCCATGATGCGCCGGTATCTGATAGGCTTCGGGCCCATCTTCCCCACCCCGCCGCACGCCGCGTTCATCGGGCCGGAGGGGCTGCTGAGTTGCGTGCTGGTGGGCCTGGCGGCGGGCGCGCTCTCGGCGCTGCTGACGATCATGGTCTACGCGGCGGAAGACGCCTTTCATCGCCTGCCCATCCACTGGATGTGGTGGCCGGCCATCGGCGGATTGGTGGTTGGCGCGGGCGGCCTGATCTTCCCGCAGGCGCTCGGCGTGGGCTACGATACCATCGGCGCGCTGCTGCAAGGCAGCGTGCCCGAGCAGATCATCCTGGGCGTGCTGCTGGTCAAGTCGATCATCTGGGCCGTGTCGCTGGGATCGGGCACCTCGGGCGGCGTGCTGGCGCCGCTGCTGATGATGGGCGGCGCGCTGGGCGGGTTGGAGGCGATGGTGCTGCCGCCGGAGGGCGCGGGCTTCTGGCCGCTGATCAGCATGGGCGCGATTCTCGGCGGCACTATGCGCTCGCCGTTCACCGGCATCGTCTTCGCGCTCGAACTGACCCACGACGTGAACTCGCTGCTGCCGCTGACGGTGGCCGTGTTCATCGCCCACGGCTTCACCGTGCTGACCCTGCGCCGCTCGATCCTGACCGAGAAGGTGAGCCGGCGCGGCTACCACCTGACCCGCGAGTATGCCATCGACCCGCTGGAGATCCTGTTCGCGCGCGAGGTGATGCGGACCAACGTGGTGGCCCTGCCCGCCGCGGCCACGCCCGCCGACCTGGCGCGGTCCATCGGCGGTGAAGCGGTGCCGCGCGGGCAGCATCTGTTCCCGGTGGTGACGACAGACGGCGCGCTGGCCGGGGTGGTCACGCGCAAGGACCTGGGCAAGCTGCTGGCCGCCACCACGCCTGCCCCCGCGCCCGCGGCGCCCGGCACGAACGGGCACCACCCCACGCTGAGCGAGCTGATCAAGCCGCAGCCGGTGGTGGCCTACCCGGACGAGCCGCTGCGCGCGGTGGTCTACCGCATGGCCGAGACGGGCTTCACTCGCTTCCCGGTGGTGCAGCGCGACAACCCGCGCGCCCTGGTGGGCATGGTCTCGCTGAACGACTTGCTGCGCGCCCGCGAGCGCAACTTGCACGAAGAGCGGCACCGCGAGCAAGTCCTGCGCCTGCGCGTCCTGTTGCCCACCCGCGAGCCGCAAGGCACGCGCACCGGGTGACGAGTGGTCAGTGGTCAGCCGTCAGTGGTCAGTGATCAGCCGTCAGCCGTCAGGTGACGGGCCTGGGACCTGTCATTCTGAACGCAGCGAAGAATCTCCGTCTCGTTCGGGGCCACGCCGGGACTCTGCGCTGCGCTCAGAGTGACACACGCGCAAGACGAGACTCTTCACTCCGCTCAGAGTGCCAATTCTCGACTGACCACCGACCACTGATGACCACTCGTCACACCCAACGCCGCAGCTTGAAGAAGGCGACCATCACGACGGCGACCACGATCATCGTGGCGGTCGCCAGCCAGAAGCCGTCGGGGTCGTGGCTGAGCGGCAGGATGTCGAAGTTCATCCCGTAGATGCCGGAGATGAGGGTCATCGGCAGCATGATCACCGAGAAGACGGTCAGCAGCTTGATCACGTTGTTGATGTGCGCGTTGATCAGCGAGTCGTGGGTGTCGCTCAGGCCCTCGATCACTTCTTTGTGATCTTCGACCGTGTGCCAGATTTTGCTCACCCGGTTGTTCAGATTATCGAAATAGTCGCTGAAATCGTCGCCCAGCAGCGGCACCAGCGAGCAGGCGCGGCGCTGCAAGTCGGTCATGACTTCGAGTTGGGGCTTGATCACGTGGCGGAAGGCCAGGATGTCGCGCCGCACCATCGAGATTTCGTACACGCTGCGGCGGGTGTTGTCGGTGAAGATCATCTTGCCGATGCGCTCGATGTCCTGGTCGATCTTGTTCAGCATGGGGAAGCAGTATTCCACCAGCTTATCCATGATGGTGTAGAGCAGGTAGCCCGACCCGTGCTCCATCACGGCGGCGCGGGTGGCGGGAATATCGCGCACCTGGTCGAACAGGCCCATCAGGGGCCGCAGTTGCCCGGCATGGGCCGTGATCACGTAGCCCGGCCCCACGAAAATGTCCACCTCGCTGGCGACGATCAGGTCGGTGCCGGGTTCGACGAAGGGGAAATGCAACACCAGGAACAGGTAGTCGGTGCGCTCGTCCAGCTTGGGTTGCTGGTAGGGGCTGGTTATGTCGACAAAGTGCAGCGTGTGGATATTGGGGTAGTGGGTATGCAGCCACTCGATCTCCGAGCCGCTGGGGTGCTGCACGTCGATCCAGGTCAGGTTGGCATAGCTGGCGGCGCGCATCTGCGGCGCCTGGCGCGCGCCGTGGGCCGATTTCGCCTGGCCGTTCGGGTGGAGCCGGGGTGCGACACTGGGCAGCGGGGCGGGTGGGGTCTTGAACCCGCTGATCACACCGTCCGGCGGGTCATCCGGGGCGGGGAGCGGCGCATCGAGGCGCTTGGTTCCACCGGTCAGGTGGGCAGTGGGTGGTGGATGGTCCATGAGACAGCCCTCCGCGCGACAAAGCGAACCGCGGCGCCGCCGGCCCGCCGGGCAGACGCGGACTACGGCGCTCAACGATTGGTCTGGCCGCAGCAATCCACCGTCGCGGTGGTGCCGCTCTGTGCAGCATCAGGTGTGCCAGGAGATCGGATACCGTCCGCAGCGCGCGGTTAGAGCAGGGCGCACGTGGCGAGGAACCAGCCTAGCTCGGCCAGCAGGCGACGGATGCGCGCTGCGGCGAGGGCGTGCGGGGGGTGGCGGTCGGGGCGGATGAAGTAGAGGGCCAGTTGGACGTGGTGCCAGGCGATGCGGGCTGCGGCGGCGTCGTCGTTGTCCAGCGGGGCCACGGCACGGTAGCCCGCCAGCACGAAGGGCACCGCGCGCAGTGCCAGCGGGCAAAAGTCCCAGGCGCCGTCGCCCCACCCCGCGCCGCCCCAGTCGATCAGCGCGCGATAGGTCAGGGTCGCGGGATCGACCAGGATGTTGGCGGCGTTCACGTCGCCGTGGCTGAAGCGCGAGGGCACGGGCGCCTGGGCCTGCGGCGCCAGCCGGTCGAGCCAGCCCAGCAGCCGGCGCGCCTCGTCCGCCGTCAGATAGCCGGCGCGGGCGAAGTCGGCGATCCAGGGGCGCGGGTCGGGGTCTTCGCCGTTACCGCGCAACTGCCCGGCGGGGCCGTCCGGGCAGACGCCGGTATGCAGCAGGGCGAGGTCGTGGC
>DASSGZ010000420.1:0-9479 GCA_035693165.1 Chloroflexia bacterium | reverse complement strand
CGCCGGCGGGATAGAGCGGCATGAGTTGGGCCAGGGTGGCGGGCGTGGTATGGGCTTGCAGATCGGCGGTCAGCAACTCGCTGACCATGCCGGCGTTGTTCTGGTTAAACGCCTGATAGGCGCCGAAGGCCAGGCTGTCCTCCGCCGTCCAGGGCGCCGGGGTGGCGCCGAGGATCAGGTATTCCAGCGGCAGCGCGTCGCGGTGGCCGGCGATGAAGGCGTTGACCCCGGCGGCGTAGGCGTCGAGCGCGGCGCGGGCGTCGGGCGGCGTGGCAGCAAGCGAGGCCGCGGCAATGCGGTTCAGACCCAGGATGCGCAGGGCCCGGTCGAGGGCCACGCCCGGCGCGCCGAACAGTTCGGCCAACCGGCCCGATCCGGCGCGGCGAAACACGTCCATCTCCCAAAGGCGGTCCTGCGCGTGGACATAGCCCTGGGCCAGGTAGAGGTCATGGGCGGTGCGCGCGGTGATGTGCGGGATGCCGCTGGCGTCGCGCACCACGCTGACGGGCGCGGTGAGACCGGGCACACGGACGGTGCCGTCCAGGGTGGGTTGCGCGCGCGCCACCAGCCAGTAGCCGAACGCCGCCCCGCCGAGGACGAGCAGCACCAGCAGCACGGCGGTAATGCGCAGGGCGCGGCGCAGGGCGGGGTGGGGGCGGCGCGCAGCAGGGGTCCCGGCGGGGGTAGCCATGGCGGTCTCCTCATCAGTAGCGGACCCGCGGACGGGGTAAGCAAGACCGGCGTGCGCCAACGACCGGTCGCGTCCAACCCCATCATAGCACCCTGCCCGCCGGCTGCATAGCCCCTGGGACGCCCGGTCCGTGCGCCGCCCGGCACTCCGCCATAGGCGAAACTACCTAGCCGCGCTGATCGAGGAAGATCGATCAAACTACGCAGATCTACCCATTGCGAATCGGGCCGCCGGTGCTATGATACGGATAGTTGGCGCAGGAGGGACACACAGGGCGCATGGGGGACACGTCGCGGAAGGATCACACCATGGACATGCCAATCAGGGACACCACCTTCGTCCAACCGGGCGCGCCGGTCGAACCCGAAATCGCAGCGCCCGCGGTGGCCGGGCGCTTCAACCTGGGGCTGGCCGTGCGCTATAACGTGGCGAACCTGGGGGCGCAGGTCGTCTACGCGCTGTTCAACTTCGGGATGCCGCTCTACCTGGACACCTACCGGCTCAACCCCTCGCTGATCGGGCTGCTGGCGAACGAGCGGTCGTTCGTCGCCTCGTTTGTGCAGCCGCTGGTCGGGCGGCTCAGCGACCGCACGCGCAGCCCGCTGGGCCGGCGGCGGCCCTTCTTCCTGGCCGGCATCCCGTTGATGGCCCTGGCCCTGGTCGCCCTGGCGCTGCATCCGCCGTTCTGGATCATGCTCGCCATCATGTCGGTGGCGGCGTTCTTCCTGTCGGTGGCCTGGGATCCCTACATGGCGTTCATGGCCGACCTGTTCCCGCCTGAGCATCGCGGGCGGGTCGGCGGGCTGCTCGGCATCGGCAGCGGCCTGGGCACGGTCATCTTCCTGTTGCTGGCCTTCAATCTCTGGGAGCACGCCGAGTTCGCCGTCTTCATGATCTGCATCGCCGTGATGGTGGCGGCCTGGGCGTTCACCTTCTTCACCGTGAAGGAACCGCCGCTGCCCCCCGCCGAAGCGATCGCCTCGCGTGCGGCGCGCAGCCGCCCCAACCCGGTGGCCTACGTCCGCGACGTGGCACGCTATCCCGAAGTCCTCAAGTACATGCTGGCGGTGAACTTCTACTGGCTCGGCCTGGGCGGCGTGACCCCGTTCATCACCCTCTTCGGCGTGAAGGCGCTGGGCGCGACGGAGCAGGAGGCGTTCTTGCTGCCGCTGATTGCCACGCTGCTCAACGCGTTGTTCGCCGTGCCCGCGGGCTACCTGGCCGACCGCTTCAGCAAGAAGGCCGTCATGACCACCGGGCTGCTGATCATCGGCGTGGTCGCCGTCATCGGCTCGCAGAGCCAGACGCTGTGGCAGGCAATGATCGCGCTGGGCGCCGTGGGCGTGGGCAACGCGACGCTGGCGCAGATCAACCCGCTGCTGGCCGACCTGGTGCCGCGCAAGCGCACCGCCGAGTTCATGGGCCTGGTGTCGGCGGTCTTCTCCTTCGCCCAGCCGCTGGGGTCGGTGGCGGCGGGGGCCGTCGTCTCGCTGGCGACGATCTGGGTGGGCGGCAACGACGCCTACCGCTGGGCCTTCATCTTCGCCGGCTGCACGCTGTTGCTGAGCGCGGCACTGCTGCAAACCGTGAAGCCCGCCCAGGCGGTGCTCGACTAATCGTCCTCTATTCTGATTATGATAGGCGGCGGGCCGGTTTGCAACCGGCCCCTACATCGCAAAAGGGGCAGCAGGCCGGTTTGCAACCGGCCCCTACACCGCTGCCTAGAGAGGACCCCGGCCCGATGAAGACGAATCAGACTCAGGACACGGACCGCCCCGGCACGCCCCGCCGGGGCGCCGCCGTGCAACAAACGGCGCCCCAGGTGCAGCAAGGAGCCGCCGCGCCTGCGCCGCGGGCGGTGCGGGTGCTGCGGCGGGTGGTGCGCGGCATCTTCCGCCTGGTGTTCCGGGTGCGCGTGGTCGGGTTGGCGCAGGTGCCGACCACGCCGGTGATCATCTGTGCCAATCATCTCGGCTGGGCCGATATGTTCCTGGTGCTGCTCTTTTTCCCGGTGGAACCGCGCATCTACGTGCTGGGCGAGCAAGAAGTGCGCACGATTTCCCGCTGGCGCACCTGGCTGATCGACCGGCTGGAGATCATGGTCGCGCTGGACCGCCGCAACCCGCTGCGCGCTGTGCGTACGATGGACGACGTGCTGCGGCGCGGCGGCTCGCTGCTTATCTTCCCCGAAGGCCAACTGGGCACGGCAGAGGGCGCGCTGCAACCCCTGGCTGAGGGCGCGGCCCGCGCGAGCCTCGTCACCGGCGCGCCGCTGCTGCCGGTTGGTCTCACCGGCACCCGCGAACTCTGGCTGCGCCGCCCCCTGACCATGCGCATCGGCGCGCCCATCGCCCCGGCGAGCGTCACCGGCACCACCCACGAGCGGGTCGACGCGCTGACTACTCGCCTGCGCACCGCCATGCTGGCCCTGCTGCCGGGCGACCCCGTCCGCCCGCGCTGGAAACCCCTGCGCGCCTGGTTGACCCGGCTCTTCTAGCGGGCCGCTATAGCCGGCGTTTTTTCACCGCGAAGACGCGAAGAGCGCGAAGATTGTTTATATCGGTTCTATTCTTCACATCCTTCGCGCCTGCGCGGTGAACTTCGAGCGCATCTCAGCGATAACGGCTTCCCATGGGGCTGCGTTTATTATATTATCTACCGGTAGATAAGGAGATAGTATGACCAGCACCACGGGACGGCGGGGGCCGGGGCGGCCCCCGGCCGCCGCAGGCGGGGAACGCGCCACGCGCACGGCGATCCTGGACCAGGCCCAGCGGCTGTTTCAGGCACGCGGCTACAGCGGCGTCGCCATGGGCGACATCGCGGCGGCGGTGGGCGTCACCAAGCCGACGCTGTATTACCACTTTCCGCACAAGGAAGCGCTCTACGCCGCCATGGTCATCGACATCCTGACCCGCATCGGGCAGGGCGTGGCGCGGGCCATCGCGGCCCACCCCGCCGCCGCCGACCGGCTCTACGCGCTGGCCGAGCAGGGCCTGGTCCACGCGCCGGGCGACGGCAAACTGGACACGATGCTGCGGGACGTGGAAATCCACCTGGCGGCGGACGACCAGACCCGCATCGCCGCCGCGTTCAACCGCCACCTGATGGACCCCTTGCGCCGCATCATGCGCGACGGCATGGCCGCCGGGGAGCTGCGCCGGGACGATCCCGACCTGGCGGCGCGCGCCTGGTTCGTGTTGCTCGACGGCTTCGCCGCCGGTCACGGCTCCCCCGGCGCCCCGCCGCCGGCAGACCGCCGCGCGCTGGCGCGCCGGCTGACGCAACTCTTCCTCGACGGCGCCGGGAACCCGGCTTTGACATAACCCTGGTCCGCCCGGTAAGATAAAGCCGGGCCGGGGAGGCGCCGGCATAGGCGCGCACAAGACCCCCGGCGCCGGGAGGCCGCATCGTTGTCGCTATGCGCGCAGAAGGGGCGGGGTCGCGCCGCCCCGCTCGCCGTCTTGCTGATTGTGCTACTCGTCGCGGTAGCGTGCGGCCCCGCCGTGGATGCCCCGCCGCCCGCGACGCCGGCCCCTGCCACCCTGGCGCCGTCTGCGACGGTCACGATCCCCGCGCCGCTGCCCACCGCGGTCGCCACGGCGGGGGTGCCCCCGGTTGCGGCCCCCGCGCCGCCGGTCCCGGTGCCCGCCGGGCCGCCCGCGTCGCGCCGCGTGGCCGATTGGCCGGTCGTGCCGGTCATCGACGCGGCGATGCAGGCCCGGCTGCGGCATATCCTGGGCCTGGGCATCAAGATGGGCAACCGGCCCGCCGTCTTCGCCAAGGCCGGCGACTCGATCACGGCGGCGAGCGCGTTCCTGCAAGGGTTCGCCTGCCCCGGCACAGGCCCGGCCGCCGGTGCCTCTATACAGGCGGACCTGGCGCCGGTGATCGCCTATTTCGGCGCGACGCGGTTCCCGGCGGACGCGCCGAAGGTGGGCTGCGGGGTCGCCGACTCGTTTAGCCGCAGCAGCGTGAGCGCGATGCCGGGCTGGACCAGCGCCAACGCCCTGGTGCCCCTGCGCCACCCGCCGCCCGGCTGCGATCCGCCCTACGACACGGCGCTGATCTGCGAACTCCACCTGCTGCGCCCCGGCATCGTGCTGATCATGTTCGGCACCAACGACCTGGGCAAGTCGGACGACGTAGACGGCTTCGCGGGGCGGCTCACCCTACTGGTGCAGCAGGCGCTGGCGCTGGGCACCATCCCGGTGCTGAGCACCATCCCGCCCCGGCTCGACGACGTGGAGTATGCCAAGCGGGTGCCGCTGTTCAACGCCGCCATCGTGCAGGTGGCCGCCGCGCAGCAAGTGCCGCTCTGGAACTACTGGCTGGCGTTGCAAGCGCCCGGCTTGCCCAACCACGGCCTGAGCGCCGACGGCATCCACCCCAGCATCTACGGCTGCCCGGCCTGCGACCCCACGAGCCTGACCCCGGCGGGCCTGCGTTACGGCTACAACCTGCGCAACTGGACGGCGCTGCAGGTGCTCGCCACCCTCCAGCGCGCGGTCCTCGATGCCGGGTCGCCCGATCCGGGCGCTGGAATCGATTCCTAAGCAACTGGTGGTATTTTTCCGGCATATATAATTGGACTAATTCCCCTTGCAGAGTTGAAATTGTGCTAAAATAGCGCCCACGTGCGCCAGGGTACACGGCCATGTACCGGCGGGCACCTGCCCCCCGCGGCCTTCAGGGGTAGCGACTTCCAGCCTCTCGCGACGGAAGGGTACCATCATGCGTAAACTGTTCTCGCTCGTGGGCATCTGCGCTACACTCGCGTTCGCCATTACCGCCAACGTGTCCGCCGTCTTCGCCGCCGGGCCGGACGCCACCGGCGGCAATCCGCTGGCCTACACCCGCTTCCAGGTCACAAAGGACCAGGCCGCCGCCGATCAGCCTGCGCAACCCGGCCCGCTGGCCGGGTCGGGCAACCTGATTTACCACACCGGCGGCCGGGTGCAGACGGGCACGCATCACACCTACGCGATCTACTGGGGCAGCAGTTTCAGCACGAACTACAAGACCCTCGTCAACCGCTATTTTGGCGACGTGGCCGCCGACAGCGGGAAGACCTCCAACGTCTATTACAGCGACACGCAGTATTACCAGACCATCAGCGGCGTGACCACCCACATCAGCTACAGCGAACAGTTCAAGGGGTCGTGGAGCGACACGGTGCTGCCCAGCAGCAGCGGCTGCTCGTCCACCGCCGGCGGGACCACCAAGTGCGTCAGCGATTCGCAGATCCGCGCAGAAGTGACCAAGGCGATCAACGCCAACGGCTGGCCGACGGGGCTGGGCAACGAATACTTCGTGCTGCTCGGCAACGGCATCAGCACCTGCCTCGGCAGCAGTTGCGCCTTCACCCAGTTCTGCGCCTACCACTCGCACTACACGCTCAACAGCGCCACGGTGCTCTACGCCAACCAGCCCTACACCGGCCATAACCTGAGCGCCTGCGGCGGCGGCAACTACCCCAACGGCGACGCCGCCGCCGACTCGGTGCTGAGCGTGGTGTCGCATGAGGCCAACGAGACGATCACCGATGCGCTCGGCAACGCCTGGTACGACTCCGCGGGCTACGAGAACGGCGACAAGTGCGCCTGGAACTTCGGCACCCAGTTGGGCGGCGGTACCGGCACGCACTACAACCAGGTCATCAACGGGCACCACTATGAGTTGCAACAAGAATGGAGCAATTACAGCAGCCGGTGCGTCTTAACAGGTAAGTAGCCGCGATCCGTTCGCACGCCCCCGCGCCGCGCCGCACTGCCCCGGCGCGGCGCGGGTTGGCCCGGCGGCACTTGATACCTGATTCGGAGATGTTGCTGGAGGATTACTCTAATGCGTAAATGGTTACCGGCCCTCTTATTCGCGTTCCTGGCCCTGTTCGCGAGCGGCGCCGTCACGTATGCGGAAACGGGCATCTCGCGCGCCGATCTGCACGCGCAGAACAATTCGGGCGAAGAAGGCACCGCCGTGCTGTCGGGCCTGCCCGATGGGACCACGAAAGTCGAAATCACCCTGAGCGGGGCGGAGGGCATGGACCAGCCTGCCCACATCCACCAGGGGTCCTGCGCCAACCTCAATCCGGTCCCGGCGTACCCGCTGAACAACGTGGTGAACGGCACGTCCACCACCATCGTCAAGGTGCCGATCACCGACCTGCTGGGCGGGCGCTACGCGATCAACGTCCACAAATCCGCCGCCGAAGTGAGCACCTACGTGGCCTGCGGCGACCTGACCGCGCTGATGAACGCGGGCGGCACGGCGCCCGGCACAGCACCCGGTATGCCGACCACCGGCCAGGCGCAGCCGGGGCTTCCTGCCGGGTTGCTGCTGCTGCTCGGCGGCCCGGCGCTGCTGGCACTCGGCTGGGGCCTGCGCCGGCGCGCGCTGCGCCGGTAGGCGGCGCCCGCGGGGTAGGGGCCGGTTGCAAACCGGCTCCTACCTTATCCAGAGCGTCAGCCCGTTGGACAGGCGCACCGGGCGATAGCCGTGGGCCTGGGCGTAGCGGGTCAGCGCATCCTCCAGGCCACCCTCCGCGCCGGTGAGCACGGCCGCCGGCGGGTCGCGCCCAACCAGCGCGGCCAGATCGGCGGCGCCCACCACGGCGAACGTCTGCCGCTCGCCGGCGGGCAGCAGCGGGGCCACGCGCCAGGCGAACGGGCCGGCGGCCAGGGCCGGGTAAATCGCCAGGCCGCCTTCGAGCGGATAGAGCGGGGCGAGGGTGAGCACGCGGCGCCCGGCGCCCGGCGTGCCCCGCGCGTCCAGCAACTGCCGGATCTCCTCCCCGACCCGGTGCGCCTGCATGGGCACCCACCCGGCGGGTTGCAGGACCGCACCGTCGCGCAGGTAGCCGCTGTAGACCTGCGCGCCGTTGATCAGCGCGGGCACGGCGGCGAAGCCCAGGGCGAGCAGCCCCCAGCGGGCGCCCCGCCCCGGCACCCGGATCGCCGGCTCGCGCCGGGCGCCGAGGCCGAGGGCGGCGGCCAGGGCCAGGAACGGCACCGGCGCGTAGAAGTACTGGTACCAGGTGGGCGTCGGCACCAGCGCGCCCGCCAGCAGGCATGGCGCCAGCGTGGCCGCCAGCAGCAGGTCCCCGTGCGCGCCAATCTGCCCGCGCCGCACTACCGCAACCAGAGCCGGGATGGCGAACCCGGCGTAGGCCCCCAGCAGCGCCAGGCAGGCCGGTTGCCCGCGCAGCACGTCGCCCAGGTAGGCGAGTTTGCCCGGCAGGGTCATCGCCACGGTCTGCCCGGCGGCCTGCCAGTAGGCGGCGTTGCGCAGATGATAGGTGAAATTGTCGAACAGGAACGCCCGCGGCGCGAGGACGGCCAGGCCCAGCACCGGCGCCAGGCCCAGCACCACGCCCGCCGCCAGCGCGCCCGCCCGGCGCAGCCCAGGCGCCGCCCACCCGGCGGCCTGCCGTCCATCCGCGCCCGGCAGCAGTGCCGCCAGGAGGAACGGCAGCACGGCGGGCGCGAACGCCAGCCGCGCACCGATCGCCAGCCCCAGCGCCACCCCCGCCGCCACGAGCCGCGCAGTGCGCCCGAAGCGACGGCTTCCCCCGCTATCCGGCGGTCCGGCGCTGGGGAATAGGCGCACGGCGAGTAAGGTCAGCAGCACCGGCAGGTCGTGGTTCCAGGCCAGCCCGGTGGCGAACGTGACCGGCCCGTTGCCCACCACCAGCGCCACCGTCGCCGCCCCCGCCGCGAGCGCCGCGTAGGGGCCCGCGGCCCGGAAGCGCCGCCACACCAGCGCGAACAGAACCGCCAGCCCGGCTACGGCCAGCGCGGCATTCAGCAGGCGCGCCGCGAGCAGCAGGTGATCGGCCAGGCGAAACAGCGCGGCGTAGGCCAGTTCGAGGATAGGCATCTGGAAGAAGGGGAAGTCGCGGTAGGGCAGCCCGGCGCCCCGGCTCAGCAGGGCCGCCGCCGCCACATACATCTGCTCGTCGTGGTCGGGCGGCTTGACCAGCGCCACCGCGGGCAGCAGCAGCGCCAGTCCGGCAAACAGGGCCGCCGTGAGCGCCGCGGCCCCCCGGCGCGCGCCGGTCGTGCCGGCCACGGCTGTGGGTCGCGCTATGCCGATGTGCTGCTGCATCGCCGCTGTGCTCCCGGCAGCCATCCCGCGCCCCCGGTGGCCGGGCGGGGGCAACGACTGGGCTGCATAGTATACATCGCCGCGCGAGGCCGGCATGTTGCGGCTTGCGCGCCGGTTCCACGCATCCGCCACGCGCTGCGGGCGTGCTGCTTGACGGATCGCGCGCCGTGGCGCATAGTGTTATACACGCGTTGCCGAGCGCGGATCGCCGGCCGGGGAAGGAGGCGCCGATGGCTGACCGGGACGACACGCCGGAACGGGCGCGCATCGAGGAACTGGACGCCCCGCCGCCCGCCGGGCCGCCGCGTCACTGGGAACTGGTGCTGGGGTTGCTGCTGCTGCTGGGGCTGGCCGGCTTCGGCGGCTGGCAGTGGTGGCAGGGCGGCAGCCAGGCCAGCGCCTACCGGGCCGGTGCCCAGGCGGCCGCAGCCCGCGACTGGGACGCCGCCTATCGCGCCTTTATGCAGGCCGCGGACTACGAGGACGCCGCCGCGCGGGCCAAAGACGCGGCGGCCCAGCGCACGGAGCGCGACACGCAGTACCGGCTGGCGACGGAGGCGCGCGCGGCGGGCCGCCACCTGGACGCCCTGACCGCTATCCGCCGCGTTCTGGCCGTGGCGCCCGCCTACCGCGACAGCGCCGATCTCGCCGCCGCCTTGCAGGCCGAGGTCGCCACGGCGGC
>DASSGZ010000419.1:0-5708 GCA_035693165.1 Chloroflexia bacterium | reverse complement strand
CACGGTGCGCAACTGCCCGGCGTTATAGCTCAAGGTCGTCGTGTAGTTGTTCCGATCCGCGATCTTGGTCAGCTTGCCGTCGGCCCCGAAGAAGGACCGGTCCAGGCCATGGGTGGCGGTGAGCACAAAGGTGCCGTCGGGATTATGGGTGAATTGGGCCAGGACCCGCGCCGGGAGAGGGCCGGATTTCGGGAAGGCGACCACGCTGCCGGTGCTGTCATGCAGATAGTAGTTGGTGCTGTCGCTGTCGATGTACTCGTTGTAGCTATGGGTCCAGCCGTAGCCCAGGGGACCGTTGACGTTGGCGGCCTGAGCATTATAGGTGCGGGCAAACTCCAGGGGAATGCCGCGTCCAGGGACGGTCAGATCGGTGAAGGTGTGCCAGAAGTTCCCGGTCGCACCGTTGACGGGCGAGGGGGTGTGATGGCAAACGGGACAGTTGACGTAGTTGCTGCCCGGCCCTCCATTTTCCCCCGCGGTAGGACCACCCGGCGGCTGGCCCTCGCCGGTAAGCTTGGTCACGAAGGCATCATAGCCGCCACCATTGACCGACTGGTAGGGCGAACCATCGCTGGGAAAGTCAAGCGAATTGGTATAGCCGCTCACATAGGCGTTGCCCGCCGCGTCTATGGCAATGGCTCGGCCACCATCCTCGCCACTGCCCCCCAGGTAAGTGGAGTAGACAAACGTGGCGCCGCCCGCCTTAAGCTTGGTGACAAAGGCATCATACCCGCCGGCCTGGTACTGCGTGGGACTGATCAATGGAAAATCCCCCGCGGAGAAGGTGCGCCCGGTCAGGTAGATGTTGCCGGCCCCATCACGGGCGATTGCCCGCCCTTGATCATCTGAACTGCCGCCCAGGTACGTCGAGTATACGAGGGCGGACCCGGTCGGGTTCAACTCGGTCACGAACGCATCTGCGCTCCCATGATTGGTGGCCTGGATGGCGTTGAGGATCGGGAAGTTGGACGAATAAGTAAACCCGGTGATATAGGCATTGCCGGAGGCATCCAAGGTCATAGTGCCGCCGGTTGTATATAGATCATTACTGATTGGGTCATCTTCATCGCCACCTCCCCCAAGGTAGGTGGAATAAACGAGCGCGAGACTGGCGCCGCTGAAGCTCAGCTTGGACACAAAAGCATCACGCCCACCGTTATTCTGCGGCTGATACGGTGTGTTGGGGGCAGGGCTTGCGGTCGGCAAGTTCGTAGAGCTTGTCCAGCCGTCAATATAGGCATTATTGGCGCCGTCCACAGCGATACCCAAGCCCACATCGTAACTACTTCCACCAAAGTAGCTGGAATAGATCAACGAGGCATTGCCCGAGGTCGCCGGATTCAACTTAGCCACAAAGGCATCGTAGAGGCCCTGAGCAGAGGACTGGTAGGCACCGCGAATCGGGAACCCGGTGGATGAGTTCGTGAACCCGGTGATGTAGACATTGCTGCTGGAGTCCAGCGCTAAGCTGAAGGGGTTTTCGTCGCTGCTACCCCCTAAGTAGGTGGAGTAGAGCAGGCTGCCGGTGGCGCTAATCTTGACCACGAAGGCATCACGGGTATTGAGCGTGCCACCGTTGGCGGTCTGGTAGCCGTTCACAATGGGGAAATTGGTCGAGAGCGTGCCTCCGGTCACATAGGCATTCCCGGAGGCATCGACGGCGATCGCCTCCCCAGCATCATCACTATTGCCCCCCAGGTAGGTCGAGTAGAGCAGCCCTGAGCCGTCGGCCTTGAGTTTGGTGATGAAGGCATTATGGTTATCCGGCGGCGGCGGGGGGATCGGGTTGGCGGTGGGGAAATTGGTCGAATAGGTATCCCCGGTCACGTAGACCTGGCCGCTGCTGTCCACGGCAATACCACCACGCCCCCTATCATCGGCGCTGCCGCCGAGATAGGTCGAATACACCAGGGTTGGGTCGATGGCGAGCGGCTGGGTCGCATCGTAGGGACCAAGCGCGAAACGTACCGAGTTGTCGGGATTAACGGCATAACGGATGCGCACGGGAACGCGCTGGTCCCCACGGACTTGCCAGGCCAGGGGGATCTGTTCGGTCATCGTAATCGGTGCCCGGCCACTACCCGGCGGGGGATCAACCCGCACCTGCAAGTTACCGGCCGTATCCACTTGCACCGCATTGGCGCCCTGATAGTGCCAGCGAATGCGGCCAGGGTCCGCGCCTGCGGCCACAGTATAGGTACTCTTGAGGTGTCCGTTCGCGCCGGCATAGGCCAGATCGATGCCGGGATACAGTCCGGCATATGTCACACCCGCGTAAGTCGGGATATCAGCCTGCCAGGCTTGCGGATCGCTACCGGCAAAGTAATTCACCCGCCCTGTCAGAGCACCCCCACTCGTCAACTCGGGAGCACCATTGGCGCCCACAAATTGCAGACGCACGACACTGCGCGGCGCAGCATTTGGTGAGGACTCTGAGGCGGTGTGCGCGCCTAGGACCGTGGTGGCGGTGATCGGCGCATTGGTAAGAGCCAGGACGATCTCAGCGGGCGTAAAGAACAGGATCCCGCCCGGCGCGTGGACCAGGAAGTGGACGGCAGGATCGGTTTGCCCAACATTGGGTTCAAAGGCCAGCGGCAGGCTGTTCAAGGGCTGGGTGCCGGCGGCGCTACGCGTGGTGCTTGCTCCACCTGGCGGCTGGCTGGCCGCATCCAAGTGCGCGGCCGGGAGCCGGGCGAAACTCCCCGACGCTGCAGCTGCTGTAGCAGCACCGGGCGCCGGACGATCCGCAGTCAAGGATGTCAGAGGATTCTGAAGGAGCAGGCAGACCAGCATGAGCAGCGATAAACCCCGGCTAATTCCAGCAGACAGCGAGACCTGGCGCATCGTCAGCTCCTCTTCCTGATTGGACAACAAAGATCACCTGCTATTGGGGTTTCGTGCGGCAGTCGTTAGAGTTAGCCCAAACTACGACAATACCCCAAGCTATTGTAGAGGATGCCTCCGCGCCGCCGATAGCGGCAACAGTCGCCAATTGGCGGAGCCGAAAGGGATCCTATTTTTCTGCCGGCAGGGCCCGATAGTCGCCCGGCCTGCGAACGGCAGAGCCGATAGGTAAAAACACCAGGGCCACCGGCATCTACTGTAAGATGCCGGTGGCCCTGATGATTATGTAAGCTGGAGAAAGCCCTGCTGGAGTGCGGCTTACTGCGTCGTCTCATCCAGCAGCCCATGCTGGGCGGCGTAAACGGCCGCCTGGGTGCGGTCACTGATCTCCAATTTCGTAAAGATGCGGGTCACGGCTTTCTTGATCGTTTTCTCGGCCAACCCGAGCGCCACTCCGATTTCCCGATTACTGGCGCCGCGGGCGATTCGCCGCAAGATGTCGGTCTCGCGCTGG
This sequence comes from Chloroflexia bacterium, assembly GCA_035693165.1. Classification (GTDB taxonomy): domain Bacteria; phylum Chloroflexota; class Chloroflexia; order QHBQ01; family JAICKM01; genus JAICKM01. Next base: position 2,350 of record DASSGZ010000419.1, on the reverse strand, counting down.
TCCAGCAGCGGGGCACCGGCGGGCGGCGGCTGCCAGACCCGCCCGAACTCGTGCAGGAGCCGCGCCGCCACAGCGGGGTCGATAATCGCTTCGCCCCGTGCCGCCGCCCGCACCGCGCGGATCGCCTCCGATGTGGCCTGGTCCTTACAGATGTAGCCGCACGCCCCCACTTTGACCGCCTGGAACACATACTCCTCGGCCTGGATCACGCTGAGCATCACTACCGCCGTCTGCGGATGCTGCGCGAGGATCCGGCGCGTCGCTTCCACGCCATTCATCTCCGGCATGTCAATATCCATGAGCACCACATCGGGCCGAAGCTCGGCGACGGCCCGTACCGCCTCGCTGCCCGTCGCGGCTTCACCTACCACTTGCAGATCGGGCGCCTGTTCCAGCGCCCAGCGTAGGCCTTCCCGGAACATCGTATGATTATCCACCAGCAAAAGTTGAATAGGCGCCATCAGATCCTCCTGATATTCGTTTGGTTACCCGACGGGTAGGGGGACGTAGCATACGTATCGGGGGGTAGTAGTACGGCGGACGCCGGTTCGAGATCGGCACTGGCGGGAACGAGCGGGGCGCTCGGCGTGCGGGCCGGAATCACAAACGCGATCCGTGTCCCTGTCCCCGGCATACTGGTAATGGTTAAATGCCCGCCGGCGGCCTCGGCGCGTTCGCGCATACTCGCCAGGCCCAGGTGACCAGTAGCGAGCGCGCGGGACGCCGCCTCGGTCAGGACGAAACCACAGCCGTTGTCGCGGATTTCGCCGTACAGACGCCCGGCTCGGTGCGTCAGCCGCACCCGAGCCTGCGTGGCTTGACTATGCGTGCGGGCGTTGATCAGCGCTTCTTGGATCACCCGAAAGACCAGAATTTCCTGGTCGGGATTCAGTTGTGCGGCCAACTGCGCCTCGACCACGACGGCCAACGTACTGTCGCGACTCAACTCGGTGGCGAATTGCTGGAGAGCGCTGCCCAAGCCAAAGCTATCCAGGCCCGGCGGCCGGAGATGGCTCATCAGGTCGCGTAAGGTCGCGATGATCTCACATTCGCGTCGCCACAGGCAGTCGAGATCCTTTTGAAGGGCCGCCGTCGCCCCGGCGGCCAGTTGCTCTCCGCAACGCTCGAGAACCAGCTTCTGGGCCAGCAGGGCCTGTACCGGCCCATCATGCAATTCGCGTGTGAGGCGGCGCCGTTCTTCTTCCTGCGCGGCCAGCACCTGGGCTAACAGATGCGCCCGCTGGGCTTCTTTAACTTGCAGCGCCCCATACAGCCGCTGCTGCTCGGCCAGTGCCTGGTTGATGCGGCGATAGCTGAGCCAGGCGAACACCCCGGTGGCGACAAACAGGACGCCCGCGTTCACGACCTGCTCGCGCAACTGGTCGGGCGCCGCGCGCAACGCCGCTAGGCCGGGACTACCCGCCATATACAACCAGGCGGCGTTAAGGATCGCGCCGCCCACGATGAGCAGGAGCGCGCGCAAGGGCAGCAAGGCCCCGGCTAACGCGATGGGCAGCACGAAGAACAACGGATCGACCAAATCCGGGATGAACGCGGGTCCGGCGGTGGATAAGCCGTTCACGGCCAGCATCAGCAGCGCCAGCAACCCCCAGGTCGCGGGCCCCACCGCGCCGCGACGATTGGCGAGATACAACGCGCCGAGCAAGATCAGCGACCCGAGCAGCACGAGCCGGACGAACACGGAATCCGCCGGGTACACCAGTTCGCGCCCCACGCACAGGGCGTTGATACCGGCCAGCAGGAGTAACACCTCGGCCAACAGTGCACCGTTGCGCTGCTGGGCGGGATCCGAGATAGCACAGCGACAAAGCGATTGCCACATGAGGGATCTCCGTAGTGCCTAGGCGGCCCCAACCCCCAACCGCACCGGCGTGAATAGAATCGACAACGTTATCCCCCTCCTGCTATCCGCGAACGAGGACCCCCAGTACGCATTGTGTGGTTCCATTTCGCACAAATGCGGGAATAGATATTCGTGCTGCTGCCAGGATTAATCTACCATAAGTTTACTGAATGAGATTTCGAGAAACAATAGCCCTTTAGTACTATGTCGTGTTAGGATATAAAACCGGGTAATCAGCATGATCCAAAAAGGGGCGACGATACCGGAGATAAACACGGCTCGCATGTTATCTTATGCCCGTCTGTCGGACTCCATATAGGGATTCGGCGGTTCTACAGCTGGTGTTGCCTGCGATCCCCGAGCAACACCCACACCGATAGGGGCGGCGGCAGCAGCGACTACGACAGTAGAGCGGTATCCGCGCACTTCTTCTGGGCTATGGGGCGGCTGGCGAATCGGCCTCCTTGGGCCGGCGGCGACCAGAGG
>DASSGZ010000418.1:0-16905 GCA_035693165.1 Chloroflexia bacterium | reverse complement strand
AGCATCTGAGCGGTGCGCCGCGAAGTGTTGCCGACCTCGTAGGCGCCAATGTCGCACGCGCCGTCGGTGCGCGGCAGGCCGCGCTGGTCCTGCGCGGAACACTGGCCGGGCGCCCCCGCGTTGATGGCGGGCGATCCGGGCAGCAGGGCATGGGTCAGGGTTGGGCCGCCGTTGTAGAGCAACGGCCCCAGTTGCGGGTCCACGTCGAGCAGGTCGGCGGCGACAAAGCCGCCGGCGCCGCTGCTGTTGCCGATCAGGTTATAGCCGCCGCTGGTCACGGTGCCGTCGATGTCGGGGCCGGTCGGGGCGCTGTTGCCGGCGAGGAGGCTATTGCCGCCCTGCCAGGTCGTGCCTTCGGTCGGTTGCGTCAGCATCAGCAGGCCGCCGTTGTGGACGCCTCCGCCCGCCGTGGTCGCCTGGTTGGCGGCGACCGTGGTGAAGTACAAGAAGGTCCGTACCAGCTCTTCATTGGCGCCAAGCGGGCCGCCCCGGACGTAGAGGCCGCCCCCCGTCGCGGCGGCGTTGCCGCTGATCGTGCTCTGCTCGAATGTCACATGGGTCGGGACGCCAGGGCCGGGCCGGTAATTGGTGCCGGCGAGATAGACCCCGCCGCCCTCGGTCACGGCTCGATTACCGCTGATGGTCGACGCGGTGATGCCGTATCCCGTCATCTCACTGTCCAGTTGCAGGCGTGCCAGGTAGAGGCCACCGCCCTGATCGCCCGCCTGGTTATCGCGGATAGTACACGACGTGCAGGCCAGGACGGCACCGGGGGCCGCGTAGATACCCCCGCCCTGCTGCCCGCCGGCGGGGGGACCCGCGCCGGCAATATTAGCGGCCACCGTGCTGTACTGCACTGTCAGGCGGCCGGGCACGTAGATGCCGCCGCCCTGGAACTCGGCCGTGTTGCTGATGATCAGGCTCCGGTCCACGCTCATCACGATCCCCGTGCCATAGATGCCCCCGCCATAGCGGGCGTGATTGCCGCTTAGAATGCTGTTACCCAGGGCGGCGGTGTTGGCTCCGCTCAGCAGCAGTGCGCCGCCGTTGGTGGCGGCCGTGTTGGTGCTGAAGGTGCTGTTGGTGAGTGACGCCGTGTTGACGCCCTGCTCGACCAGGGTGAGCGCGCCGCCGTTCTGGCCGGTGTTGTCGCGGAACGTGCTGTTATCCACCGACAACGTGCCTGCGTTGTCGATGCCGCCGCCATCGCCGCCGGCGCTATTGTTCAGGAAGGAGGAATCCCGGATCGTAGTGCCGCTATTCGCGTCCAGGGAAAGCGCGCCGCCGTTGCCGCCGGCGTGATTGGCGCTGAAGGTGACGGTGGTCATATCCACGGTGCAGGCGCCGAGGGCCAGTGCGCCTCCGTTACCAGCGGCCTGGTTGCCGCTGAACGTCACGTTGGTCAGGTGCAGGTTACAAGCGCTGGACTCGATGGCTCCGCCGTTGGCGCCGCTGCCGTTACGCAGAGTCAGATCCTTCAGCGTCAGCGTTCCCTCGCCAATCGTGAAGAAGGTGAACGCCGGAGTGCCGGGCGCGCTGCTGCGGGCGATGGTCGCGCGGTTGCCGTTGATGGTCAGGCTCGCGTTGATGATCGTGCTGAGCGTGGCCGCGCCGACCTGCTGATCGAAGGTGTAGGTGCCGTCGGGGGCCAGGTTGACAGTGACCTCGCTGCTGCCGTGTATGTCCTGGATCGCCGCCAGCAGGGCGGCTACGTCGCCATCGGCAATATTATAGACGGCAGCGCGGGCGGGGACCGGCGTCGTGGCAGGGAGCAGCAGGCCGAGCAGCACGAGGATGAGCAGGATACTCCGCGCGACATGGGCGCGCTGCCGCTGGCGGCTGGACATGGGGGACTCCTTTTAAACTACACGGTCCCAAATGTGGCAACGGGTGCGCCGGCCGCGCCCCGCCAACTGCTGACTTAGCGGCAGCGATAACCCGGTCTGGGACTGGCCTGAGTCCCAGGTTGAATCGTGGGTGGGGACAGGTAGCGGCTAGTGGTCCTGGTGATCCTGGCTGTGGGCGTCTCGAAGCTATTATACTACAAAAGAATGGCCCGATCATAGATCGCGCATAGTGAACCAGGGGGTGTTCCGTTGTCCCGCGCCCCCTTTTACGCGACAATTGCACAGCCCCGGCTGCCGAACCGCGCGATCTAGCGTGTGCTATAATGAGCCTGAAAGAAGGAGCGGACGATGGACGCGGCAGCCCCCTACATTCCGATGGACCGCCGCCAGGCGCTGGCGGCAGGCCGGGAGTTATCCACCACGGCAGCGGGCGCGGCGCTCTTTGCCGACATCTCCGGCTTCACCCCGCTGACCGAAGCCCTGGCGCGGGAACTCGGCCCGCAGCGGGGCGCGGAAGAGCTGACGCGCCGGCTTGACCTGATTTACAGCCGGATCATCGGTGAGGTGGACCGCTATCGTGGCAGCGTGATCGGCTTTGCCGGCGACGCGATCACCTGCTGGTTCGACGGCGACGACGGCCGGCGCGCGGTCGCCTGTGCGCTGGCGATGCAGCAGGTCGTGCAGCAGATCGGTGCGCTCACGACTCCGGCGGGCCATGCCATTACCCTGGCGATCAAGGTGGCGGTCGCGAGCGGCCCGGCGCGCCGCTTCCCGGTCGGCGATCCGCGCGTCCGGCGGATCGACGTCCTGGCCGGGGCCACCGTCTTTCGCATGGCCGAGGCCGAGCAGCAGGCCGCGAAAGGCGAGGTCGTCGCCGGCGCGGAGGTCGTGACCACCCTGGGCGGCCTGCTCAGCGTGCGCGAGTGGCGGCAAGCCCAAGACGGCGGGCCGCGCTTCGCGGTGATTGCCGGACTGAACGGCCCGGTGGCGACCGATCCGTGGCCGCCCCTCGCGCCGGGCACCTTGACCGAGGAACAGGTGCGCCCCTGGCTACTGGCGGCGGTCTACCAGCGGCTGCTGGCCGGCCAGGGGCAATTCCTGGCGGAGCTACGCCCGGTAGTGGCGCTCTTCCTGCGCTTTGCCGGTCTTGACTATGATGCCGACGAGACCGTGGAAGCCAAGCTCGACGCTTTCGTCCGCTGGGTGCAGCAGATCCTCAGCCGCTATGACGGCGCGCTGCTCAAGCTCACCATGGGCGACAAGGGGAGCTATCTCCACGCCGCTTTCGGCATGCCGGTGGCCCACGACGACGACGCCAGCCGCGCCGTGGCGGCGGCTCTCGAACTGCACGCCCTTCCTGCCGAGTTGCGCTACATCAGCACCATCCAGATCGGCATCAGCCGGGGGCGCATGCGGGTAGGCGCCTATGGCGGCCCGACCGCCCACGCCTACGATATGATCGGCGACGACGCCAACCTGGCCGCCCGGCTGATGAGCCACGCCGCGCCCGGCCAGATCATGATCAGTCCGGCCATCGCCGGCGTGGTGGCCCGGCTCTACGAGTTGGAGTTCATCGGCTCGCTGAGCTTGAAGGGCAAGAGCCGGCCGGTGCCGGTTTCGCTGGTGCATGGCCGCAAGGCGGTGTCACCGCAGCGGCCGGCTGGTTTCTTCGCCGGTCCGCTGGTCGGGCGCGACGCGGAGATCGGCCAGATAATGCAGGTGGTGGCGGCAGTCGCCGGCGGGACCGGGCGCATCCTGCGACTGGAAGGCCCGACCGGCGTAGGCAAGAGCCACCTGGCCGCCGTACTGATCGACCGGGCCGCCGCGCAGGGGTTCCAGGTCGCGGTCGGCGCCTGCCAGAGCACCACCCAACACACCGCTTACGCCCCCTGGCGGCAGGTATTCAACGCGCTGCTCGACCTTCCCGCCGTGCTCGGTGGCGACCCGCAAGAGGCGCCGGCGCGCTGCGTGGCCCACATGGAGCAAATCGTCGGCGGGATCAACCCCGCCTTGCGGCTGCGGCTGCCCCTGCTCGGCGATCTGCTGGAGTTGCCCATCCCCGACAACGCCACGACGGCCGCATTCGAACCGCGCCTGCGCCGGCGCGCCCTGGTCGAGCTGATCGTCGCGATCCTGCAAGCCTGGGCGCAAGCCCGCCCGCTGCTGCTACTGCTTGACGATGTGCAGTGGCTGGACGAGGCCTCGCAGGGGCTAACGGTGGCGGTGGCGCGGGCCCTGGCGCCGGCGCGGGTGCTGCTGGTCGTGGCCCACCGGCCCCCGCTGGCCGGTCAGGCAATTTTGCCCGAACTGCACGACAGCCCGTTATACACCCGGCTCAACCTGGCCGAACTTTCCCCCGCGGCGGTCGCCGGGCTGATCGCCGGCCGGCTGGGCGGGCCGGCGGACCCGCTGCTGCTGGCGCTGATCCAGGCCGAAACGCAAGGCAATCCCTTCTTTGTCGAAGAGTTGCTCGACGCGCTCCGCGAATCGGCGCGCATTGAACCGGGCGAGGATGGCCGCTGGACTCTGGCGGGGCCAATGCTGGAGGCGCTGCGCCACGCCAACAGCCTGGTCCGCCAGGAGGGCGAATGGGTGCTGGCGCCCACCGGCCCGCTCCCGGCGCTCCACCTCGGGCTGCCCGACTCGATCCAGGGGGCCGTGTTGAGCCGCCTCGACCGGCTGCCCGAAGCAGCGAAGCTGACGCTGCGGGTCGCCAGCGTCATCGGGCGGATCTTCGGGCTGGCATTGCTGGCCCGGTCCCACCCGCTGCACCCGGCCCCCGCCGCCCTGGCCGAGGAGATCGCCATTATCGAACAGCGCGATTTTGCGCGGCTGGAGGTGCCGCCGCCTGACACCGCCTACGTGTTCAAGCACAACATTACCCGCGACGTGGCCTATGAAACGCTGCTGTTCGACCAGCGGCGGCAACTGCACCAGGCGATCAGCCAGGCGCTGGCCGCGCTGGCCCCGACGGCCATTGACCAGCTTGCCTATCACAGCTACCTGGGAGAAGACTGGGAGCGGGCGCTGGCCTATCTGATGGAGGCCGGGAGCCGGGCGCAAAAGCTGTTCGCCAACCACGAGGCGATTGACCACTTTGAGAAGGCGCTCCGCTGCGCCGAGAGGCTGCCCGTGGCTACCACCAGCGCCCAGCGCCGGCAGATCCACGGCAACCTGGGTCAGATCCTCACCGCGATTGGCCGGTATGAACCCGCCCTGGCGCATCTACACGCCGCGCTGGCGCTGGCCGAGCAACAAGAGGACCGGGAAGCCCAGGCCCGCGCCTGCCGCTGGATCGCCCGCCTGTACGAGAACCGGGCGGAATACCCCCCCGCGCTCGATTGGATCCGGCAGGGCCTGGCGGCGCTGGGCGACCAGCAGAGTTCGGCCCGCGCCGAGATGCTGGCGATTGCCGGCCTGATCAACATGCGCCAGGGCAACTACGAACCGGCCATCGCCCAGGTCGATGATGCTATGCAGGTGGCGGAGCGGCTAGGCGACACGGAGGCGCTGGCGTTCGCCTGCAACAGCCGGGCCGTCATCTCGGTCATCCAGGCCAACAACCGCGAGGCGGTCCACTATTTTGAAAAGACCCGCGCCCTCTATGAGGAGAACGAGAACATTTACGGTCAGGCGATGGCGGAAAACGGCCTCGCTAACGCCTATTTTAACTTCGGCGATTGGGGCCGGGCCGCCGAGTACTATCGGCGCGCCGGGCGCGTCTTCAACCAGACCGGCGACATCTATACGCTCGCCTTTGTCCAGAACAACCTGGGCGGGATCGCGCTGAACCAGGGGCGCCTGGACGATGCCCTGGCCGACTACCAGCGGTCGCTGCAAATTCTGGAGCAAATCGGCGGCTCCCCCTATGTGCGCGGGACCTTACACATGAACCTGGGGGCCACTTACGTGCGGCGGGGCGAGATTGATCAGGCGCGCACCCACCTGGACTTGAGCCAGGCCTTTTATGCGCAGGCCGATGCTCGCGATTTCCTGCCCGAACTGCATCGCCATTTCGCCGCTGCCGCCTTGCGCGTGGCCGACTACGATCTGGCTATTGACCATGCACGCCAGGCACTGGCGCTGGCGCGGGAGCTAGCGATGCGCGTGGAAGAGGCGACCAGCCTGCACGTACTGGGCGAAATCGCGCTGGCGCGTGACGACGCCGCAGGTGCCGCGCCCTACCTGATGCAGGCGTTGCCCATCCTCGAAGCCGCCGACCAGGAGTATGAACTGGCACGCTGCCGGCTCACGGTCGCCCGGCTGTACCTCGCCACCGGCAGCTCCGTCGCCGCCCAGGCGCTTTGGACCGCCGCGGTGGCCACCTTCCGCAAGTTGGATGCCCGGCTCGATCTCCAGGCCGCTGCCGCTCTGTTCCCCGATCCGATGGTGGCGCCGCCATCCCTGCTTGCACAAGAAAAGTGCTGAATGCACCCGACCGGCTGCTGCCGAGAGCAGGGCAGCTACGCCAGGCGCTGCAGGAATACGCGGATACTACGACCGCCTTGCTGCCCCAGCCAAAGCGGCAGCGCCGTTGCGCCGCGGCGCCGGTCAGGGCCTCCAGCGTCGCCCGGCATCGCCGGCAGAGACACAGCTACGGGTGGTCATAGACGTAGAAGATGTAGTCTTGCGACATGGTCTCCATCCCCAGATCGTTGAGCATGCGGAGTAGTTGCGCCCGATGATCGGTGCCGTGATTCACCACATGGAGCAGCACTTGCCACACGATCAGGTCTCGGTCTTCGTCCGGTTCTGCTATCGGCTTGTCGAATAACATGTCGTCCCGCAATTGGCCAAGATACTCGCGCACCCTTTGCTCAACGTTGTCCCAGCGCGCGCGAATGATTGGCCGGTCATCACCGTTCGCGGTAGGCAGCGGTTCGGCGGGTGCGACCCCGCGCAGTTCGCTGAACCATATGTCATCTACCTCGATCAGATGCAGGATTTGGTCCCGCACGGACCCGTAGGAGTAGCCCACGGCTTGCGTGAACTGTTCCGGGGACAGTTGCGTGACATACCGATCCCACAGCTTGCGGTTTTCCGCGAAGTGATAGCCGTAGAGCCGGCGAAAGGCATCCGCATTCATGGTGGCACTTCCTCCTCTATCTGCGATCAGCGGTAGGCGTTGCCCCATGCCTACGAGTGCAGCGCGTTGGCGCTGCGTGCGATCGGCGTGCTATGGAACCGTGCGTGGGCAGCCCGCCCCGGTCACCGGCGCCACCCGTGACCACGTGGCGTTGCGGTGATCAAGGACAGACTCCGCTCGATGGCCGGTGATCGGCGGGGTCCGCCGGGTGGGCCTGCTACTCAGGCCAGGTGCTCGCTCAGGAAGGCGAGTGTGCGCTCCCAGGCCAGTTGCGCCGCCGCGGGGTTGTACTCGGGGCGGTTGGTTTCAAAGAACCAATGCTGGGTATTGGGGTAGAAGTAGACGGCGGCGGTGTGGCCCGCGGCCTGCATCGCGGCTTCGACCGCGCGCATCGGTTCGGCCGGCTCCCATTCGTCGTCCGGGGCGAAGTGGCCCTGCAAGGCGGCGTTGGTGTGCTCGTGGTACGCGCCGGGCTTGTCACCGTAGTAGACGCCGCCGTAGAACAGGACGACGGCCGCCACTTCGGGGCGCGCGGTGGCGACCCAGGAGGCGTAAGCCGCCCCCATCGAGAAGCCGATGGTCGCCACTTTCTGGCCCGTGACGGCGGGGTGACGCAGGAGGTAGTCGAGCGCGGCCTGCTCTTTGGCGGCCGCCGAGGCGCCGCCGTCGGCTTCGACCGTTCCGACCAGAGCCTCGGCCTCGGGGATGGTGGTGGCGATGCGGCCGTCATAGAGATCGGGGGCGAGCACAGTGTAGCCCGCGGCCGCGAGCCGGTCGGCGAGGCCGGTGAAGAACTCGTTCACGCCCCACCAGGCATGGCATACGAGGATGCCTGGCCCCTGACCGTCCTCCGGCACCGCCAGGTAAGCCCGTATCGGATCACCTTGTCTTGCGATCGAAATGAATTCTCCCATGTGATTTGTCCTCCTTACTTGTCATAATCCAATACCACGTGCAGAGCAGGTGTATCGAGATAGAGATTGTGGTTGCGCACATCCCGCCAGCCCGATTAGAGTGTGCCAGGGCGTAACCCTGACTGCGCAGCAATGCCGCCTGGCTATCCAACACCGACCCTACGCTATGTCCCATCCACAAACTCCACCGCTACCTTGGTCTCCAGAAAGCTTGCCAGGCGCTCCGCCTCCGCCTCGATCCCCCGGCGTACCTGCGGTCCCGGCAGGGTAAACAGGCGAACTTGCACCTGCGTTTGATCCTTGCGCGTTTCATACTCCCACACACCGGCGATCTTGCCGTCCACCAGCACCACGGCGCTGACCCACGCCGCCGGACGAAACACCTTGCCTTTGTGCTCCAGCGCCAGCAGCGGCTCCACATTCCGGCTTTGCGCCAGGACATATACATCAAACATGGGCAGCAAGCGCACACTCGGCTCCGTTGTCCCTTGCGCCATCGCGTCCAACGTCGACCGCAGCGCGGTGGCCTGCCAGCCCTCCACGTCCACGGTCGTTACTTCATCGCTCAGGGCGGCGAACATCTTCTGCCCGAAGGTCTTCCCGCCGCCGTCCCACCAGAAGCCGAAGTCGCGCGGCGTGGCGGGCCCGTAGGTGCGCAGATAGCGCCGGGTGACCTCCCGCTGCGCCTCCTGCGGATCCCACTCCTGCCACTCGCCGAGCCAGGTGCGCGGGTTCACGAACGTATTTGTGCGGCCCGCACTCGGCCCGAAGCACAGCTCGCCCCGGAACATCGCGGGCTTCCAGAGCGTGCCCCAACTGGACTCCAGCAGGGCCTGGCGCACCGCCGGTGCCTGCATCCGCGCCGCCACGCCGCTCGCCAACTCCTCCCGAGTCATCGGCTCCGCGCCCAGCACGTCGGGCACGGCCTGCAGAAACGCATCGTATTGCGCCTCCGTAAAGCCCAGTTGGAGGAAGTCATGGAGCCGGTAGCGCCCGCCATCCGCGCAGCGCGCGGCGACCACCAGCGGCAAATCTGCGGCGGCAAAGAGATGAATCGTCCCGCGCATGGCCCAGGTCTTGACGAGGGTGCGATCTTGCCATAGCGCCCGCTGCACATCGGCGCGCTGCAACTCATCCACCCGCGCCCCAATCGCCAGCTCGGCCGCGGACGCGACCTGGGCCTGGACCCCGAGCACCTGCTCAACCGCCCGAATATAGTTGCCCTGGTCCACCCGCGGCCCCAGACACTGTTGTTGCAACCGCCAGGCTTGCACTTGCGCCCATGTCAACGAAATCATCCGTGCCTCTTTGTCCTTTCGCCGCCTGCCGTCACGCGGACATGGCTGATTGCTAATGGAACAGCATCCCGCCGGTATGGGAGTTCTATCCAGAGCAGAGGACCAAAACCGGAAGATCCCCACGGCACCTGAAGTGACCGCGCCCGGAAGCTGGATGAGTCCGCGACGCCGCGTGTGACGTCGCGGATTAATCCGGCTCAGGGATCCGGATCGGGATGCCGGTCAGAGAGCTGATTCGAAAACCAGCGAGCGGTGCACCGCCATGCCCGCCGTGACGCCATCGGCGCTCGCCCACGTGACGTTGTGAGCAGAGCGCGTGATATCGCCTGCCGCGTAGACACCGGATACGGTGGTCAGCTTTTCGCCATCGGTGCGGATGATGCTGCCGAAGGCGCCCTCGTCCAATTCACAGCCGAGTTGCTGCGCTATCTCGCTGTTCAGGCGCGTTCGCGGGCCGAGGTAGAGCGCATCCACGTCCAACGTTCGCCCATCGGCGAGTTCGATCGCCGAAAGTTGCGCCCCCTCACCATGCAAGGCCCTCACCGGCGCCGGCTCAATGGCGACCCCCCGCTTCTGCAACTGGGCCAGCGCCACAGCATCGGGCGCGGAAGCGCCATTCAGATAGAACGTCGTTGGTCCCCATTCGGCAATCAGCATGGCCTGGTGAATCGACCGTGGCGAGACGTTCAACACGCCCAGGCGCTGTCCGCTGAACTCGAACCCATGGCAGTAGGGACAATGGAGCACCGATTTGCCCCAGCGCGCCGCCAGTCCGGGAATGGCCGGCAGTTCGTCCGAGATACCGAAGGCCAGCACCAGCCTGGCGCTTTCCAGCACTTCACCCGTCGCCAGTTGGACTGCGAAGCCGTCCGGCTCCCGCGCCGCGCTAGTCGCTGCCCCTGCGATGAAGGCCGCCGTGGGATAGGCCGCCACCTGCGCGCGCGCGGTGGCAAGCATTGCGCCCGGCGCGCTGCCATCCTGCGCGAAAAAGCCATGGGAATGGGCCGCGAAGCGGTTGCGCGGGGCGCCGGTGTCGATGATGCAGACCGATCGCCGCGCCCGCGCGATATACATGGCCGCGGACAGACCGGCGAAGCTCCCGCCAATGATGATTGCGTCATGTCGCATGAATACCCTCCAAATCATAGGTTCCGCCACAGGCAACGGGGCGGTCGTGAACGCCGGCGCGCGAATTCCTGATCAAACACGATCCCCAACCCCGCGGCGCTTAGCTTTTACAGAAACAATGAGATACTGTTGGCGAATTCCTCCGGCCCGCGGTAGTAGCGCGCCAGCCGTGCCTGGAATCGGATCGCCAAGCAGCGTGGGGGCCTTCCCCCTCTGCCTGCCCATGAATTCGCCAACAGTATCACAATGATACATTATCCCCCATCGTCCCTATCTATGCCGTAGGCAACAGCTCGGTCGTTCCCGTTCTTGCCGGCCTGGAAGCGAAGGCCGCGGCATTGAACCCTTTGGCGATGAGCCATGCAGCTAGGATTATATGGTAGACACCATAGATCCACACCGGCCATATGCTCCCGGTCTGGCTAACCCATCGCAGCAACACATATGTTGTACTCTGAAGGTGACGTGGAGGACCTCCAGGCAGCTTCCTTCAGGTTGCCCTCATGGCAGACGGGAAACAAGGGTCGATGCCCTGCGTGCTGGAGCGGCCATGCGCTTGCGGATGGCCCATTCGGCCACGGCCAGGTTGATCACCCAGGCCGCGCCCATCAGCAGCGCTCGGCTGAGCTCCCCTGGCGGGCCGAGGATCAATTCTCCGGCCGCCAGGGTCACCACCTGCGTGCCCGCCCCAAGCCCGAGCGCATAGCCGCGCGTCATCCAGGCGCGGTGCTGCCGCACGTCCCCGCGCCGAATCGTGATCACGCCGAGGACGATGGACGCGACCATGGCCGACCCAAACCCGAGCCGCAAGGCATATAGCAGTTCACTCGTGCCATTCGCGCCCGGATAGAACAGAGTCATCCACAGCCCTGACATCCCAACCAGCAGCCCGCAGACCACCAGCAGCCGCCCGGCGGCGCGGTGCCAGCCGGGCAGGCGCCGCCGGAACCCGGATGCGAACTGGAACGCGCCCAGGATCGCGTACACGGCGGCGGCCCCGATATGCAGCACCACCGGCAGGGGTGCCGCAAAGAACCGGGCGTTGGCCGGCGTGATGGCCGCGCCGCCGGCCAACTCGCTCAGGCGGACGGCGCCCGCGCCGAGCGGAATAGCGCTCAGTACAAGTAGTGCGGCCATGAGCCAGGCTGCCGAACCTGCTTTTGCCGGCGCGTTAGGTTTCTGCGACATAGGCTTCCCTACCCTATTCAGCGGCGGCACAGCGGGGGCGCGACCGTCATCGTAGACATTCGCTTTCATGTTGGACTCCTTGGACGGATGGACACGGTGTGTATTTCACCGCGCGTTCCGAGGGCATCGGGCCAAGCAGGCCGAAGAAGGACATGGCGACGGCCAGGGCGTGGACGATGGCCCATTGGGTGGTGGTAACTGTTGCCAGAGTCTCAAGGGGATGGAACATCCCAACGACCACGTAACAGATCCCTGCCACCATCGCTATGCCCCGGCCCAACGGATCAGATGCGAGTCTATTGTCTTCACTGTGTTCTCCTTAACGACTGCGGTCTGGCGATTGATGTTCATCTATTTGTCTCCTTCAGTTGTTGTGGTCTGCTTGATCGAACTCGTGCGTTCGTTTGTAGCCATCGGTTTTCTCCTGTCTGCGTATTTCTGGTGTGGCTAAGCCTCATACAGTTGGAACTGCATAGGACGGTGGTCGCGGCTGCTGTTCCCGGAGCCTGCAACAGGCTCGGAATTGATCAAAAGCGGATCTCCTTTTGAGGCAGCCGGCCTACGCCGCGGGCCTCGACTCAACGCTAGACATCTGGCGCCGCTGCCTGGCTGGGGCTGACGCGACTTACCGAGATTAAGGGCATGCCCAAATCGCGCACTCTTCTTAGCACGCCATGCAACGCGGCCTGATCGACCACCTGGCCGGTTAACAGGGTATCGCCGGTGTCTTCTAGAGTGATGGTCAGCCCCTCAAGCCAGGCGGCCCACCGATACTCCAAATGTCCCTTGAGGCGAATCTCATAAAGTCCCGGCTCGTCACGACCCTTCGGTGCTGCGTGTGTTTCACTCATTCTGGGCCTCGTGCATTTTCCCTAATATGGATGAAGCTCCAGGTCGTGGCGTTTGTTCTCGTCGTCGATCACAATATAGCAATGAATGTGGGGAGATGGCGTCCCCAGATGTGGTGATTGCTGAGGGCGCGACGTGGGGATTTCTGTAGGGGCAGAGGTTCCGGCGATATGCACCGGGCCAGGGCGGGCCGGCAATGGTGGGGTAGCGGGCGGAGCGGTGGGGCGGCCGCCGCGGGCCAGGCGATGGAGCGGCTAGAGCAGGCCCAGTTCGGCGGCCCGGTTGACGGCCGCCCGGCGACTGGTGACGTTGAGTTTGCTGTAGATGCGCTTGGTATGGGTGCGCGCTCGCCTGCTTCCGCTGCCTGCAGGAGGCGCTCCAGTAGTCCCCTGACCTCAAGAATGACGCGCTCTGCCGCTCGCTCTTGTACTGGGCCAGGAGCACGCGGGCCAGGGGGAGGTGCTCGAACTCGCGCAGGTAGCTAAGGTCGTCATGGGCGGACAGGCCGCGCTCGCGCGCCCAGTCGAGCGCATCTCCCAAGCGGCCCTGCGCGACCCACACCCGGCTCTTCCACGCCGCAATAGGCACATTGGGGAAAAAGTCGCTCACAAACAGGTGCTCTGCCTCGTGCAGCAGGGTGAGCGCGCCGTCCAGATGGCCCTGGGCCTGCCGCAGGCGCGCCATCGCCACGCACCAGCGATAGCGATTTTGCGGTAACCCGGTGTGCTCACCCAGCTCCTGGCTGCGCCGCAGATGCTGGGTGGCGGTCTGCAGATCGTTATGCTCGCGCTGTAGTTCGCTCAGGCCTACGTACATGGGCGAGGTCGCCGCTACTCAGTAACGCCCAGGCATATCCCGCGCTGAGCATGGGCCGGACGCGGAGCAACTCATCGAGGAGTGCCCTGAGCCAGCCCAACAGCGTGGCTTCCTGCCGGCTCCGGCGATGCGCCGGCACGGCCCGTTCGACGAGGTCCGCCGCGCGGGCGCAATCTGTGGCGGCCGGCGCGTGGCGGATCGCGTCGGCCACCGCACCTTGGTGCTCATACCACACACTGGCGCGCCGATGCAGGGTCGCGACCTCACCGGGCTGCTCCGCCGTCAAGTGCGCATAGAGCACGTCGGCAAAGAGATGGTGATAGCGATACCAGTGGCGTTGGTCATCGAGCGGAACGACAAAGAAGTTGCCCTGCTCCAGGGCCGCCAGCCGGCCCTGGCCTCCTGGCTGGCCGGTGACGGCCTCGCACAGCGCGCCAGTCAAGCGGTCGAGAATGGCGGTCTGGAGTAAGAAGCGGCGGACCGGTTCGGGCTGACGCTGCAGGACCTCTGCGACCAGATAGTCCGCGATGTAGCGGGGGTCGCCTGCGAACGCCCGGATGAACCCCGGCTTATCCGGGTGGCTTCGCAGGGACAGTGCGGCTAATTGCAGGCCGGTAATCCAGCCTTCGGTGCGGGCTTCCAGGGCGGCGACTTCGTCCGCGGCGAGGTCGAGACTCATCGCCTGGAGAAATTCGCCGGCTTCGGTCAGGGCAAACCGCAAGTCGCCGGCATGCACTTCGGTCAATTGGTCGCGGGCGTGGAGCCGGGCCGGCGGAAGCGGGGGTCCTCACGGGTGGTGATCACCAGGTGCATTTGCGGCGGCAGATGCTCCAGGAGAAAGGTCAGGGCCTGGTCCACCGGTGGGGTGTCGATAACGTGGTAGTCGTCGAGGACGAGGACGAAATCACTCGGCAGCTGGTAGTGATCTCGTTGAGCAGCGCCGTCAGAATCGCTTCGATGGGCGGACGTGGGTCTTCGAGCCCCTACAACGCCCCTGCGCCGACATTCGGCGCCAGCGTCCGCAAAGCCGCGACGAGGTGGGCCCGAAAGCGGGCCGGCTCGCTGTCCGCCGCGTCGAGCGACAGCCAGGTGACGGGGCGCGCACAAGCAGCGACCCAGGCGCTGACCAGCGTGGTCTTGCCGAAGCCGGCGGGGGCCGCGATGAGCGTCAGCTTGCGGTGCAGCTCCGCGTTGAGCTGCTCGACTAGGTGGGGACGGCGAACAACTTTAGGCGGCGGTGGGGGGATATAGAGTTTGGTGGCTAACACTGGATAGACATAGATCAATTATAAAAGATCTTCCCAAACCACAGGCAGCGTCGCTGGGGTGCGCCCCAGGCCGAACCTGGTCCCGTTTCGGCGCCGTGCGGACGATTACCGGACTGCGGCGAGCGCCGCATCAATCTCCTGGCAGGCCTGGTCGAGCGCCTGCCGGCTGGTCTGCATTCCGGCAAAAACGCGCTCGGTCGCCTCGTTGAGGGCCTTCTGAATCTGCGGGTTGGCCGGGCCGCCCCAGACGCCCGGCAGGCCGTAACTCGCCCCCTCGTAGAGCAACCTGGAGATCCGGCTCAGGGTGCTGGAACCCTGGAAGAAGGGGTGGTTCTCCATGCCCCGCAGCGAGGGCAAGGCAAAGCCGGTCTGCAGGATCGCTCCCTCGTTCTCCCGGCTGGTGAGGAACAGCACGAGCGCGGCGGCGGCCTTGGGGAACCTGGTCTGGGCTGCGGCGCCCCAGCCGGCGAAGCCCAACGTCGTGGCCCTGGCCCCGCTCTTGCCCAGAGGCAGCGGCACGGCGTCATAGTGTACGTCGAAGGCCGCTTTGGGGTCATTCAGGTAGGGATTGATCCAGCTCCCCACGACGATGCTGGCTGCGCGTTTCTTGGCAAAGGCTTCCCCCTCCCACCCGGCGCTGACGTCGGCTGAGAGCGTGAGGACCTGGTCCTGGTACAGGCCATAAAACCAGTCCAGCGTGGCGACTCCCGCGGGACTATTGATGGCGCACCGGTTGTTGTCGAGGACTCTGGCGCCGTTCGCGAGGGCGAAGTTGCCCCAGTAGAGGAAGAACACGAGATCGCTCGCGAAGCCGAAGACCCGCGTCTGGCCGCTGCCCACCGTGTTCGCTTTGACCCAGGCGGCGAAGTCGTCCTGGGTCCAGCCGGGCTTGGGCGGGGTCTTGACCAGGTCGGTGTTGTAGAAGAGGGCCATGCTGGTGAAGTCCTTGGGCAGGCCGTAGACCTGCCCATCCGGGCCGAGGAAGACGCCGGTGAGACCGGGGAAGTAGTCGTCCTTACTACGCCCGACCTCTGCCAGGGCCGGCGTGAGGTCCAACAGCACCTGATGGGGAATGAGTTGGTAGGGCAGATCCACGTCGAGGTAGAAGACGTCGGGTTGCGAGCCGCTCTTGATCTGGGCGAGCAGCTTGGTCCCATAGTCGGACGGCTGCGGTTCATAGGTGATCTTGATATCGGGATAGACCTGCTGGAAGCGGGCGAGGGCGTCCTGGTTCACCTGCTGCTCGGATGTATCACCCCAACTGGCGACGCGCAAGTGGGCACCGGGTTCGACGGCGTTCTTCTTGTAGGCGGCCGGGTCAAACGCGACTGCGCCGGGGCTCCCGCCGCTGGCGCCGGGGGGCGCGATCAGCGCTCCGGTCACACTCCCCCCAGCCCCGCCTGCGGCTGCCGGGGTCGCGTTCCCGCCGCCGCAAGCACTCAATAACAGCGCGCCAAGCAGCAGCGCTACCGGAACTCGCCCGCGGGTCCTCAGAGCCATGGCAACTTATCTCCTCGCCGCATCGGGGCCAGGCCGCGTGGTAACGCGCGACACGCCTCTGGCGGCGCGTGTTTCTTGATGGGCGGTAAACTGCCGGCCGGCCAGATGTGTAGGTGGTCGCGCACTCCAGACAGGCCGACCTGATGGGCGGGTCCTAGTACGCAGCCGGCGCCCCCTCGGGCACGAGTGTAGCTTGCTTCACACGGGCGATCGCGCCCGCAGGCACGGGAACCTCCCGCCAGGCTCATTCTGTATGGCCGGCAACCAGGTAACAGCCATGCGCGCTCAGTGGGAAAGGAGATCGCGGAGTAGAGTGAGACCCCTGGCGGCATGGGAGTGAATGGTGGGGACTTGGTAACTCTACTTTACTATACAGCCGCCGGATGGATAATGCAACCCCTTTCCTCCGAAATAGACATACGCCGCTTCGGATTAAGCCGGGACGGGCTTCGCCACCTGCGGCGGAGTACAACCGATCTGCTCCAGGCGTACGACCGGATGCGGTTCAATCCACCGCGGTCGCCGTTGGGCTGAGATTGCCGAGGCCCTGGCCGCGACTTTGGTCGCGGCGATGGTCGGGGCGCGCGGGGCGGCGGGATTGGGACCGGCATTCGCGGGGCCGCGGGCGCCCGCGCACACGCAGCGCTATAGACACGTATGCTACTATAGAGGACGCGAGCCCCCACTCGCTCACGGTTGCCGCACGGCGCACCGGGGGATGGGCGCCGCCGGCACCCAGTATGCACACAGGAGACCATGATGGCAGATGCCCCGCTGATCGGCATTCCGACCCTCAGCGACGACGCGGCGCCGGGCCGCCGGCCCCCGCGCTTCAGTAATAACCAGGCCTATACCCAGGCCGTGCTGGCGGGCGGCGGCGTGCCCGTGCTAATCCCGCTGATGGCCGACCCCGCGCCTCTGCGAGTGCTCTACCGCCACCTGGACGGCCTGTTGCTGCCGGGGGGCGTGGACGTAGACCCCGCCCTGTACGGCGCGGCGCGCGACCCCGCG
>DASSGZ010000417.1:0-6358 GCA_035693165.1 Chloroflexia bacterium | reverse complement strand
GCCGCACCTCAAAGTGGACGCGGTTGGTGGTGCCGTTGCGCTGGCCGCGCCATTCGATATTGTAGACGCGGTCGGGCGCGATGCCCGTAACCGAAGTATAGATGCCGTCGCCGGGGCTGGACAGGTCCAGGTCCTCGAAGTAGGGCATGATAGATGGGCCGAGGCTCGGCTCCGGCAGGCAGCCATTGGTGATGCCGGTGGCGGTATCAAACTGCAGGTTGCCGTTCGAGCTTGCACGGACCATCGTACGCCACTCGCCGTAGAACTGGAATTGGAACCCGGCGGGCAGGTCAATATGGCTGGTGCAGTCGGTGCAGTTGTTGCTGCGGTCGAGCAAGGTGGTGCCCGGCACGATGGTCGCGTTCGCGCTCGCGGTGATGTTGTAGCTGCACACCTGAATCGGCGTGGCCGTAGCCGTCGGCGTATTCGTGACCGTCGGGGTATTGGTCGCGCTTTGCGGATCGATGGTCAGGGCGTTATCCCGGCGTACCAGGTCGTAGTTGGTCGTGAAGGTGGAGTCGAAGATGCCCCAGCGCACGTCGTAGCTGCCCGCCGCGCGCGACCCGATGGCGAAGATGCGGCTCACGGTGGTGACGCCCGCGTTGATGCTCACCACCCGGTTGTTGGCCTGGTCGTCCTCGAAGTTGTTCGTCCCGGTGGGGGCCATATCGGCACCGAGGGCGATCTGCTGCGCCGCCGGGCTGAACACCGTGTAGTAGAGCGTGACGTAGCCGAAGCGATACGCCGTGGTCGGGTCGAGCGACACGTCTTGCAGCACCGGGTGCGTGGGCGTGTTCGTCGCCGTGGGCGTGCGCGTCTGGGTGGGCGTGGTGGTGATCGTCGGCGTATTCGTGGGCGGCGCCGTGTTGGTCGGCGTGGCGGTGGGTGGGGCGGCGGTTGTCGTGACCACACTGTCACGCGAGGTCATATCGTAGGTGGTCGTGAAGTCGGTACTGTTGACGGTCCAGAGGGCATCATAGGTCTGGTTGGGCGTGTTGTCGAGCTGGTAGGTGCGCGTGACGACGTTGCTGCCCACCACCAGCGCGACGGTGCGGTCGCGCGGCGGGTCGCTGACCCAGTTGACTTCGCCGTGCGGGCGGACCGCCGCGCCCAGCGCGACCGACTGCGCCTGGGTGACGCTGACGGTGTAGGTAAAGACCAGCAGGCTGCCGGGCGCGGTCACTGCCGGGCCGACCGCCACATCGGTCAGCACGGGGCTGAGCGGCGCGTCCGGGGCCGGGGCGGCGCCCGGCAGGTGGGCGCTGGCCGGGCGGCTACTCAGCAGCAGCGCGCCCGCGGCGAGGGCCAGAATCAGGAACAGCAATACTCGCCGGCTATAACGATGCATGAGTCACGATCCTTTCGCAAAGGTGCCCGCGCGTGACGGCGACGGCTACTCTCATGAGCGCGGGCGGTAGCATGGAACCGGCGCCGGGGTTTGCGCGCCCACCAACGGGGCGCCGGTGGAAATGGGGCTGGGCCGGTGCGGTCCGTGCCCGGCGGTATCCGGCAACGGGTTAATTGCAAGCTTTAGTATAGGCGGGCAAGATTAACGGGCCGCTCATCGGCGAAACGCAAATACTTACAGATCCTCTGCTTTTCCCCTGCCATAGGCATATTTCGGATCGGGCCCGGCCCTGGGTGTTCTTACGAATTGGTCAGCGGGGGTGGCGGGGACGGGGAAACTGCCCGGCAGCCGCCGCCCACCCTGCGCGCTGCCTGGCACAGACGGTTGTTTTCGCCGGGAATGTGATGAAAACTCCCCCGTTCCTCTACCCTGGGCGCCTTTACATGATTGTATCGATGTGTTACAATGCCCGAGGCTGTTCCGGATGCCCTCCTCTGGATCCGGGTCCTCGCTCTAGCGACCGGCGACATCGCTGCCCCCGGCTCGCGGCTACATTGCTGTGGCGTGCCCTCTCCTGGCCGGCGGAGGCCGCCGTTAACCCTATCTACCCAATACGTGGAGGAGTGAATGGTTGAACTATTAACTCTGTTCGTGCCCGTCGCCGGCATCATTTCGGTGCTGTTTGCGGTGTACCTGGCGCGCGACGTGTTGAGCCGCGACCGGGGCACGCCGGAGATGCAGGCGGTCGCCAGCACGATCTTCGAAGGCGCGATGGCGTTCCTCAGACGGCAGTACACCACCATTGCCATGCTGGCGGTGGTGACGGCGGTGCTGATCGGGATCCTCATTGCGCTCATTCCCGGTAGCACGCTGGGCCTGTCGTCGGTCGGCGCGGGCCAACTCGGCGTGATGACCTCGATTGCTTTCCTGCTCGGCGCGCTCTGTTCCGGTATCTCCGGTTTTATCGGCATGTTTGTCGCGGTGCAGGCCAACCTGCGCACGGCTTCGGCGGCCCGGCGCAGCCTGGGCGAGGCCCTGACCGTGTCCCTGCGCGGGGGCGCGGTGTCGGGCTTCCTGGTGGTGTCGCTTTCCCTGCTGGGGGTGTATGCCATCTATGAAGCCTATAGCGCCATTGGCGGTGGCCCCTCGCAGGCCCCGTTCCTGATCGTCGGCTTCGGCTTCGGCGCCTCGTTTGTGGCGCTCTTTGCTCAGTTGGGCGGCGGTATCTATACCAAGGCCGCCGATGTCGGCGCCGACCTCGTGGGTAAGGTTGAAGTCGGGATCCCGGAAGACGATCCGCGCAACCCCGCCGTGATCGCGGACCTCGTGGGCGATAACGTCGGCGACTGCGCGGGCCGCGGCGCCGACCTGTTCGAGTCGACGGCCGCCGAGAATATCGGCGCCATGATCCTCGGTGTGCTGCTGTACGCCATCACCGGCGGCACCAGCGTCGCCTGGATCCTCTTCCCGCTGGTCGTGCGCGCTTTCGGCCTGATCGCCTCGCTGGTCGGCCTGCTCAGCGCCCGCGTCAGCGGCAGCGGCGGGGCCGACGTGACCGACGTGGCGGCGCTGCGCGCGCTGAACACCGGCTACTACGTTGTGGCCGCCCTCTCCGCTGTGTTCATGATGCTGGTTTCGTACCTGATGTTCCCGCCCGAAAGCTGGCTGTGGTTCGGCCTGGCCGGGTTGGTCGGTATCGCGACCTCCATCGCCTTCGTCTATATCACCCAGTACTACACCGCCGGCTCCTGGCGCCCGGTGAAGGAGATCGCCGAGGCCACCAAGACCGGCCCGGCCACGACGATCATCTCCGGCATCGCTATCGGCTTCGAGACGACCTTCCTGCCGACGATCAGCATCGCCGTCGCGTTGGGTCTCTCCTTCTGGCTCGGCACCCAGGGCCAGCCGCACCTGGGGTCGGGCGTGACGCTGGATGCCGCCGGGGAAGCTAATGTCCTCGGCTTCCTGGTGAACCCGCGCATTGCGTCCGGTGTGTTCGGCACGGCGGTGGCGACCATGGGCATGTTGATGTCCTGCGCCTATATCCTGGCGATGGACACCTTCGGCCCGATTACCGACAATGCGGGCGGTATCGCTGAGATGTCGCACCAGCCGGAGAGCACCCGTAACATCACCGACGGCCTCGACGCCGTGGGCAACACAACCAAGGCGCTGACCAAGGGCTATGCCGTCGGCTCGGCGGCGCTGGCCGCCTTCCTGCTCTTCTCGGCCTACCTGGACAAAGTGCGCCAGATCAACCCCAATCTGCAGATTGTGGACGGTGTGTTGCCGGTGAACCTCTCGAAGGTTGAGGTTTTTATCGGCGGTTTCATTGGGGCCATGCTGGTCTATCTGTTTAGCTCGCTCGCCATCCGCGCCGTGGGCCGCGCCGCCCAGGGCATGATCGAGGAAGTGCGCCGCCAGTTCAAGGCCGACCCCGGCATCATGGCCGGCACCTCGCGCCCCAACTACGCAAGCTGCGTGGACGTAAGCGCCCGCGCCGCCCTGCGCGAGATGATCGCGCCCGGTTTGCTCGCCGTCGGCACGCCGGTGATCATCGGTCTGATCCTGCGCTGGGAAGCCGAGGGCGCGCTACTGATGGTCGGCACGATGGCCGGTATCCTGCTGGCGAACGTGCTGAACAACGGCGGCGGTGCCTGGGACAACGCCAAGAAGTTCATCGAGGCCGGGGGCCTGCGCGACGCGGACGGGCAGGTGCTCGGCAAGCGCACCGACGCGCACAAGGCGTCGGTCGTGGGCGATACGGTGGGCGACCCCTTCAAGGACACCGCCGGCCCGTCGCTGCACGTGCTGATCAAGCTGCTGGCTACCATCACCCTGGTGCTGGCCCCGCTGTTCGTCTAGCACAGCGTTACGCAAGCGACAAAAAGGCGGCTCCCGCGCGGGAGCCGCCTTTTTCTGTGCTGTGCGGGCCGGCGCCTAGCGCGGGCCGGGGTCCGACGACGGCGGGGCCGCCAGGGGCGGGGCCGGCTGGTGCTCCAGGGCGTGCAGATGGTCGCGGAAGCGCAGCACATCGGCGTCGCGCCGGCTGCTGTCCAGGTCGACGCGCGAGCCGCTCTTTTCGTCGTTGGGCGGCCAGACGGTGATCCAGGCCAGGCCGTCGCCGTAGAAGCTGACCTGCCCGCCCTGGCGGGCGCTCCGCTTCATCTTCAGCCCTTCCTCGCCGAAGAAGCGCTCAGCCTCGTCCAGCACCTGCTCCGGCTTCAGATGGGTGTGTGTTTCATAGCGCATGGGGTCTATCACCTCTTTCGCATTGCCGATGGATCGGCATCTCACAGCGCGAGTCTAGCATAGGCCAGGCGGGATCGTCAACGCGGCTCCCCCTTGCCGCGCCGGCAGGGGCTAATCCATGCTGAGGTCATCCGGGCGGTAGCGAGATCGCCCGGCCCGTCCACGGGCGGGCTAGCACAACAAAGCCTGCCTGCGCGGGCTGGACCAACCGGGGAACCACCAGGCTGCGCGGGCGGCTTGTAGGGTATATCCCAGCCCGGCGGACTCAGCTATTTCTGTCGAATTGTTAATTTCCGCGCGTTACGGCATCGTTCCTGCTATTGCAGGCGACGGGCCCGTGTAGTACCAATCCCAGGCCGCCCTAGCCGGAGACTGACGCTTGCAAACTCTCGATCCTCGCCCGATCGACAACCGCGAACTGGACCAGACCCGCACGCTGATCCCGCCGCCGGACGTGGAACCTACCGCGGCGCCGGTCCTGGTCGATCCGGCGCACAGCGTGGCGCGCAACACCCTGATCATGCTGGTGTCCCAGATGATCACCTTCGCCATGACCTTTATCTGGACGGTGGCGGTGCAATCGGGGCTGGGCAGCGCGACGTTCGGCAAGCTGTTCTGGGCGCAATCGCTGGCGCTGACCGGGGGCGTGTTCATGGACGCGGGCATCGCCACTTACCTGACCAAGCAGGTGGCGCGCGACCGCGCCCACTCGGCGCGCTACCTCAGCACGGCGGTGCTGCTACGGACGGCGAGCACCGTGCTGGTCTACCTGGCGATCCTGGGCTGGGCCGTGGCGACCGGCGAGCACAACGACGGCGAAAGCCTGCTGGCCGTCGTCCTGGTGGGCCTGGCGATTGTGGTGGCGAGCTTCACGCAAGCCTGCGCCGCCACGTTCCAGGGCAACGAAAACATGCTCTGGCAGGCGCTGGGCACTATCGCCGAAAAAGTCACGGTGACGGTGCTGAGCGTGACGCTGCTGGTGCTGGGCTACGGGCTGCCGGCGGTGGCTGCCGTCATGCTCATCGGCGCGGCGATGAATCTGCTGCTGATCGGCAGCCGCGCGATCCGGCTCGGCTGGGTGCGGCCCCAGTTCGACCGGCGCCTGGCCTGGCAGATGATCCGCGGTGGAGCGCCGTTTTTTCTCTGGGCCGCCTTCGGCGTGATCTACCAGCGCAACGCAGCGATCCAGCTCAAGGCGCTCACCGACGCGCACACCGACGGCCTGTTCGGCGCGGCGGTGCGCATGTACGAGACGCTGTCGTTCGTGCCCTATATCTTCCAGGCGGCGGTGCTGCCGGTGCTGTCGCGCACCTTCGTCAATGCCGCCGACGCCATGGTGCGCACCTCACGGCGCAGCCTCGACCTGATCGTGCTGGCCGCGCTGCCCATCGGCCTGGGGGTGGTGTTGCTGGCGCGGGAGATCATCGCCCTGGTCGGCGGGCTGCCCGAATACGACGGCGCGGTGCTGCCGCTGCGTATCCTCGGCTTCAGCCTGGTGCCGCTCTACGCCGACATGATCCTGGCGACGATCCTGGTCTCGGTCGACAAGCAAAAGCAATGGGCCTTTGTCTCGGTGGGCGCGGCGCTGGTCAATCCGCTGCTGAACTGGTGGCTGATCCGCCAGACGCAGGCTCTGTACGGCAACGGGGCCATCGGCTCGGCCTTCGTCACGTTCCTGACCGAACTGGTTATTTTCTTCTTCTACCTGGCGCTGGTGCCGCGCGGGGTGCTGGGGGCGTGTAACCTGCGCTTTGCGGC
>DASSGZ010000416.1:0-13710 GCA_035693165.1 Chloroflexia bacterium | reverse complement strand
GGCGCGATTTATCGCGCCTGCCGCCTCACCCCGATGTCTGCCGGAACAACGCAGATTCTTTTTGGTAGCACAGCAAGACCGGTTGGTCCGGCAACTGCTGGTTTACGTCGATATCGGCTTTGTGCAGAAGGTACAGGTATGAGTCTCGAAGGACTACGGAGAGTCTTGCCCCATTCTACAATTCCCTCTGAGATAGATCGGGTAGGGGATTGGACTCAGGTAGAAAGAATCTTGGGCACGCGCTTACCGCCCGATTACAAGGACTACATCAACGCTTATGGCTCAGCCATTATTGTTTGGTCACATGACCTCCATATACTACCTCACAATCCCTTCTCTGCCCTGCCCCATCGCAATTTGCTGCGACAACTTGATCCCGAATTAGCAGTGCTGCACGAGGTGAAATCATGGCGGGACCACTTGCCCTTCCCCATCTACCCTGAACCGGAGGGATTGCTGCCCTGGGGAACGTCGGGGGATGGCGATAAGCTCTACTGGCAAATGATCGGGCAACCGGCCGACTGGCCGGTCGTGGTCATGGAAACCCACTGGGGACCGATGGAGCAGTTCGCTGATTCGATGACCAGCTTCCTGACCAAACTGCTATCCGGAACGTTGCAGAGCCAGATATGGAGCGATTACGAGCCGCCAGATGCTGGGGAGGAGGACTCGCCTTAAGGCAGGTCGGAGGCGACTTCCGGAGTAGTAGCGGTCCCGACCATTCCTGCCCGGCGGCGGCCTGGGACGCGGGCGGCATCCCGGTAAGGCGACAGGGCGGACACGCCGGTCCGCCCCCACACGGCCTCGGCAATTGTCACCAACCGGCGACCCGCTTTCACCCGCGTGTTCACCGGCGCGGGCTATATATAAGGAAGCCCGCGTGTGCATCTCCGTATACCCCCCCTGGGGGGGTCTTGACATAGCGTGCATATCATGATACAATACGGTTGAAACCCCTCCCAGGGGGGTCGGGTAAAGGAGAAACACGATGCGAGCAGACGCGAAACAGGACGCCTTGAAGCGGCTGGCCTATATCGAGGGCCACCTCAAGGGCATCCGCAAGATGGTCGAGGAAGACCAGTACTGTGTCGATGTGCTCAAGCAGACCTACGCCGTGCAGCGCGCGCTCGACAAGTTCGAGGCGACGGTGCTGCGCGGCCACCTCAACTCGTGTGTCGTGAACGGCATACATGAGGGCCGGGATGCGGAGATCATCGGCGAGTTGGAAGAGTTATTTGAACTGTCGCGCCGGTAAGAGTAGGCAACCCCGTCGCCGGATCGCGCTGTAGGGGCCGGTTTCAAACCGGCCCGGCGCGCCAACCGTCCCGCCCGACGGCGCTGTAGGAGCCGGTTTCAAACCGGCCCGGCGCGGCAAACAACAGGCATGAACCTGTCGCGGTAGGCGCGGCAGAAGGAACAAAGAACCATGGCAATCGAGCAAATCACCAAAGACACCCCCACCGCGGCGACGCAGACGACGGAAGTGATGCTGCCCATCGGCGGCATGACCTGCGCATCCTGTGTGCGGCGGGTGGAGCGCGCGCTAGGCAAGGTCGCGGGCGTGGAGAGCGCCGCCGTCAACCTGGCGACCGAGCGCGCCACCGTCAAGTACGACCCGGCGCAAGTGGACCTGCCGAAGCTGCGCGCCGCCGTCGAGGGCGCGGGCTACACCGTGCCCATGGCCGAGGCCACGCTGCCCATCGAGGGCATGACCTGCGCCTCGTGCGTGCGGCGGGTCGAGAAGTCGTTGAGCAAGCTGCCCGGCGTTGAGAGCGCGGGCGTCAACCTGGCGACCGAGCAGGCCACCGTGCGCTTCAACCCGGCCATGGTCGGGCGCGACGAGTTCCGCCAGGCGGTCGAGAAGGCGGGCTACGGCCTGCGGCCCGAACCGGTGGCGGCGCCTGGCCCGGCGGCTGCCGCCGGGGCGAACCCGGTGGACGCGGACACGGCCCGGCGCGACCACGAGATCGCCACGCTGCGCTGGAAGTTCATCGCCAGCTTCGTGGCGGGCGTGCTGATCATGGCGGGCATGTTCCTGCCCCTGCCCTGGCCGATGGAGCAGCGCTACTGGGCCATGTTCGTGCTGGCGACGCCGGTGCAGTTCTGGGCCGGGTGGCAGTTCTACCGGGGCGCCTGGCTGGCCGCACGCCACCTGGCGACCAACATGAACACGCTGATCGCCGTGGGCACGTCGGCGGCGTACCTGTATAGCGTGTTCGTCACCGTCTTCCCCGACGCCGTGCGCGTGGCCGGGCTGGTGCCGGAGGCGTACTACGACACCTCCACGCTGGTCATCGCGCTGATCCTCATGGGCCGCTACTTCGAGGCGCGGGCCAAGGGCCAGACCGGCGCGGCGATCAAGAAGCTGATGGGCCTGGCCCCGCGCACCGCCCGCGTGCTGCGCGGCGACGCCGAGATCGACCTGCCCATCGAGCAGGTGCAGGTGGGCGACGTGCTGCGCGTGCGCCCCGGCGAGAAGGTGCCGGTGGACGGCGTCGTGGTCGAGGGCCGCTCGGCGGTCGACGAGTCGATGCTGACCGGCGAGAGCCTGCCGGTGGAGAAAGAGCCGGGCGCCGGGGTCATCGGCGCGACGCTGAACAAGACCGGCTCCTTCACCTTCCGCGCCACCAAGGTCGGCAAGGACACCGCGCTCGCCCAGATCGTGCGCATGGTCGAGGAAGCGCAGGGGTCGAAGGCGCCCATCCAGCGGTTGGCCGACGAGATCTCGTCGTACTTCGTGCCCGCGGTGCTGGTGCTGTCGCTGCTGACGTTCGCGCTGTGG
Source organism: Chloroflexia bacterium (assembly GCA_035693165.1). Taxonomy (GTDB): domain Bacteria; phylum Chloroflexota; class Chloroflexia; order QHBQ01; family JAICKM01; genus JAICKM01. Next base: position 10,928 of record DASSGZ010000416.1, on the reverse strand, counting down.
TACTGGCTGGGGCCGGAACCGAAGTTCACCTACGCGCTGGTGGCGACCATCGCCGTGCTGATCATCGCCTGCCCCTGCGCGCTGGGCCTGGCGACGCCGACGGCGATCATGGTCGGCACGGGCAAGGGCGCCGAGTACGGCGTGCTGATCCGCGGCGGTGAGGCGCTGGAAGGCGCGCACAAAGTCACGGCCATCGTGCTGGACAAGACCGGCACGCTGACCCGCGGCAAGCCCGCCGTGACCGATGTGGTCCCGGCCAACGGGTTCGCGGAAAATGACCTGCTGCGGCTGGCCGCCGCCGCCGAGCGCGGCTCCGAGCACCCGCTGGGCGAGGCCATCGTGGCCCGCGCCGGGGAGCTAGGGTTGGCCGCCCCGCCCGCGACCGAGTTCGCGGCCCAGGCCGGGCACGGCATCGTCGCCACGGTCGAAGGCCGGCGGCTGCTGCTGGGCAACGCCCGGCTGATGGACGGCGCCGGGGTGGTGCTCGACGGCCTGCGCGAGCAGGCGGCGGACCTGGCCCAGGCGGGCAAGACGCCGATGTTCGTGGCCGCCGACGGCGCGCCCGCGGGCGTCATCGCCGTGGCCGACACGCTGAAGCCGGAATCGGCGGAGGCGGTGCGCGAGTTGCAGGCGCTGGGCCTGGATGTCTGGATGATCACCGGCGACAACGCGGCGACGGCGCAGGCCATCGCCCGCGAGGTGGGCATCCGCAACGTGCTGGCCGATGTGCTGCCCGACCAGAAGGCGGCCAAGGTCAAGGAGTTGCAGGCGGGCGGCAAGGTCGTCGCCATGGTGGGCGACGGCATCAACGACGCCCCGGCGCTGGCGCAGGCCGACCTGGGCATCGCCATCGGCACCGGCGCCGACGTGGCGATGGAGGCGTCGGACATCACGCTGGTGGGCGGCGACGTGCGCGGCGTGGTCACGGCCATCGCCCTGTCGCGCCGGACTATCGGCACGATCCGCCAGAACCTGTTCTGGGCGTTCATTTACAATGTGGTGCTGATCCCCGTCGCGGCGGGCCTGCTGTTCCCGCTGTGGGGGCTGCTGCTCAACCCGATCATGGCGGGCGCGGCGATGGCGATGTCCAGCGTCAGCGTGGTGACGAACTCGCTGCGGCTGCGCGGCTTCCGCCCGCCGAAGGACGCCGCCGAGATCCTGCACCCGAGCCTGCGCAGCCGCGTGGCCGATGCCAGCTACCTGGTCGTGATCGGGCTGCTGGCGCTGGCCGTCGGCGCGGCGTCGCTCTTCGTCTTCCGCCCCACCGGCATGGCCGCGATGGGCAATAGTGGAACTGGAACTGATAATATGACGACCATGCCGATTGCGGCCACGGCCCCGGCGGCGAAAGTCGCCTTCGCCACGGCCCCCGCCGTCCAGCCGGGCGTCGCCGTCCCGCTGACCTTCCGGGTCACGGACGCGGACACCGGGCAGGCGGTGAACCCGGCCATCGGCCACGAAAAGGCCATGCACCTGATCGTGGTCAATCGCGACCTGGGCTACTTCGCCCATATCCACCCGGAGAACACGGGCACGCCCGGCGAGTACCGCGTCGAGCACGCCTTCCCGGCGGCGGGCGACTACGTGCTCTACGACGAGTTCGAGCTCACCGGGCACGGCGACGAGGTGCACCGCTTCGACCTGCGCGTGGGCGACACCGGCAGCCCGGCGGCGCGCCTGGCGCCCGACCTGGCGCCGCAGACTGTGGCCGGCTACACGGCCACGATCACGCCGCAGGGTGCGATCCGCGCCGGGCAACTGAGCCGCTTCGTGGTCCAGATCACGCGCGACGGCGCGCCGGTCACGGACTTGCAGCCCTACCTGGGCGCGGCCAGTCACGTGGTGGTGCTCGACGCGCAAGCCGAGGGCTTCACCCACGTCCACGGCGTCGCGGGCGCCGCCCCGCCCGCGGGCGAGATGGGCGAGATGGCGGACGCCCCCGCGCAGTTCGGCCCGGACTACGCCTTCAGCCACACCTTCGCCCAGCCGGGCCTCTACAAGGTCTGGTCGCAGTTCGCCCACAACGGGCAGGTGCTGACCGTGGCCTGGGTCGTTGAAGTGCGGTAACTCGCCCGCCGGAGCGCGGTGGGGCCGGGACGCAACCCGGCCCTACCGTCCGGCCAACATCATAGGGCCCGTCTACAATCCGGCCCGCCGGCCAATCCATTGTAGGGGCCGGTTTCAAACCGGCCCGGCACCGGACGCGCTGTAGGGGCCGGTTTCAAACCGGCCATAGCCAATTAGCAAACACACAAGGAGCAACAAACCCATGTCGAACATCGTGTTGGAAGTCCCGGACATCTCCTGCGCCCATTGCGCGCACACCATCACCGACATCCTGCAGAAGCAACCCGGCGTCGAGAGCGTGCGGGTGAACGTCCCGGCCAAGGAGGTCCACCTCAGCTACGACGAGAGCGCGCTGAGCCTGGACCAGGTGGGCGCCGTCCTCGACGAGGAAGGTTACCCGGTGGCGGGCACCCACGCCGAAAGCGCGGCGCCCGCGCCCCGGCGCAACGTCATCCCGCTGACCGGCAAGTAAGCCACACCCGCACGCAAGACAACACCCCCGGCATGCTCATATGCCGGGGGTGTTTTATACGCCGAGGCCGCGCAAACGATCAGGCGGTGAAGAATTCGATCAGCATGGGCGCGAGGGCTGCGGAGGAGACTTCGTGCGTCTGGCCGGGCAGGGTGGCGTGCTGGGCGCGGGGCAGTTGGTCCGCCACCGCGCGGGTGCCGTTGTGGAAGAAGGGCGGGCTGTCCCCGCCGACGATCACCAGCGTGGGCAGGGTGGCGGCAGGCCACTGGCCGGGCGCCAGCGGCTTGCCGGACTGGGTGTCGCCCATGATCAGGCCGTCGTAGGCGAGTGTGTGCGCGGCTTGTTCCATCTGCGGCCACATGGGCATGGCGCGCATCTGCGGGATGAACTCGTCGGGCACGCCCACGTGCCGCATGAAGAGCGCCACCGCGTCGCCCCGGCGGCCCGTCGCAACAAAGTCGTTGATCTGCTGCACGTAATCCGCGGGCATGGGCGGGCGGCTGTCGTCCACGATCACCGGCGGCTCGTACAGCGCCAGCTTCGTGACCTTGCCGGGCAGCGCGTTGGCCGCGGCGAGGGCCAGGTTCGCGCCCGAGGAGATGCCGTAGAGGTAAGCCGATCCCCCGGCGGCGTCGATCAGGGCGTCGATATCTTCGATCTCCCGCGCGACGGCATAGGGCAAAGTGTCGCCGCTCTCGCCGCGGCCCCGGCGATCGTAGTTGATCACGGTGAAGTGCGGGGCCAGGAGGGCCGCCAGCTCGCCCATCACCGGGTACGCGCGGACGCCCAGCGCGCCGGCCACCAGGATCACCGGCGGGCCGGCGCCCAATTTATCGTAGGCGATAGTGGTGCCGTCTTTTGATGTTACCGTGCTCATAAAACCCTCCACTTCTTTATGTGCCGCTCTCATCTTTGCCTGTCTTCTCGGCGGCGAACGACAGACCGTGCGCGGCGAGGGCGCGGCGAAGCTGCACGAGCGCGTTGGGGCCGATGCCGTGTAACTGCTGGACCTCGGCCTCGCGCAGCGTGGTTAGCTGGGCGAGTCGCTACACCCCGGCGGCGGTGAGCGCCCGGCGCGCGGGCGCGGCGAGTCCGGGCGGGAGGTCGCTTTCGGGCGCAGCGGACGGCTCATTCTTCACGCGGGTTCCCCCTATTTGTTCAGCAGCGGCAGCGCGACGAGGCGATCCAGGCTCTGGTTCCAGCCCTCGTCCATGCCCGCGAGCGCGTCCGCCGCGCCGGGCCCCGCTTTGAGGATCAGGTTATGCACCGTGAGCAGCGTTTTGCCCTCGTGCTCGGCAAACGTGACAGTGGCAAGCCCTTCGAGCTGGGGATTGCCGGCAGCGTCTTCCACCGCGGTGCTGGTGAACACCAGCCGCTCCGGCGCCACGACTTCGCGGAAGACGCCTTTCATCGGATAAATCACCCCATCTGGCCCGCGCATGTCGATGCGGATGGCGCCGCCGGGTCGCGGGTCCACTTCGCAGAGCGAGTTAGTGAAGTGCTGCGGCCCCCACCACTGCGCCAGGTGCCGGGGATCGGTCCACGCCTGGAACACCAGTTCGCGCGGCGCGTCGATGAGGCGCGTGAGGACGAGTTCGCGCGGCGCGGGCGTGCCTGTGCTATTGTTCGTCGTGGTCATGGTGCTGCTCCTTTGCTTGCAGATCCCGGAGGTAGTCCTCCAGGCGGTCCAGGCGCGCGTCCCAGAACCGGCGGTATTGCGCCATCCACGCATCGACATCCTGCAACGGGGCCGGGTTCAGGTAGTGCCGCTTTTCCCGGCCCACTTTGCGGGTCGTGATCAACCCGGCTTGTTCCAACAGGTCGAGGTGTTTCATGACCCCGAACCGGGTCATGGGCAAGTCCGCGCAGAGTTCGGTCAGTGTCTGCCCGTCGGTGTGCGCGAGCCGATCGAGAAGCCGGCGGCGATGGTGATCAGCCAGCGCCTTGAACACGTGTTCTACTTCCATACCCCATTATACGTGACTTTATGGTCACGTGTCAAGAGGTAAAGCAACATCCATCCCCAATTCACCGCACCGGCGCGAAGGACACGATGCTGGCCGCGCGCCGGGCGGTGGACACGCCCCAAGGGCAAGTGAGTTGCGTTGACGGACGCGGAAAGCCATGGTATCATCCGGCCCGCGTCCATCTGTGGACGGGCGCAATTTCGCTGCGACAGGAGTCCGCCGATGCCCGCGCCCGAGGAATTCGTCGCCTGGCTGACCAGCCACGAGCACCGGGATGCAAAAACAGGGAATGTGTACCGCTATCACTCGCGCAGTGATGCCCACTCCATCGCCCTCTGTAGCTTCATCTTAAGCGATCTACTGGCCGGGTGCCCTGTGCTGCGAGAGCAGGCGGCGCGGGGAGAAATCGCCTACGGCATCAATCTGGAATATCGCTGGCCGAGTACAGGGAAAGCCAAAAGATTGGATCTGGCAATAGGCAGACCGGCAACGCCAGTGGATTTCCCGGCGCAAGGCGGAATGATGAAAGTCAAAGCCCTGGCCGATGTCCTGATAAGCTGCGAGGCGAAGTCGGTCATGACCGAGCACGGTAAGGCCCAACCCAGGGTGTACGATGAATTAAGTTCTTCGCACGAAATTGTGCATCAAGGCCGGCCGGATGCCGTCGCTACCGGGATCACCGTGGTCAATATTGCCCCGCGCTTTGTGTCGCCGTTGCGGCAGGCGCCCGGCGCGCCCCTGTACGTCTCCGTCCATAACCAGCCACGTGCGGCAGAGCGCATGATTCAACATTTGCGCGGGCTACCCATCCGAGAAAATCCCGGCCAGGTAGGGTTTGATGCGTATTGCACGGTAGTAGTCGATACGGACAACCAAGGGCCGGCGCACCTGTGGAGCGCATCCCCCGCGCCCCAACCCGGCGATCCGGATTCATATGGCAGCTTTATCACGCGCATCGCCCACTTCTACACGCAGCGGTTTGCGCATCTGCCTACGTAATCTCGGTATGCACCGGCGCCGCAAAGAGCGTGTTGATGGTGGCCGCCGCCTGCTCAACGCGCCGCACCCCGGCGCCAAAGTACTGGGGATCCAGCTCGTTGCCGATACTGTTGCGTTCGGCTTTCATGGCCGCCAGCACCGTCGTAAAGGTGCCGGCGAACGGATCCAGCACGGTATCGTCCACAAACGAGAACATGCGAATCAACCGATAGGCGAGATCGACCGGGAACGGCGCCGGATGGTCGCGTGTGGAAGCGCCTTGAATATCGGTCCAAAAGGATCGGAACCACTGCTGGTGTTCTTCCTTGGTCAGGCGGGAACGCTGCCGCTGGTCCTCGGTCGGCTGCCGGTAGCCGCCGGGTTTGCGCAGCATCAGGATATATTCCACGTCATTTTTAATGATGGCATTCGGCTCGTAGGGTTTGCCCAAAAAGGATGATCCGTTCTCCACTTCATAGTTAGCATTGGCGACCTTGTACCAGAGCAACGGAGTCAGATAATCGAGACCGATTTTCCGGGTCCGCACGGCAATATCGGCATGGAGCGGCATAACCATATGCCGGCCTTTGTTTTTGCGGCGCGCAATGCAGACATCGCCGACGACACAGACGATTCGCCCGCCGGGTACGAGCACGCGATAGCAGTGCCGCCACACCTGATCCAGGCCGTCCAGAAATGCCTCATAGTCCGCGATAGCGCCCAGTTGGCCGGGATACTCATTATATTGTTTCAAGGTCCAATAGGGCGGGGAGGTGACCACCAGATGCACGGAGCTATCCGGAATCCAGTCGAGACTCTGTGCATCCCCGCGATGCAAGCGGTGGGTCGTGTGAACAGCGGCTGCCGATGTGACCATAAGCCCTCCCTGGTTAAAGAATAGCCCGCAGAGGCATTATAGCGGAAACGGCCCGCGGGCGCACAGGGTGTCAGCGCACCTCCACCGTATAAGTCACGACTCCGGCGGGGCGGCGGTGCACCTGGCCCGGCTGCACGCCCGCAGCCGGGCCTGCCCCGGCAGGGCAACGCTGCTCTGCCAGGCGTGCATCTTGAGCAGCGCATAGAGCAGCCGCGCGGGCGTGCTGAGCCGGGGATCGCTCAGCACCCGGTTGGCGACCTGGGTGAAGCCGGTTTGCACCAGCGGCGCGGGCGGGACAATGGGGGGAACAACGATAGCAAGCATGATAGAGCACCTCGCAAGTGAAACGGGGGTACGGCTCCAACCCATGCCGCCTATGTGCTGTATTGTATCAGAACATCAGTTTTAATTCAAGCACTTTATCCACATGTTTATCCCCAATTTGTGCGGGTTTCTGCCGTCCCCCGATCTGCCACCCGCCGTTAACGAACGCTCACCGGCGCGCGTCCCCGGCGGTGTTAAGATCCCAGGGGAGAGGAGGAATCCCCATGCAATTCCAGGACTACGACTATACCGGCAGCCAGGCCGAGTTCCTGGCGATGCGCGATCTGCTCATCGAGAGCTACGCCATCACCCGTCGCCCCTTCAACTGGCTCTTTGACCGCCTGGAAGATTGGAAATACGGCGGCAACTCGAACCGCATCGCGGACGACCCGGACTTCTTCCGGCGCAACGCCCACCTGTGGCGCGCCGCCCAGGCCCGGCTCATCGCCTTCTGCATCTCGGAGTACGGCGGCAACCAGATCTTTCTCCAGGTGCATCCCGAATACCGGTTTGTCGAACCGGCCATGCTGGACTGGGCCGAGACGCGCTGGGCCGCCGGGCAGGATGCACTGGAGACCTTCGCCGAGGTAGACGATCCGGTGCGCCAGGCGCTGCTGGCCGCGCGCGGCTACACCGACGCGGGCGACGACGGCTATATGCGGCGCTACGATCTGGCCCTGGACTACGCGCCGCTGCCGCTGCCCGCGGGCTACCGCATCGAGTCGCTCGACCAGAACCGCAACTACGCCAGCCGCATCGCCGCCGTGCAGCGGGCGTTCAACCAGCCGGCGCTGGGCCGGTCCTGGCTGGAGTCGATGTTCACCGCGCCCAGTTATGAGCCGGCCTGGGACCTGTCGGTGCTGGCCCCGGATGGGCGGCATGTCGCCTTCTGCCTCGCCATGCTCGACCGCCGCAACCGCATCGCCGAGATCGACCCGGTGGGCACCGACCCCGACTACCAGCAGCGCGGGCTGGCGAAGGCGCTGCTGACCGAGTGCTTCCGCCGCCTCCAGGCCGCCGGCATGGCCTGCGCCTACATCGGCGCGGCCCCCGAGCCGTACAAGGCCAACCGCCTCTACGAGGCCCTACGCCCGGTGGCGAAGTACCAGACCAACCGCTGGGTCAAGTCGCTGCGGTAAGCACCCAACGTGGTCTCTTGGGCAGCAAGCCGGTTTGAAACCGGCCCCTACCCCGCGGGCTTGTCACTCTTCGCTGCGCTCAGAGTCTCATCGTGTACCCCAACGAGACGAGATTCTTCGCTGCGCTCAGAATGACAATTTGGGTGTGACCGTCCGCTCAGCATGACCGGGCCTGCGGTCGTGTCACTCTTCGCTGCGCTCAGAGTCTCGTCGTGTACCCGCGCAAGACGAGATTCTTCGCTGCGCTCAGAATGACAGGGGCCGGTGGCGTGCCGGGGCCCGAATCCAGAATATCGTCCGCATGGGAATCTCGTAGTCATTAGGCTACGAACTCGCTGTCCGAACCCCTTGACTCCCAGCCAAATTTGTAGTACAATCTAATACGTAGTCAATTAACTACGTATTAGAAAGGGTACTACGGAATGAATATCCTCAAGCGCAACCATCACCTGCTGATCCTGGGGTTCGCGGAGTCGGTGAGCGGGGTCGGGAACTGGATTACCACGCTGGCGATCTATGCCCTGATTGTGTTCCGGGGCAGCGGCGATGTGCTGGAGAGCAGCGGCGTGCTGCTGGCCGGGCTGGGGCCGATGCTGCTGTGCAGCCCGGTGGCCGGGTGGCTCTGCGACCGCTTCGACCGCAAGCGGCTGATGATCGCTAGCGAGGTGCTGTCGGGGCTGGTCGTGGCCGGGCTGATCTTCACCACCCGGCTGGAACTGATCTATGCCCTGCTGGCGTTGCAGGCCATGGCCGGGTCGATCATGACGCCCGCGCGGCAGTCGTCCATCCCCGCGCTGGTGGGCCGCGCCGACCTGACGCGGGCCAACGCGCTGTTGCAGCAGTTGTCGAGCCTGGTGAAGATCGGGGCGCCGATCCTGGCTGGGGGCGTGCTGACCGTGCTCAGCCCGCACGCGGCGCTGGTGCTCGACGTGGTGTCGTTCGCGCTGTCGGCGCTCATCTTGAGCCGGTTGCCCGCGCTGCCCCCCGCCGGGCGGCCCGTCCCCGCCGCGGCGGCGCCTGCCACTAAAGAGGTGCCGGCCCTGGCGCTGGCCGCGGGGCTGCGCGCCGCGCCCCGCCTGCGGCTGCTGCTGGGCACCGGTTTCGCGGTCACGCTGACCATTATGGGCTTCGACGTGCTCTCCCCGGTGTTCACGCGCGACGTGCTGCGCGGCGGCGAGAGTCTGTTCGGCACGCTAATCGGCCTGATCGGGCTGGGGTCGGTGGTGTCGGCGGCGGGGCTGTTCTGGCGCAAGGGCAGCCGCGACCCGTGGGCCGACCTGGTGCTGGGCCTGGCGCTGCTCGGCGTGGTGCCGCTGTCGATGACCGGGGCCGCGCTGCTGCCCGACCCCGCACCGGCGCGCTGGCTGGTGATGGCGGGCTGCCTGGTCGGCGGGCTGGGCAACGGCCTGATCAGCGTGCAGGCGGGCACGCTGCTGCAAACGCTGGCGCCCGCCGGGCTGCTGGGCCGGGTGAGCGGCCTCTTCCAGAGCATGCTCATCGGCGGCCAGTTGGTGGCGATTGTGCTGACCCCGCTGCTGGTGCCGTTGCTCATGCCCGCGGCGGCTTACCTGGGCCTCAGCGGGCTGGCGCTGCTGGCCCTGGCCGGCGGTACGGCCCTCCTGGTCGCCCGCACCGCCGCCCCGGCGCCGGAACTCGCCTGAGCGATTCTTACTCACCGCGAAGGAACGAAGAGCGCGAAGACGATTTTTACCCGTTTTATTCTTCGCGTCCTTCGTTCCTTCGCGGTGAATTCTACAGGAGGCAGGGAATACCATGACCGAGGCGAACCAGGGCGGGTGGGCAGTCGGGCCCTCGGCCCCGATGGAGTTGACCATTGCGCTGGCGATTGCCGGGCGCACCGGGGCGCTGAGCCATCTGCCGTCGGATCTGCTGGCGCTGGCCGCCGCGCCCGCCGGCTGGCTGGCCCAGTGGCCGGAGGCGCTGGCACCCGGCACGCCGGCCGTGGTCGAGGAGGCCGCCGCCATCGCCGGGGTGCTGACCGAGGGCGACTACAGCCGGGCCACGCTCGCCATCCGCGACCTGACCACCGCCGCCGCGCTGGAACGCCTGGCGCTGCAGTCCGCCGCGCTGGGCCTGGCCCCAGACGCTGCCCTGGCCCCGCCCGCCCGGCTGGCCGACCTGGCGATGCGGGTGACGCTGGCCGGTTATGCGCAGGTCGGCCTCACGCCGCAACCGGACTTCGCGCGCCGCCTCGAACAGATGCACGCGCTGCTGCCACGCATCTTGCGCGACGGCGACCTGCACGCGCGCTTCTGGCACTGGCTCGACCGCTTCTACTACGAGGTCTACCAGCCCTGGCGCGCGCGCCGGGCCGAGGTGCCCGCCGCCCTGGAGGCACAAGCCCGCGCCGGGCTGGGCGCCCCGTCCGGCCCCGGCGTGCCCGACCTCGCCTGGCTCAGTCCGCAGAGTCCCCTCTTGCGCTACCCCGAACTGCACGCCGCCGTCACGGCGGGCCGCCTGCGGATCTACTTCTGGGCCGATCCGTTCGGCCTGCCCGACGCCTGGGCGCTGCGCCCCGGCCTGCTGCTCTGCTCTTTCGCGCCGTCCGGCAACATCTACACCCAGTTGCACGCCGCCGCCGCCGAGATCGCCACCCGTGCCGCCGCGCTCGGCGACCCCACGCGCCTGGTCATCCTGCGCCTGATCCGCCACTTCGGCATGATCAACACCGAGATCGCCGACTACCTGGGCCTGGCCCGGCCCACGGTCAGCGTCCACGCCAAGATCCTGCGCGAAGCCGGGCTGATCCGGTCCCACCAGGACGGCCGCCTGGTGCGCCACGAGATCGTGCCCGGCGAAATCCGCCGCCTCTTCCGCGACCTGGAAACGTTCCTGGACCTGGGCGAAGAACCGCCTGCGAATGAGGAACCCCCGACCGAGCCGGGGTGATGGCATTATATCCATGACTGGGGTTAGAACCAGAGAGCGCCCGCGGTGAACCCCGCTGTGCGCTGTGCAGAATCGCTTCGGCTCCGTAGCGGCGCGATTTATCGCGCCTGCCGCCTCACCCGGATGCCGGGGCGGCCGCGCGGCGCTCCGAGCAAGATGTGGTAAGGCGGCAGGCGCCATGTGCTACGCACCGC
>DASSGZ010000415.1:0-2185 GCA_035693165.1 Chloroflexia bacterium | reverse complement strand
GCGGCCTCGGTGAGAGCCTTCATCACCTGCTGGCCGGTCTCGGCTTCGGACACCTGGAAGCTTTCGCCTTCGAGGAAATCGCGCAGCAGGGCGCGGATCGGCGCCTCGTCGTCGGCGATCAAAATATGCTTCATACCGGGTTCGGGGCGGGGCGCGTCGGCCACCGCCGTCTCGGCGCCGGCCGGCGGCTCGGTCGCCGCTTCCGGCTTGCGGCCGTTAACGTTCTCGTCCGCCGGCACCGTCTTGCCGGTTGCTTTATTTGGCAAAATAATCCTCCACTCCGACGGTCTGCCTGCGCGTGTCCCGTACAAGGCGGCGGGTGGGATCACGACGTGCACAGGCGCATACCGTTGCCTTCAACTCTAGTGCTCTGCTTAGGTATTATAGGGGATTGCCTCTGCTTAGTCAACCGAGCGGCCGGGTACGGCGGGCGCGGGGCGGGGCGGCAAGGCGCCGGTGGTGGGCAGGGTGATCGCGAATTCGCTGCCTGCGCCAGGCCGGCTTTGCACGCGCACGTCGCCACCGTGCGCCGCCACCACCTCGCGCACGATGGCGAGGCCCAGCCCGCTGCCGTGGTCCGCCCCGGTCCGCGATTTGTCCACCTGATAGAAGCGCTCGAACACGCGGGGCAGGTCGCTTTCGGGGATGCCCTCGCCGGTATCCTGCACGGAGATGCGGACCGCGCCGGGCAGGCTCTCGGCGCTCAGCGTCACCCGGCCCTCGGGTGGGGTGTGGCGCAGCGCGTTGTCCAGCAGGTTGGTGATGGCGCGCCGCAGCCGGTCGGCGTCGGCGGGGATGGGCGGCAGCGCCGGAGCCTGCACGCGCAACTCCACATGGCGGTCGGTGGCCTGCGGCTGCATGCCCGTGGCGGCCTGTTCCAGCAGCCGCCCCACGTCGACCGGGGTCTTCTCCACCGTGGCCGCGCCGCTCTGCAAGCGCACCAGGTCCACCAGGTCGGCGACCAGGCGAGCCATGCGCTGCGACTCGGCGTTGATCACCTGGGCGGCGGCCAGAAAGGCGGCCCGCTCACGGATCGTGCCGTCGAGCATGGCCTGGGAGAAGCCCTGGATCGAGGTCAGCGGCGTCTTGAGATCGTGCGAGATGTTCGCCAGGAAGTCACGCTGGGCCTGCTGCGCCCGCTGCACCTGCCCGGCCATATAGTTGAAGTCGGCGGCCAGGGCGCGCATCTCGACGCTGCCGGTGACAGGCGCCTGGTGGCCGTAGTCGCCTCCGGCGATGGCGTGGCTGGCGGCGGCCAGCGTGCCCAGCGGGCGGGTGATCGAGCGCGCCAGCAGCCCCCCCACCACCAGCGACACGACCACAGCCAGCAGTCCGACCAGCAGGAAGCGCGAGGTGTAGCTCTGCACCACATCGGCGAAGCCGGGCCGTTGCGCGGCCAGCAGCATATAGAAGCGCGGGTTGCCGGCCGCGGCGCCGGCAGCACCGTTGCCGATAACCGCCCGCGGCGGCGCGGCGACATAAATCCAGGCGGTGCCCGCGGCGTCGGCCCGGAGCAGCCCCTCGACGGGTTCCGTAGGCACGGGGCCGCTGATTAGGGCCGCCGGCAGGTCGTCCATGAGCCGGCCCGTCATGTTGCCCCGCCCGGTCAGGCTATCGAGCACCACGCGCCCATCGGGGCGCAGCAGCAGCAGGCGAAAGCGCGTGTTGCGGAGTTCGCCGCGGATATGCTCGGTGGCGCCCAGCACGCGCGCCCGGTCCAGCACGCCCAGGCCCGGCCCCAGGGCGTCCTCCACCTGCGGCGCCACCAGGTACATGCTCGTCGCCAACTGGCGGTAGGCGTCGTCGGTGCGATAGCGCACGCCGAGCGCGAAATAGGCCACCGTCGCCAGCACCAGCGCGGCCAGCACCACGGCGACATAGCTGGCGGTCAGCCGCCCGCGGAGGGTTTTCAGCATAGCGTATCCTCACCGCGCGCCCGCGCCTGCCCGGCCCGCCGCCGGACTCCGCGCGCTGCGCTCCCCTCATTATAGCCGCCCGGCATTAGCGCCCGATTAACGCCGCGTGAAATCACGGTAAAATCCGATCACACTACTGACCACTCGTCGTACTGACCACTGACCACTCGTCACCGCCCACCGCCGAGCACCACCAGCTTGTAGCCGCTGCCGCGCACGGTCTGGATCTCCAGCGTGGACTCCAGCAGGCGCTCGCGCAGGTGGGCGAT
>DASSGZ010000414.1:0-11646 GCA_035693165.1 Chloroflexia bacterium | reverse complement strand
ATACTTGCGCGCCGCGGCGAAATCGAAATAATAGCGCGGCAGCCGCGCCCGCCCGTTCGCTTCCCAGGCGCGCGGGCTGACTGAGAGCATCGCCAGGCCGGGCGGCGTCATCCACGCTTTCTGTGAGGCGGTAACGACCACGTCGAGGCCCCAGGCATCCGTCCGCAGGTCGGTCGCACCCAGAGCGGAGATACTGTCCACCAGCAACAGCTTGTCGTACTCGCGGGCCAGCCCGCCGATGGCCTCCACCGGGTTCTGCACGCCGGTCGAGGTCTCGTTGTGGGTCAGCAGCACGCCGCGTACCTCCGGATGCGCGTCCAGCGCGCGGCGCGCGGCGTCCGGGTCCACGGCCTGGCCCCACTCGAACGCCACGCGGCGCACCTCCAGGCCATAGGCCGCCGCGATGTCGGCGTAGCGGTCGGCGAAGTGGCCGCTGCTGAGGGAGAGGACCGTATCGCCTGGCGAGAAGCAATTGACGATGGAAGCTTCCAGCCCACCGGTCCCGGCGGCGGGGAAAAAGAGCAGATCGTTTTGCGTCTGATAAAAGCCCTTGGTCCGCTCGGTCACGTCGCGCAGCAGATCGTGGAACGCCTGGCCCCGGTGGTTGATCATCTGGCGCGCGCCGGCGGCCCGCACCGTTTCAGGCAGCGGCGTCGGTCCTGGGATTCGTAATTGCATCTAGATGCCCTCCAGCGCGTAGCGGCGGACCTTCAGCCCAAACGCCGCGTACTCATCTTTCCATTCGACACAGCCGCCCCGCACCAGCAGGCCCAGGCCCTTGATCACCAGGTCGCGGTAGTCGGGGTGCTGCAACAGGCGCTCGCAGCCGTCACGCCCGGCGGCCAGCACCAGCAGCGGCGCCAGGCTCTTACACTTAATATACACGTCGGCGGTGCGGCGCACGGTCTCATGATTGGCGACCCCACCCAGGCCGACGAACAGCTCCGCGGCGTGGCGGGCCTCGGCATCGGTCGCACCGTCCCCGGCCAGCAGCACTCCCCGGCGGGTGGGCGCCAGTTCGCGCACGACAGTGGCCTTGCCGCCCGCCTGCCAGAGCGGGTTGGTGCGGTCGAACCCGGCATAGCCGCCGTTTTCGTCGAAATGCAACTCGTTCGCGCGGACCTTGCAGCGGCAGAGGCCCAGTGTGTCGGCCAGCGGCTCCAGCGCCTGCCGGAAGCCGCCCGACACCACCACGATGTCCAGCCCCACCACGCGCAGGGCCGCCACGACCTGGGCGGCGTCCTCGGCCAGCGTGGCGCTGTAGAGTTCACCGAGGCGCGCCATATCGGCCTGCGTGGGCTGGATGCGCTCCAGGCGCGACTCGAATACCGCTTCCATGGGCAGTTCCCCGGCCATCGCCTGGCGAGTCAGGGTAGCCACTTCCTCGCGGCAGCCGCGCATGGCCGCCAGTTCGTCCACGCCCTCGATCTGCGTCAGGGTGCTGTCGCAGTCGAGCACCACCGTCTGGAAGCCAAGCCAACCGTTGAGCAGCCTGGGCGCCGGGGCGGGCCAGAGGCCGCGGGTCAGCACTTCGGGGTTGCAGATATTCTGCGGGGTGCGCCCGGCGAGGACGGCGAGCACTTCTTCGGCCACTTCGATGGCGCTGGCGCGCATCGACTCGTGCGTGGTGCCGCCAAGGTGCGGGGTGAGGATGACGTTATGCAGGTCGAGCAGGGCGGGGTTGTCAAACGGCTCTTTGGCGAACACGTCGAGCGCGGCCCCGCCCAGGTGCCCGGCCCGGCAGGCGGCGACCAGCGCCGCCTCGTCCACCACCTTGCCCCGTGCCACGTTGATCAGCAAGGCGTCCGGCTTCATCAGCGCCAGTTCGCGCTCGCCGATCATGTTGCGGGTGATGGCCGTCAGCGGCACATGCAGCGTGACGATGTCGGCGCGGGCCAGCAGGTCGTCCAGCGTGGTGAACGTGACGCCCTCGGCCTCCTGCGCCCGAAAGGGGTCGTAAGCCAGCACCTCCATGTCGAAGGCGCCCATCCGGCGCGCCACCTGCGTGCCGACCTTGCCCAGCCCGATGATGCCCACGGTCTTGCCGCTGATCTCGGTGCCCATGAATTTGTTCTTGCCCCATACGCCTTGCCGCAGCAGGTGATCGGCCTGCGGGATGTTACGGGCCAGGGCGAAGATCATGCCGATGGTGTGCTCGGCGGCGGCGCGCACGTTGCCGTTCGGCGCGTTGACCACGGCGATGCCGCGCTCGGTGGCGGCGGGGATGTCGATGTTGTCCACGCCGATACCTGCCCGGCCGATCACCCTCAGCGCGGTCCCGGCGTCGAGCAGGGCGCGGTCCACCGGCGTGCCGCTGCGCGTGATGATCGCTTCATAGTCGCCCGCGCGGCGCAACAGTTCTTCCCGCGGCAGGTTCAGGCGCACATCCACGGTGGCCTGCTGCCGCAGCAGAATCAGGCCGGCGTCATCCAACGGTTCAGTCACCAGAATTCGCATGGTATCGTCTCTCCTATGTCGCTCATCGCCGGCACCCGGACCGGCCTACCCGGCAAACAAAAACCCCCCACTCGCTTGGAGTGCGGGGCCAGGATCGGTATGCGGTTATCCACGCAGCGTCTTACGGCTGGATAGCGCATCCTCCTAGTTGTGTGTCAGGGCCGACGGATGCCTTCCGTCTCCCCGGCGCGGCACTCTCGCGCAAGCCAGAACCGCCCTTGTGGCTGCCACCGGCACTGTACCGGCAACCACAAGGGCCCATACTCGCGCTATTCGACTGCGACCAGAGGGACAACGGAATCATGGCCGAGCTCCATAGAAAAATACAGGCAGCGCTTCGCACAACTGCGGCAGCGCTGCCACTTGTCCGCATTATATATGCAAATCCCGTGCCCGTCAAGGGCCGCAGGCGGGACATTTGTCCAAAACCGGGCTTACGGTTTCGTAGGAATATAAAATTATCATAGTTACGTCTCCCTTATCAGCCCGCAGCTCATCGGACCATCGGGCGGGCGAAACTCGGTCTGTCGGCTGATTGACTCATCCCGGCGCCGTCTGCTACACTGGTTTGCACGTTTGTTCTACTGCCGCGGATACATAGCGCACACCACCACCGGACAGCACCCTGGGCAGCGCGGGCCGTCGCGGGCCGCGGAAAGGAGCGCCGCTTGTACTATGGTGTCCACACCCCGAACTTTGGCGACTATGGCGACCCCGCGATCCTGGCCGAGCTGGCCCACGAGGCCGAGGACTCCGGCTGGGACGGCTTCTTCATCTGGGACCACATCCTATTCTGGTCCGACTGCCCTCCGCTGACCGACCCCTGGGTGGCGCTGACCGCCATTGCCCTGCGTACCAACCATATCCGCATCGGGCCGCTGGTCACGCCGCTGCCGCGCCGCCGGCCCTGGACCCTGGCCCGCCAGACGACCGGCGTGGACCGGCTCTCCGGCGGGCGCCTGATCCTCGGCGTGGGCATCGGCGACCCGGTGGAGTACGAGTTCGAGTGGTTCGGTGAGCCCACGGACGCGAAGGTGCGCGCCGCCATGCTCGACGAGGGCCTGGACATCCTGGCCGGCCTCTGGAGCGGCGAACCCTTTGCCTACCAGGGCGCGCACTACCAGTTGCACGAGATGACCTTCGCGCCCCCGCCGATCCAGCGACCGCGCATCCCGATCTGGGTGGCCGGGTGGTGGCCGAACAAGCCGCCGCTGCGCCGGGCCGCCCGTTGGGACGGGGTCTTCCCCGGCAAGTGGGGCGAGCCGCTGACCCCCGACGACATCCGAGCCATCGGCGCCTATATCGCGGACCACCGCACGGATACTGCACCCTTCGACATGGTTGTGCCCGGCTCCACGGACGGCGACGACCCGGCAGCGGATGCGGCGGTCGTGGCCTCCTATATCGAGGCGGGCGGCACCTGGTGGATCGAGGGGTTGAGCGGGTGGCGCGGGTCGTTCGCGGAGATGCGCGCCCGGCTGCGCAAGGGCCCGCCGCGGGTGCGTTAAAGGGAGGAGTTGTTGTGGCGAAACGAGAGTTTAGCGTGGCCGATGAGTACCCTTACGACCGGCGCTCGCCGGTGCGCTGGATTATATCGCACGGCCTGCGTTACAAGCGCTTCCTGATCGGCATGATCGTCGCCATCGCCGCCTCGAACGTGATGGACTCAGCGATCCCGGCGCTCACCGGGCTGGCCTTCAACGAGGTGTTACGCCCGCAGCCCAGCCGCGACCAGTTGCTGCTGATCGCGCTCGCCATCCTGGCCGCCGTGATCGGGCGCGGGGTGGTCAACGCCGCGGGCCACTTCGCCAACGAGTTCCTGGGGAAGCGCATGCAGCGCGACGCCCGCGACGAACTCTACGTTAACCTGCTGGGCAAGAGCCAGACCTTCCACAACCGCCAGCGCGTGGGCGACATCATGGCCCGCGCATCTAACGACGCCAGCCAACTCAGCGACATGGTCGTGCCGGGGTTCGACATCCTGTTCGACTCGTTCTCCAGCCTCGCCATCACGCTGGTCTTCATCGCCGGGATCAACCCGCAACTGCTGCTCTCCCCGGTGCTGTTCACCATCGCCTTCTTGATCGCCCTGCGCGATTATATGCGCCGCCTGCGCCCCGTGGCCGATCAGATGCGCGCCCAGTTCGGCACGGTCAACGCCGGGCTGGCCGAAGCCGTGACCGGCATCGAGGTGGTCAAGGCCACCGCGCAGGAGGAGCAGGAGCGGCGCAAGTTCGAGCACAACGCGCGGGCCTTCCGCGACTACTTCGTGCAGAACGGGCGCATCCAGGCGCGCTACCTGCCGACCCTGCTGATCGCCATCGCCATGGCCGGGGGCTTCCTGCATGGCGTGTTCCTGCTGTCGCGCGGCGAGTTGAGCCTGGGCGGGCTGATCGCCTACATGGGCCTGCTGGGCCTCATGCGCTTCCCGGCGAACATCTCCGTCTGGACCTTCAACGTGGTGCAGAACGGCGTAGCCGCGGCGGGGCGCTTCCTGGCCCTGCTCAAAGAGGAGACCGACCTGGACGAGAACGAGGGCGGCCATCGTGCCCCGATCCGCGGCGAGATCGTGTTTGACCACGTCACCTTCAGCTACGGCGGCACGCCCGTGCTTAAGGACGTGTCCTTCCGCATCGCGCCCGGCCAGACGGTCGCCATCGTCGGCCAGACCGGCGCGGGCAAGAGCACGCTGACCAAGCTCGTCAACCGCATCTACGATGTGGACAGCGGGCGCATCCTGGTCGACGGCGTGGACGTGCGCGACTGGAGCCTGGATGCCCTGCGCTCGCAGATCTCGACTATCGAGCAGGACGTGTTCCTGTTCTCGCGCTCGGTCGCCGAGAACATCGCCTTCAGCCTGGGCCAGCGCGCGGATCGTGCGGCCATCGAGCGCGCCGCCCACGACGCCCAGGCCCACGACTTCATCATGGGCTTCAAGGACGGCTACGAGACGCTCATCGGCGAACGCGGCGTCACCCTGTCGGGCGGGCAGCGCCAGCGTCTCGCCATCGCCCGCGCCCTGCTCACCGACCCGCGCATCCTCATCCTGGACGACTCCACCAGCGCCATCGACAGCGCCACCGAGGACGAGATCCAGCGCGCCATCCGCCGCGTGCTGCAAGACCGCACCACCCTGCTGATCACTCATCGCCTCTCGCAGATCCGCTGGGCCGACCAGATCCTCGTCCTGCGCGGCGGCGCCCTGATCGACCAGGGCACCCACGCCGAGTTGCTGGCCCGCTGCGACCTCTACCGGCGCATCTTCGCGCACTATGACGGAGCGGGTAGCCGTCAGCCATCAGCCGTCAGCCATCAGGACGAGAGGTTGGATGATCAGGCGGTGCCTGTCGTTATGGCCGCAGAGCGCAGTGGTTAGCTGCAACCGCCACTTGACGCTACTGACCACTGATCACTGATACCTGATAACTGACGACTGACGGCTCGAAAGGAGCAAGCATGGGCTTCCTGATGGATGGACTCGACGCGGAGAGCTACGACCGGGTGTACTCGGACCGGGCGCTGGTGGCGCGCATCGCCGGCTACTTCCGCCCGCTGGGCCGGGTCATGCTCGCCGTGGCCGGGCTGATCGTGCTCAACTCGCTGATGGATACGGCCCTGCCGCTGCTGCTGGCCCGCGGCGTGGACACCCTGGCCCAGCCGGGCGGCGAGACCGTCGTGGGCTGGCTCGTCGGCGCCATCCTGTTGTCGGGGGCGCTGTCGTGGACCTTCAACTTCTTCCGCCAGTGGTACACGGCGCGCGCCGTGGGCGATGTCGTGCTGCACCTGCGGCTCGACGCCTTCCGCGCCGTGCTGGCCCGCGACCTGTCGTTCTACGACGAGCACCCCTCCGGCAAGATCATCAGCCGCGTGACATCCGACACCGACGCCTTCGCCACCGTGGTCACGCTGACGCTCAACCTGCTGAGCCAGATCCTGCTCGTGCTCCTCATCGTCGGCGTGCTGGTCGCCATCAACGTGGAACTCGCCCTGCTGACGCTGACCATCGCCCCGCTGATCGTGCTGGTGGCGCTGGGCTTCCGCCGGGTGGCCCGGCGCTGGATCCAGCGCGCGCAGCGGGTGAGCGCGCGGGTCAACGCCACGGTCCAGGAGGCGATCAGCGGCATCACCGTGGCGAAGAACTTCCGCCAGGAAGCGACGATGTACGGCGAGTTCCGCACGGTCAACAAGCAGGCGTATGACGTGAACCTGCGCACCGGCTTCGTCTTCAGCGCCGTCTTCCCGCTGTTGATCACCGTGGCCGGGCTGGGCAGCACGCTCATCGTCTACTTCGGCGGCTTGCAGGTGCTGGACGGGCGCGTCTCGGCGGGCACCTGGTTCCTGTTCGTGCAGAGCATCGGCGTCTTCTGGTTCCCGCTGACCGGCATTGCCTCGTTCTGGAACCAGTTCCAGCAGGGCCTCGCGGCGGGCGAACGCATCTTCGCCCTGATCGACGCCCAACCGCGTGTGCAGCAGACCGACCGGCGGCCCGTGCCGCGCGTGGATGGGCGCATCGAGTTCCGCGACCTCGACTTCCGCTACACGGACAAAGAGTCGGTGCTGGAGGGCTTCAACCTGACCATCCCCGCCGGGCAGACCATCGCCCTGGTCGGGCACACCGGCGCGGGCAAGTCCACCCTGGGCAAGCTGGTGGCCCGCTTCTACGAGTTCCAGGGCGGGGAACTGCTGATCGACGGGCGCGACATCCGCACCTTCGATCTGCAGATGTACCGCCGCCACCTGGGCGTGGTGCCCCAGGTGCCCTTCCTCTTCGCGGGCACCGTGGCCGACAACATCCGCTACGCCTGCCCCGGCGCCTCCGACGCGGCGGTGGACGAGGTAGCGCGGCAGATTGGCGGCGGCGAGTGGCTGGCGGCGCTGCCCGACGGTCTGGCGACCGACGTGGGCGAGGGCGGGCGCGCCCTGTCGCTCGGCCAGCGCCAGTTGGTCGCCCTGGCCCGCGTGCTGCTGCAAGACCCGTCCATCGTCATCCTCGACGAGGCCACGGCCAGCGTGGACCCGCTGACCGAGGCCCAGATCCAGGAGGGGCTGGACCTGATCCTGCAACACCGCACGGCGATCATCATCGCCCACCGGCTCTCGACAATCCGCCACGCCGACCGCATTATCGTCTTGCGCAAGGGCCGCATCGTGGAGGAAGGCAGCCACGACGCGCTGATGGCGCGCGGCGGCCACTACGCCCAGTTGTACAACACCTACTTCCGCCACCAGTCGCCCGACTACCGCCCCGGCGAGGGCTTCGTGCCCATCCGCCTGCCCCTGCCCGACCTGGAACCGGAGCCCGAGGAGCAGGCGCTGGCAGGCTAGCTCGCCGCCGGTCAGCGGTCCGGCGCGTCCTCGGTATCGTCGCCGTGGACCAACCGCAGCACGGCGGCGGTCACGGCGGCATAGGCCGGTTCTAGTTGGGCGCCGAAGGCGGCGGGCGGCGTCCAGAAGGGGGGCGGGCCGAGTTGTCGCAAGAGCGGCGCGGGCTGAGGTGGCGCGGCGATCTCGACATAGAAATCGGCCAGTCCGGCGCCCGCTTCCCAGAAACTCGCCGGGAGCGCAGGCGATGGGGGCGGCGCTGGTTCCGGCGCCGTCGGCAATTCCGGCGCCGGCATTGGGGAAACCGGCTCATCGGGCACCAGCCGGGCGCGCGCTTCGGCCAGGGCATCCATCAGCGCGCCGCGCGAGCGGCCCCGCAACAGCGGCAGCACCCAGGGGTCGCGCTCCAGATGCTCGGCCAGCAGGTAGCAGAGCGCGGCCACATGGCGACAGGGTTGGCGCTCGGTGCATCCGCAATCCGAGTCCACTTCCCCCTCGCCCGGCAGCAACGCCACCCCCGCGTCCGCCAGCACGCCCGCGGCGGCGGGCGGCAACTCGCCCGCATCGAGCGCGGCGGCCAGGTCCGGCGCGCCCAGCAATGCCTCGGCGGCGGTCGCCCACTCGCGGGCGCTGAGCGGGCGCACGGCCAGCCGCGGCTGCCACCCCGGCCCGCCCCCGCCGATGCGCGCCGCCGCCTGCCCCGGCTGCACCTGCAACCCGCCGATCTGCCCCTCACGCGTGTAGGCCGCACCGCGCTTCAGGCGGCTGCCCCACCCCGCCGCGGCCAATGCGTCGAGCCAGAGCACACCCCAGGATGCTTTCGCCGGTTTCTGCATCGTCTTTACCTCGCCGCCATCCTACCGCACACCCCACAGCCGCACATCGCCCGCGTCAGAGGCCGAGACGAGCGTCTGCCCATCGGGCGCGAACGCCAGGCTGGTGACGCCATATGTGTGCCCGGTCAGCGTGTGCAGCGGCTTGCCGTCGGGCACGGACCAGAGGTGGATAGTCATATCGTCGGAGGCCGAGGCCAGCAGATCGCCGCCGGGCGCGAAGGCGACGGCGTTGACCGGCTTCGTATGTCCCTGCAGCAGGTAGCCGTCCGACCCTGGCCACAGCCACACCATGCCGTCGTCGCCCACCGAGGCCAGCAACCGCCCGTCAGGCCCGTAGGCCATGTTCAGCACCATCCCGGCGTGGCCGCCGAGAATTCGCAACAGCTTGCCTTCGGGCACGGCCCAAATTTGCACCGTGCGGGCGTCGGTGCCTGCCGTCGCCAGGGTCTTGCCGTTGGGCGCGAAGGCCACGCCCCAACTACCCGCTTGTAGCGTGCGCAGGGTCTGGCCGGTTGCCACGTCCCACAGCCGTACCGTGCCGTCGCCGGAGGCCGAGGCCAGCGTCTGCCCATCGGGCGCGAAGGCCACCCGGTTCACCGACTCGGTATGACCTTTCAAGGTGCGCGTCAATTGGCCGTCCGGCAGATGCCAGAGTTGGATGTCGTTGCCCAGGTGCCCCAGGCCCACGGCCAGCGTCGCGCTGTCGGGGCTGAAGGCCAGACTGGTCGCGCGGAAGGCGTCACTGGTCAGCTTGCGCGGCGCCTCGTCACGGATGGGCAGCGGCCAGAGGAAGATCTCCCCTGCTACCGTCGCAGCGGCCAGCGTCTTGCCGTCGGGCGCCACCGCTACGCTCTGCACCAGCGATTCGGTCGGCGCCTTGAGTTGGCGCAATTGCGTAACTCGTGCCGCCGTGGCCGCCGTAATGGCCGGCGATCCCACAGGCGTAGCGGATGCGGCCACAGTCGGGGAGGGCAGCGCGACGGTAGCGGTCGATGGGATCGGCGTGGCCGTGGGCAGCACCGCGGTGCTGGTGGCGGGCGGCGGGGTCGGCGTGGCGGGTGCCGCAATCGGGGTGGCCGTCGCGGGTGGCGGGGCCGGCACCGGTGTCGGGGTCGGCGTATCGGTGCCGCACCCGGCCAGGGCGGGCAGCACCAGCAGGGCGGCCAGCAACGCCCGGCCCGGCCAGGTTTTAAATATAGCTATGCGCTGGAGAGGCATGAGTGTTCCTCATTCGATTCGTGTTCGGGTAGGAGCCGGTTTCAAACCGGCCTCTACCACGGCAATTGTCGCGTGATACCCAGGCCCTACTCTGTATCGCCCACGTCGAGGGCCAGCAGACCCGCCAGGGCGCGGTCGTCCAGGGCGGCCAGCCAGTCCTCGCCCGCGCCGATGACGCCTTCGGCCAGGGCGCGCTTGCTCTCGATCAATTGGTCGATGCGCTCTTCCAGCGTGCCCGCGGCGATCAGCTTGTGTACCTGCACGTTCTTGCGCTGGCCGATGCGGAAGGCGCGGTCGGTGGCCTGGTTCTCCACCGCCGGGTTCCACCAGCGGTCATAATGGAAGACGTGATTCGCCGCCGTCAGGTTCAATCCCACGCCGCCCGCCTTGATCGAGAGGACAAACAGGGCCGGGCCGCCGGGCGCCTGGAACTCGGCGACCATGGCGTCGCGTTGCGGGCGCGGGGTGCCGCCGTGCAGATAGAGCACGGGCCGGGCGAAAGTCGCGGCCAGATATTGCTGCAACATGGCGCCCATCTCGGCGAACTGAGTGAAGATCAGCGCCTTGTCGCCCTCGGCCAGCGCCTCGTCCAGCATCTCAGCCAGCCGGGCCAGTTTGCCCGACCGGTCGGGCAGCGGGCTGCCGTCGCCCAGGAACAGCGCCGGGTGATCCACGATCTGCTTGAGCCGTGTCAGCAGGCTCAACACCACGCCGCGGCGCGCGAAGGCCCCGCGGCCCGCCAGTTGCGCCAGTTGCGCCATCCCGTCGCGCACGACCGCCTCGTAGAGCGTCACCTGCTCGCGGGTCAGCGTGCAGTAGACCTTCATCTCCAGCTTGTCGGGCAAATCCTGGATGATCGCGCGGTCGGTCTTGAGGCGGCGCAGGATGAGCGGGTTCACGCGGCGGCGCAGCGCGTCCATTGCCGCCGGGTCGCCCTCGCGCTCAATGGGCAGGGCATATTGCGCGCGGAAGGACTCGCGGTCGCCCAGGAAGCCGGGGTTGAGGAAGTCCATGATCGACCATAGCTCTTGCAGGCGATTCTCGACCGGCGTGCCGGTCAGTGCCACCCGGTAGCCCGCCCGCAGGCGGCGCGCGCTACGCGTCTGCGCGGCATCCGGGTTCTTGATGTTCTGCGCCTCGTCGAGGATCAGCCCGGCCCACGCGACGGCCTGCAAGCCGGCTTCGTCACGGGCCAGCAGGCTGAACGAGGTGATGACCAGGTCGTGGGCGCGCGCCGCCGCCGCGAACGCCGGCCCCGCCGCCCGCTGCGGCCCCTGGTGGACCAGCACGCGCAAGTTCGGGGCAAACCGGGCGATCTCGCGCCGCCAGTTGCCCACCACCGACGTGGGGCAGACCAGCAGCGCGGGCGCCCCGGCCCGGCGGTGCAGCAGCAGCGCGATGGTCTGGATGGTCTTGCCCAGGCCCATGTCGTCGGCCAGGCAGGCGCCCAGGCCCAGGCGCACCAGCCCGGCCAGCCAGGAGAAGCCACGCACCTGGTAGGGCCGCAACGTCGCCTGCAATGCGGGCGGGGGCGGCAAGTCGGGCACGTGCAATCCGTCGCGCAGCACGGCCAGCGCCTCTGTCACGGCGGGCGACAGCGCCGTGGCGTCCGTGTCCAGCGGCAGCCCGGCGTCCGCCGCGCCGTCGCCGCCCAGCAGCAGGCGGGCGACCGTTGCCAGGGGCGCCGGGCCGTGCGCGCGCTGCGTCCAGAAGCGCAGAGCCGCTTCGACCTCGCCGGGCCGGAACTCGACCCACTGGCCCTTCACGTTGACCAGCGGCTCCTTTAGCGCCACCAGCCGCTCAAACTCGGCCC
>DASSGZ010000413.1:0-7190 GCA_035693165.1 Chloroflexia bacterium | reverse complement strand
AGCACCTGGTACGAGTTTTTCCCCCGCTCATGCTGGACGAAGAACTGCACCCAGAACACGTTGCAAGACGCCGAAGCGCAACTGGCCTATATCTCCTCGATGGGCTTCGACATCGTCTATCTCCCACCGGTCCACCCCATCGGCACCACCAAGCGCAAGGGCAAGAACAACAACGTCGTGGCCGCGCCCGGCGACGTGGGCAGCCCCTGGGCCATCGGCAACGAGGCCGGTGGGCACAAGGCGATCAATCCCGAACTGGGCACGCTGGACGATTTCCGCAGCTTTGTGGCGAAAGCGCGCGAGTACAATATGGAAGTCGCCATGGACGTCGCCTTCCAGGTCTCGCCCGACCACCCGTATGTGCGCGAACATCCGGAGTGGTTCAAGTGGCGCCCCGACAACACCGTCCAGTATGCCGAGAACCCGCCGAAGAAGTATGAGGATATCTATCCCTTCAACTTCGAGTCCGAGAACTGGCGCGAACTCTGGGACGAACTCAAGAGCGTGTTCGAGTTCTGGATCGGCTTCGGCGTGAAGGTGTTCCGCGTGGACAATCCGCACACCAAGTCGCTGCGCTTCTGGGAATGGCTGATCGCGAGCATCAAGCAGGACCATCCCGACGTGATTTTCCTGGCCGAAGCCTTCACCCGACCCAAGGTCATGTATTACCTGGCGAAGATCGGCTTCACCCAGTCGTATACCTATTTCGCCTGGCGCAACACCCGCTGGGAACTGACCGAGTATTTCACCGAACTGACCAAAACCGGGGTGTCCCAGTTCTTCCGCCCCAACGTCTGGCCCAACACGCCCGACATCCTGACCGAGCATCTGCAGCAGGGCGGGCGGCCCGCGTTTATGTCGCGGATCGTGCTGGCCGCCACGCTCGCCGCCAGCTACGGCATCTACGGCCCGGCCTACGAGTTGGGGGTCAACCAGCCCATCGCGCACGGCAAAGAGGAATACCTCAATTCCGAGAAGTATGAGGTCAAGCACTGGGATGTGGACAATCCGTTGAGTCTGCGGCTTCTCATCGCCCGGCTCAACCAGATCCGCTGCGACAATCCGGCGCTGCAGAGCAACGAGGGCCTACGCTTCGTCGGCACCACCAACGACCAGCTTATCGCCTACTATAAAGCCACGCCGAATATGGACAACATCGTCCTGACCGTGGTGAACCTGGACCCGCGCAATGCGCAATCGGGCATGATCGATGTGCCGGTCGAAGAACTGGGCATCGACCCGCACCGCTCGTACGAGGTATTGGACCTGCTCGCCGATAATCGCTTTCTCTGGTCGGGGTGGCAAAACTACGTGGAACTCAACCCCCAGGTGCTGCCCGCGCATGTCTTCAGCCTGCGGCGGCGTATGAACACCGAGCAGAACTTCGATCCGTTTGTATAGTGCCTAGTGTGCTGAATGGGAGAGGTGAGGAACGAATGGACCAGCAAACCGGGTCGCCCATGAACACGAACCAGGCCGGCGGCTTCGCCGGCCCGAACAGCATGGCGCTGGAAGCGCTCTTGCCCGACTACCTGCGCGGGCAGCGCTGGTTCAGCGCCAAGGCGCGCACCATCACGCGCGTGCGGCTGGCCGGCCAGGTTCCTTTCGCGCCGGATCCCGCCGGGCCGCCGCAGGCCTATCTGACCTTTATCGAAGTCCAGTATGCCGAGGGCGCCCCGCAGACCTTCGTCCTGCCGCTGGCAGTTGCGTCCGGCGAGGCGGCGGCCTGGCTGCAACAGCAGGCGCCGCAGGCCATCCTGGCGCCCACCACGGATGCCGGCGGCGCGAACGGCGTGCTCTATGATGCGTCGTGGGATGCCGGCTTTGCGCAGGCGTTGCTCCAGGCGATCCGGGATGGCCGGCGCTTCGGCGACGAGCCGTTGGCGATCCGCGCCACAGCCACCTCCGTCTTCGCGCAAATCGCGGCTGCGAGCGAGGCGCCGCTTGCACCCCGCCTTGTCGGGGCCGAGCAGAGCAACACCTCGATCATCTACGGGCAGCAATTCATCCTGAAGCTGTTCCGGCGGCTGGAGCAGGGCATCAGCCCCGATCTGGAGATCGGTCGCTTCCTGACCGCGCGGGGCTTCCCGCACACGCCGCCGCTGGCCGGCGCGCTGGAGCGGGTGGAACCACAACGCGAGCCGCAAACCCTGGCCATCTTGCAGGGCTTCGTGCCCAATCAGGGCGACGCCTGGAGTTATACGCTGGAGCAACTGGCCGCCTACTACGACCAGGCGCAGGCCCGGCCTGTCTCGCCCGAAATGCCGGTCGGCCGGCACCTGCTGGACAACGCCGGCCAGGAGATCCCCCTGCCCATCCGCGAGGCGCTTGGATCTTACCTGGATTCCGCCCGGTTGCTGGGCCGCAGCACCGCGGAGATGCATCTCGCCCTGGCCTCCGACGCGCAGGATCCGGCTTTCGCGCCTGTGCCGTTCGACGCCGCCTATCAGCGCGCGCTGTATGATGCTGTCCAGCGCCTGGCCGCCGATGCCTTCCAGTTGCTGCGCGCGCGCCTGGCCGCGCTGCCCGATACCACCCGCAGCAGCGCCGCGGCGGTGGTGGCGGAGGAGGCTGCGCTGCCGGATCGCTTCCAGCCGCTGCTCGACCGCGAGATTCACACCCTGCGCACGCGGGTCCACGGCGACTACCACCTGGGCCAGGTGCTCTATACGGGCCGGGACTTCGTCATCATCGACTTCGAGGGCGAACCGCTGCGCTCGCTGGACGAGCGTCGCCAGAAGCAATCGCCGCTCAAAGACGTGGCGGGCATGCTGCGCTCCTTCCACTACGCCGCCTACGCCGCCCTGTTCAACCGGCCCGCCGACCCCGACCCGGAGCAGGTGTTCCTGCTCGAAAAGTGGGCCGACGCCTGGCACCAGTGGATCAGCGCCGCCTTCCTGGGCGAGTATCTGCGCGTGGCCGGGCCGGGCGACTTCCTGCCGCGCTCCCGCGATAATCTCCAGGTCTTGCTCGACGCCTATCTGCTGGAAAAGGCGATCTACGAGTTGATCTATGAACTGAACAACCGCCCGGACTGGCTGCGAATCCCGCTGCAGGGCGTGCGCCAACTGACGAGCGAGTAGCGGGCCGGTCGCCCGCCATAGGACGGCGTTGGGCGGCGGGCTGGTTGCAAACCGGCCCCTATAGCGCGGTATTGGAATAGCTGCCCACAAACT
Source organism: Chloroflexia bacterium (assembly GCA_035693165.1). Classification (GTDB taxonomy): domain Bacteria; phylum Chloroflexota; class Chloroflexia; order QHBQ01; family JAICKM01; genus JAICKM01. The sequence goes on along the minus strand of DASSGZ010000413.1, from coordinate 4,014 downwards.
AAAGCGGCCCGATCTCGTTTGGAGATCGGGCCGCTCTGTAACGCCTGTGGCAAATTCTCGGTGCGCTGCTACGGTATCCCGGCCTTACGGCTTGGGCACCGATTGGGGCGTAACGCTACTGACCAGGCGCGACTGCCCGGCGTTGATCTCTACAATGGGCACCGGCTTCTGCGGCACGTGCCCGGCCACGCCAGGGCCGAAGGGGATCGTGCCGGTGATACCCGCAAAGTCCCGCGTGGCCGCCAGTGCCGCGCGGACGGACGGGCCCTGCAGGTCGGCGGCCCGGTTCAGCGCGTCCAGCAAGACCCGCGCGGCGTCATAGCCGAGCGCCGGGAAAATGAGATCGGGTGCCTGGCTGTATTCCCTGGCATAGGCGACGACGAAATCATGCAGCCGCCCGGTGTCCGGCGGCGGGACCATCCCGGCAGACGTGTAGTAGATGTTGGACACATCCTGCGCTCCACCCCCCAGCGACGTGACGACCCCGTCGAAGGCATCGCCGCCGAGAATCGGCTGTTGGAACCCGGCGGCGCGCATGGTGGGCAAGAGGGCTTCCAACTCGTTGGAGTACGCGGCGAGATAGATCGCATCGGGGGCCGGTTGGACCGCCTGCAACCGGGCCAGTTGTGCGCTGAAATCGGTGTCGTTCGCCTGGTAGGTCTCGATGAGCACCGGGCCGGCGGGCACGAGTTCCCGCCACCGCGCCTGGAAGTAGGTGGAGAGACCGTCCGCATACTCGTCGTCGGCGTTGGTCAGGATCGCGACCCGTCTTGCGTGCAGCTTATCGTAGAGGAACTCGGCCCCTGCGGCGGCCTGGATGTTGTCGCCGAAGGCGATCAGGAAGGCCGTGTCGCCCATCGGCTGCGGCATCTGGAGGCTGGTTGCGCCCACTGTGATGAACGGGATACCCGCTTTTTGCGCCAGGGGGGCGGCTGTCAGCGACGATTCCGTGTCCTCGAAGCCGATGATGGCGGCGGGATTCCGGCTGATCGCCTCGCTGGTCGCCGCGATGATTTTCGTCGCGGCGCTGTCGAGCGCCTGGTACTGGACCTGGCGCCCGTGGACCCCGCCCGACGCATTTTGCTCTTTGATCGCTAGCGCCACCGCCTGCGACACCTGACTATCGTAGGGTCCTGCTTCGCCCGTCAAGTTAAATAATCCGATAATGAGCAGCGGTTGCTGGCCGGCCGCCGGCTCGCTCCCGTAGGCGCTCGTGAGCATGAGCGCCAGCAACAAGACGAGCGCCACAATTACCCGTCCCGTGCGATTACGAATCACATTCTTTCCTTGCCTTTCTCACACGTTCTATGGATTCAGTGGGCGACGGCTACCTGGGGCGCGTTGGCCAGGACCGCGTTGTGGTGTGTCCCGGCCGGGTGGGCCTGGTCGAGCACATTGGCAAGTTCCAGCAGTTCCTGCGCCTGGACGGAGACGTGCCGGCTGGCGATTGTCACCTGCTGCATCGCGCTGGCGAGCTGGTTAGAATTGAGATGAATTTCGCTGCTCTGGGTGCGCTGGTCGGTGCTGCGCTGGTGGATCGTTTGCGCGGTTTCGGCGAGCCGATCGCTCGACTGCAAGAGCATCTGCATCATGTTGCTGAGCACGCTCATTTGCTGCGCCCCGCTGTCGGCGGCGAGGCGCGCCTGGTGTGTGGCCGTCGCCGTCTGGTCGGTTTGCGCGCGCATGCGCTCCAGCGCTTCTTCGATGCTGCCGGCGGCCCGCGAGGCGACTTCCGCCAGGTTGCGCACTTCGCCCGCGATGACGCTGAACCGCCGTCCGTATTCCCCGGCCCCGGCGGCCTCAATCGAGGCGTTCAGGCTCAGCAGGTGGGTATTATCGGCGACCTCATTGGCCTCGCCCACCAGGGTGCCGGCCGCTTTGGTGTCTTCCGCGAGGTTGCGCGCGCCGTGTTCCAGCGCCTGCGCCGTCTGTTGGAGTTCCGAGAGCGCCGTCTGGGTCATGAAGATGGCCGACTCGCCCGCCTCATGCTGGCTCTTGAGTTCCATGGCCTGTTGCGCCACCTGCTGCGCGTGGGCGGCGATACTGAGCGCCGCCTCGTCGAGGCTGCGGAAAGCGTCGAGCATCTGGCTCAGTCCGGCGCTCGTCGTATTCGTGATCAGTTCCTGCTCGGCGGCGGCGCTGGAGAGCTTGGCCGCCGCATCGCGCAACCCGGCGACAATCGACTGCTGCCGGGCATAGGTCTGATCTTTTTCCGCGCTGAACTGGATCAGCGCATCGAGCATGCGCCCAAAGCGCTGTCCCAGGCGGCCGATCTCGTTGTGGCTACGCGGCAGGCGTTCCCGGCCCCGCACCGCCACCTCGTTCGCCAGACCGTGGCGCTCGACATCGGCGATGATCAAATCGAGCCGTTGCAGCGGCTTGGTGACCACGATGCGCACCCCGATCACGGCCAGCAGCACGATGATCAGCGCCGTCGCGCCGGTGCCCAGGCTCAAGAGCCGCAATTCTTCGTCGACAGCCGCATAGGCGATGCTGCTGGGGATAATCTGTAGCACGCGCCAGTTGAGCCGGTTGAGCGTGCGAATGCTGGTTGGGTCGTCCAGGGCATAGCCCTCGGCCACCTGCATGGGCGCGTAGGCGACGAGGTTGTTGTCCACGGTGCGTGTATTCCACTCGACGGGCTGGAGGACGGGCGCCCAGTTTGCCGGTAGCTGAGTCGTGGACCAGGCCGGCGTCGCAAAGAGCACCCCGCCGTCCCCATTGACCAGCATGGCCGTGCTGCCCGGACTCTCATTCAGATCCTGGCCGAGAATCGGCCCCACCGTGTCGGGGAACCGCAGCCCAACCACCAGCAAACCGGCCGGCTTGTCATCCGCATCAAGCACAGGCGCCGTCAGGAACAACAGGCTGCCGAAACCGGCCATATCGATAGGCGAAGAAATCGAGTAGGCATCGCGGCCCAGCCGGGCCATGTCGGGCCACCAGGACTGGCGCGCGACATTCCAGTATGGCCAGGCCGGGGTGGTGACGCCTTCCAGCCGCCCTTGCGGGTCGGTCAGCAGTACGACGGCCCGGTTCGGGAATTGCTCACGAAAGTCTTTGAGCAACCGGCCCGCGGCGTTGTCAATATAGGCCAGCCGGACCGCATCGGCGGGCGCGGCTTGCTCATAGGCTTGCTGGAGAGTTGCGTCGCTCGCGGTGCGCGCCGGAGGCGGCAAGGCACGCATGGCCGGCGCCCTGGTCAGCGTGGTGGCCCGCTCCAATTCGCGCAGCAGCACATTGGACAGCTCCGATTCCATGCTGCTCGCGCGGCTGGTATAGTCGCGGCCGATGCGATCCTGCACGGTTGTCGAGACATGCTCGTAATTGAACCAGCCGACAACCACCAGCACGGGCAAGATGCTGAACAGGAATAAAAGGGCGGCCTGCCAGGTGAGCGCGCCGCCGATGCGTAATCCCTTCCACCCTTGTGCTACCTTCAACGCCTCTTCTCCCACATAAATTGGAGTATCCCCGCCTGCGTCGTATCGGCCCTGGCGCCGGTCGCGGGCAAGTGCCCCCGGCCTGGGGAAGCAAGGCGAGACCCGGCAACATTGGTGCACGGTGCAACAGGTAGCGGCAACCCGTCGCTACAGCCTGGCGTGGTTCCGTCCTTGAGCGGGGTATCGGGGCCGGCCATAGGCGGCTCCTGGCCTGATAACCACCTGTTATCAGACCTGGATCACGTCGATCCACAAGCAGTATAGGGGAATGGTTCGTTCCGATACAATGTCCTACCAGTCCCATTCCCCAGGGACTTTAGTCTACGATAGTGCGTCGCACTTGCGTCCACCCGATCGTGGCTATCGGGCCATGGGGCTGGCCCAAATGGTAAGGATTGGGTATAGTGGGAGCAAGGTGCGACGCATATCGTGCCGCCAACCGCCGTTCATGCCAAGGAGCCGCCATGTTTCGCCGTCTACTCCCGATCTTGCTGTTGGCCGTGCTGCTGGTGCCGTGGTTCGCCGTGCAGACGCCGCCCGCCGGGGCCGCTCCCGCCCCGCGCCCGCCGCA
>DASSGZ010000412.1:0-7307 GCA_035693165.1 Chloroflexia bacterium | reverse complement strand
CGCGCGCAAACATCTGAAGAGACTCCGTGTGTTATCGTGTAGTAGCAGGGCGCCACGGAGCGGGGGCCAGCGGATCCGCTGGGGCAATCACAGCAAGCGAGGGTCCCGTATCCGCCGGTCGCTTCCGCCCCGGCCACAGTTGTCGCTATGGGCGGATAGCGCATAGGCAAGGGTAATACAAGGGTGGCACGCCCGGCGGGATTCGAACCCACGACCTACCGCTTAGAAGGCGGTTGCTCTATCCGGCTGAGCTACGGGCGCCCGAAGAGGTTCCTGGGGCAATTATAGGATCGGGCTTACAGCATGTCAAGATCAGCGCGATCGACTGGCGGGTCAGGCCCACAGCCCGAACACAGAGCAGCGACGCCGGACGAGGAAAACCTGCCCGGCGTCACTGCATTTCTCCGCCTGGGCGCTAGACAAACAACTCCGTGCGGCGGCGCCAGAGGCCCCAGGCCGCCAGCAGGCCCGCGGCGGGGAAGGCCAGCGCCAGGCCCTGGTCCAGCGTGCTGGTGAAGTAGACTGTCTGCCAGATGTCGTCGAAGCGGGTGCGGGCGGTGTCGCGCACGGCGTCGGCGGCCTTGACCACGGCGGCGAAGTTGGTCGCCGCGCTGCCGGTGCTCAGCGTGCGCGCCGCATCCACATCGCCCGCCGCCAGGGCCTGAGCCAGATTGTTGCGGTGCTGGTCGAGCCAGGTGCGGTACGCCTGGCGCAGCGCCTCAAACTCGGCGGCCTGGCCGGGGAAGTGGACGTTGGCGATCAACGGCGTGCGCGGCAGGCCGAACTTGGCCTGGGCGTCCAGGGCCGCCTGCTCGACCTGCGGGTCGATGGTGTCCGGGCCGCTCAGGAAGGTGGTGGCGGTGCAGTCGGTGGGGCCGCACAGCTTTTGCTCGACCAGGAAGTTGTACTGCTCGAAGCTCGCCAGGTGCGTGGCCGCGTGGGTCGGGTCGAAGATGGCGATGCTTTGCAGGGCGCGCTCCTGGCTGAGCAGGGCGGCCAGGTCTTGCACCCCGGCGACCGTATCATGGGCATCGCGGACCATGACGCGCGCCTCGGTGGCCGCGCGGGCCAGTTGCTCCTGCGTCCAGGCGCCGACCGCGATGGTCAGCAGCAGGGCAATGCCCAGCGGCCAGGACCAGCGATAGTGCATGTGGCGCACGGCCCACAGCCCGCCCAGCAGGATCAAGCTGAGCAGCACGGTCATGGCGATCACGGCGTAGCGCCAGTTGGTGATCTGCCCGGCGGCGCCCGCGTAGGTCGCCTCCATATCCTCGACCTTGACGGCTTCGAGGCCGCCGAGCGCCGGCACGAGGCGGCTGTTCAGCGTCTCGCGGGCGGCCAGGAAGGCGGCGCCCGCCTGGTCCTTTTGCCCGGCCCGGTCGTAGGCGAACATGGCGCCGATCTGCTGGATATAGTCGCTGGCGGCGCGATCTGCCGCCTGGTACACGCTGCCCTCGCCCTGCACCGGGTCGCTGATATTGCGCCAGGACAGGCGCGACTGCTCGCGGTAGGTGTCCCAGCTATTGATGGCCTGGGCATAGGCCGCGTCGTGGGCTGGGCCGGTGGTCGCCAGGTAGGTAGCGGCGGCGCCCATGTGGTCGAGGACGGCGGCGCGGGCGCGCAGCGCGGCGTCCACGCTGACCGCGCCCTCGTCGACGAGCGTGTGGTAGGCATCGTAGGTGGTGGAACTCGCCAGCCCGGCGATGAGCCCGGCGAGCACGCCAAAGGCCACCACCGCCGAGATCAGCGTGAGCATGCGGTCGCGTAGCCGGGCGATGCGGGGGTTGCCCACAATCGGCGCCGGCACCGGGACCGGCGCGGTCTGCGGCGGCGCGGCGGGGGCGGGGGCCGGTTGGGGCGGGGCTATCGTAGCGATGGTAACGGTCCTCCCTAGCTGCCCTTACCCGGCAGTTTGCCGGTGCCGGCCAGCAGTTTGCCGGTCTTGCCGGTGTGCAGCTTGCCGGTCTTGTTCACGGCGGCGTTCGCGTCGGTCGAGACAAGCCGCCCGGTCTGCGGATTGACCACGGCGCCCAGCGTCGCCACTTGCGGGCTGTTGATCTGCTCGGCTTTGCGCAGCGCCGCGTTGAGTTTGGCCGTGGCTTCCTCCACGGCGCCCATTTCGAGCAGCGCGAAGCCCTCTTGCGACAGGCTGGTGATCTCCTCCTCGCCGGTGAAGCGCGACAGCTCGGGGTCCATGCGCACCTCGGCGGGCGTCGCCACCCAGCGCACGAAGAACCAGGAGTCGCGGCCCAGTTCGTCGGTCTGGTCGCGCCCGCCCTGCGAATAGGTCACGGTGGGCACCAGCATGCGGAAGGAGATGCCCACGTTGCGCGGGGTGGTCTCCAGTTCCACCACGAATTTCGGCTCTTCCTGGGTGAGCGAGCCGATGGGGATCACCCAGCGCTGTTCGTCCAGGCGGCTGGCGGCCCGCTCTTGCACCGAGGGGTAGACCTGGCGCACGCTGCGGATCATCGTGCCCTTGGGCGTGGTCAGCACCAGGCGCACGTCGCTGGCCTTGGTGCTCTGCACATCGGCGAACAGTTCAGCCACGGCGTCGCCCAGGTCGCGGGCGTTGGGCACGGCTTCGGCCTCGCCGCCGGTGCTATGGGCGATGGTGCGCAGTTCGTCGGCCTCCCAGGCGTTGCCCACGCCCCAGGCATCGACGCGGATGCCTGCGCGGCCCAGGTTCTCAGCGGTCTGGTAGGCATCGCTGATCGGCTCGGCGCCCTCCTGCTTGCCGTCGGTCATCATCAGCACGCGGCGGACATGGTTAGGATAATAGTTCGCCGCGCCCATTGCCACGCGCAGGCCGCTGCCCAGTGAGGTCGAGCCGCCCGCGTCGATGCGGCGGATGCGGCGCTGGAGTTCGGGCATCTGCCCGGCCAGCGCGCGCCCGGTGATCGGCGGGGCCAGTTCGTGCGCCGAGGTGCTGAACAGCGTGATATGCACCACCACGTCCTCGGTCGGCGGCACCTGGTGCAGCAGATGGAGCAGGGCTTCCTTCGCCGCTTCCAACTTGCTGCCGCTCATGCTGCCGGACTGGTCCATGACGACGCCCAGGAACACCGGCACGCTCTCACCCGCCGCGCCTTCGGCGCCGACCGTGTAGAGCACGCGGGCCAGGCCCTGGCCCTGCAACACCTGTTCCTCGGCGGGATGGGGGATGACCCGAAAGGTAACCATGAACGACAAGCCTCCTTACGGCCCGGCCGGCAACCGCCGCGCCGCGCCCCTGCTATGCCAACTCGGCTACTGCCACTCGGTAACGTCGAAATAGATGCGCGCCAGGATATCCTCGCGGTCGGGCGCGTCGGGCGCGCGGCGCAGATAGCGCCGGTACGCCTCGCGGCACGCCTGCCCGATTTCGGCGGGCCGGTCGGCATGGTACATCTGGCCGTCGGGCCATTCGATGTTGGCCGGCAGCCGGCCCACGCGGGCCAGCCGGTAGGCCGCATACCACCAGTCGGCCAGCAGGCGATAGTAGTGGCGCGACTCGGTGCGATCGTTGAGCCCGGCCAGGGCGCGGGCGGCCAGGCCCAGGTCGTGCAACAGCGCGGGCACGCCGGGCGGCGCGGGCTTGCCGCGCGCCAGGGCGCCGTCCTGCTGCGTCAGGTAGGCGTCGATGCGCATCAGGTACAGTTCGATCAGGCGCAGTTGGGCGTCGACAAAGCGCAGCGCGTTCTCGTTGACGGCGTCCAGCACGCCGATCGCCTGGTCGGTCCGGTTCAGCGCCACCAGGCTGTCGGCCCAGCCCAGGATAGCGTCGGCGTTGGCCGGGTCGGCGGAGACGACGCGCCGGTAGAGGTCCGCGGCCTGGGTGTAGTTGCCGGTGTCGCGGTAAATATCGGCCAGGGCCTGCTTGGGCAGCACCTCGCCCGGCACCAGCTTCGTCAACTCCTGGTAGAGCTGCTCGGCGTGGGCAAAGTCGCGCACGGCGACGGCGGCCTGGGCCTGCACCAGGATGGTGCGCCAGCGCGTGGCCGGGGTGCTCAGGCGTTGCGCGCGGTCGAGTTCGTCGCGCGCCTCGTCGGCGCGGCCCAGGTTGCTCAGGCTGGCCGCCTTGAGCAGGTGGCCGTCGATGCTGGCCGGGTTGGTCTTGAGCGCGGCGTCGATCTGGGTCAGCGCCTCGGAATAGCGGCCCGCCGCCATCAGGTCGCGGGCGGGCTGCAAGGCGGGCGCCGCCGGGTCCGACGTGTTGAGCGCGGGCAGCGCGCTGATCTTGCCGGTCGTGCCCGTCAGCAGCTTGCCGGTGAACAGGGTGCTCTGCACCGGGGCGATGGCCTGGGCCAGCCCGCTGGTGCCGCGGCCCGGCAACTGCGCGGGACCGGCCACGCGCGCCAGTTCCTGGCCCTTGATGAAACGGTTGATGCCCTCCAACTGGTCGAACAGTTCGTCCACGGTCTGGAAGCGCACGCTGGGGTCGGGGTCGCGCCCGCGCACCACGAAGTCGTAGATCTCCTGCGAGACGGGCCAGGATTCGTGCGGCGGCGCCAGGATGCGCTGCTCGGCCACGTCCAGCCCCAGCAGCGCGGCCAGCGTGCTGACGATGGTGAACAGGTCCATGGTGGGCGGCTGCTCGCAGATGCCGCCGATCTCCGGCGGCGCGTAGCCCTCGGTGCCCCAGGCTTCGCTCTTCTGGCCGGGAATATACTCGATGGCCGTGCCCAGGTCGATCAACACCTGGCGCGTGGCCCCGCCCGGCTCGTCCACCTGGATCACGTTGCCCGGTTTGAAGTCACGGTAGACGACCGGTGGGGTGCGGTGGTGCAGGTACTCGAAGGCGCCGCGGATGCCGAGCAGCAGGCGCAAAGCCTCGCTTTCGGGCAGCGGACCGCCGTTGTTGTCGTACATCTGCTTCCAACTGGTGCCCTTGACGAAGGCCATGACGATATAGGGCACGCCGCTCTCGTTCACAATATCGTAGATGCGCACGATGTTGGGGTGATCCAGGCGGATCAGCATCTCGCGCTCTTCGACGGCGGCAGCCAGCAGTTCGGGGTCGTCGGTGTTCAGGATAGCTTTGACGGCGCAGAGGCGGCCCTCCGGCTCTTCGCGCGTCTGCAGGTGCGTATCGACGGCCTGGAACACAGCGCCCATGCCGCCGCCGCCGACCACCTTGACGATCTTGTAGCGCCCGGCCAGTACCTGGCCCACCTTGAGCTGGTTCAGGCCCCCGCCGGTGCTCGGCATCGCCGTGGCGATCTCGTTGAAGCGGTAGCCGCACTCCTTGCAGAACTTGGCGCCCGGTCGCTGCGGCGCGCCGCACTTGGGGCAGGTGGCCGGCGCCGGCACGCCCGACGGGGTGCTCGGCAGCACCGGCGACCCCACCGGCGCGGCGGCAAGCTGGCTGCTGCGCACCGCATCGGCGACCGAGGCGCCGCAATTGGGGCAGAACTCGGCGCCGGGGCGCAGGGCCGCGCCGCACACCGGGCAGACCGCCGGTGAGGCGCTCGCCGGCGAGGCGCCGCTAGCCGCGGGCGCGCGCCCCGGCGTCGCCGGGGGGGCGCTCAGGTTCATAGGCGAGCCGCATGAGGGGCAAAAGCCATCCGAGGCGATAACGGTTTCGTGGCAGGTGGGGCAAACCTGGGGCACCGCCGTGCCCGGTTGCGTTGTAGCCAATCCCTGAACTCCCTCTTTCGCGCGCGTGATCTGTATCGTGGTCTGTCGGTCCCGGCTCGCGCTTGCACCGGGGGCGTCCGGCGGCTATACTGGGGCGTAACCACCGGCACTGGTCTTAGTATACTCAGATTCGGCGTTAGTGTATAGTCCCGACCGGGCCGGCTGTCCTGCGTAACGTCGTCATGGGAATCTACGTATTCGCAGTAGCGAAAGGTTACACCGCCCGCTGGTTTGCATGCCGGTCTCGGTTCCGGGAGGAAGGTCCATCGTGATAAGACGTCGTTCGTTTACCGCCAACGCGCCGGAGATCGTCGGCCCGTTGCTGGCCGCCGGACTGATCGGCGTGCTGCTGCTGATATTGCTCAGCCCGCGCCTGGGCTTCGCTCTGCCCACCGACTCCAATGTCGTGCGCATCTATTCGAGCGTGCCCATGGAGAGCTTCGACAGCATCGCCCACGGCGTGCAGATGGCCGTGGACGAGGCCGGCGGCAAGGCCGGCAACTTCCGCATCGAGTATGTGCCGCTGACCGACGACAAGCAGCAGAGCGACGGCAGCTATCACTGGGACGCCGACGTGGAACTGGCAAACGCGCGCCGCGCCGCCGCCGACCCCGACGCCATGGTCTATATCGGCACCTACAACAGCGGCGCGGCCAAGATCAGCATCCCGGTGCTCAACCGCGTCCGCCTGACCATGATCAGCCCCGGCAACACTTACCCCGGCCTGACCAAACCGGGTACCGGGACGGCGGGCGAACCCTGGATCTATTACCCGCTGGGCGTGCAGAACTATTTCCGCGTGGTGCCCGCCGACGACCTGCAGGGCAATGCCGGGGCCGCCTATGCGCAGCAGATCGGCGCCAAGTCGGTCTACGTGATCGACGACACCGAACTCTACGGCCACGGCATCGCCGTCATCTTTGCCCAGGCGGCGAAGGACCTCGGCCTGCAGGTGGTCGGCGGGCCGGAGAGCATCGACGTGCATACCGACGACTATAGCGCGCTGGCGAGCAAGATCGTCGCCGCCGCACCCGACCTGGTCTACTTCGGCGGCGTCACGGCGAACCACCCTGCCCGCGTGCTGCGCGACCTGCGCCGCGCCGGCTTCCAGGGCACGTTCATGGGCGCGGACGGCATCGTCGGCTCTGACTTCCTCAACGATTACAAGAGCAACGGCGGCAGCGGCAGCCCCGGATCGGTCTATGCCACGCTGGTCGGCCTGCCCGCCAACAAGCTGACCGGCGCCGGGCAGGACTGGTACCAGCGCTATATCAGCCGCTACCCCAACGACCGCAACCCCGACTTCGCGCCTTTCGGCTATGAAGCGGGCCGCGTGGCTGTCCACGCCATCACCAAGGCCGGGGTCAAGGACCGCGAAGCGATCCGCCAGGCCACCGCCGCCACCAAGTCCACCGACCTGGGGCCGAACCTCCTGGGCGGCGCCTGGCAGTTCGACGCCAACGGCGATACGTCGCTGGTCACGATCAGCGTCCAGCAACTAGGCGCGGACTGGGCCTATCAGGGTGTGATGTCCTACGACCAGCAGGCCAAGACCTGGTCGTTCCGCCAGGGGCAGTAACCGGCCCAACTGGACCCGCCGGGCGTTACGCAGCAGCAATGCGTTCGAGGTCGAGGCTGAGGTCGCGGCGGGCGATCAGCAGGCAGCCGTTTGCCACCGGCAGCCAGGG
>DASSGZ010000411.1:0-40202 GCA_035693165.1 Chloroflexia bacterium | reverse complement strand
ATGGGGTTGACCAGCGGCCAGCCCGCCGCCAGCACCACCATCTTCAGCAGTTGCCCCCGCGTCACCGTCGCGTTCGGGTGGAAGTACAGCCCCGGACAGGGGTCGCCCGGCCCGCCGCAACTGTAGCCACTGATGTAGCCCCGGCAGGCCATCCACGAAATATAGGGTGCGAACGGCTGCCCGGCGCCCACGTCCCGGAAGCTGATCCCGCAGGTGCCCCCGCCTGGCGTCGGCGTCGGCGGAGGAGGCGAACTGAAGTTATACGAGCGCACATCGAAGGGGCGGCCCCGCGAATCGGTGGGGGCCACGGTCACTTGCGTGCCATTCACCGTCACCAGCAGGTAGTGGTACACCTGGCTAGGGCTGGTGGGCACCGGCGCGCTGCCGCAGGCGCTGCCGTGCCCGCTGCTGTAGCTCCAGCCGATCGCGTAGGCGTCCAGCGCGCTGCAGCCCCGGCCACCCACCGGCACCAGGTCCCCGCCCCCGCCGCCGGTGACATAGCTGACCAGGCCGTTGACCGCCTGGTTGCGCTGGTAGATATGGGCATGCCCGTTGAAGGCCAGGCGCACGCCGTTGCGCGCCAGCAGTCCCTCTAAGCTGCTGCTGCCCTGCAGATACGGGTCGCTCGGCTCGGTCGAATCATCGGAGTAGAACGGGTAGTGCAGGAAGGCGAACTTGAGCGTGCCCGGATAGGCGGCCAGGTCGCGCGCCAGCCACTGATATTCCGCGCTGCTCGGCTGCCAGTGATAGGCGTAATCGTTGGCGTAGTCGGTGCCGGTGCCCAGGTTGGCGTCGTCCCAGGCGGCGTCGAGCACGTAGAAGCGGGCGGGGCCGGCATCGAAGGCATACCAGGCGCTGGGATAGTCGCCGGGCGCGGTGCCGTTGAGGCAGCAGTAGGTCTGGCGGGCATAGAGGCCGCCGGAGGCGGCGACGGTGCGGTCCTGGGGCCAGTTGACGAGGTGGGGATGGGTGGTATCGGCGCGGTCGAGGCCGTGATTGCCGATAGCCGGGAAGATCGGCAGGGCGGCGCCGGCAACCTTCCAGAAGGCGGGGCCGAAGACGCCGCTGAGGTTGGGGCCGACCTGGACGAGGTCGCCGTAGTTGTTCTGGCTGCCGGCGGGATAGCCGTTATCGCCGGTGGTCACCGCGAAGCGGGCGCCGCTGCGGGCAATCTGGGCGATGACCGCCGCCTGTTCGGGATTCTGCCCATTGGCGTCGACCATGCCCCAGTCGCCGAAGACGGCGAACGAGAACGCCTGATCGGAGTTGGGCGGTAATTGCGTCCAGAAGATCGGCGACGGATCCGACCCCAGGAGGTCGGTCGTGTCGAGGTAGACACGGTAGCAGTACTGGGTGTTTGGTTGCAGATTAAGGTTGGCCTTCCACTGATATTCGCGGACGCGATTGACGAGGATGACGGTGGCGCCGGCGGGGGTGGTATGGGCGGTACAGGACTCGACGCCGGCCTCGCCCCAGCGCACATAACCGGTGAGGGAGGTATCGACGGTGGCCCAGTTGATCGTGGCGTATGGGCCCGTCACGTCCGTCAGGTAAGGGTAGCGGCGCAGCGCCCCACTGTAGGCTTGCGGCCCGGTCTCGCCCGGCGCTACCGGCGCTTTGGCCGGGACATCGGTGGGCGCCGGCGCGGGTGCCTCTTTAGATGCCCCGTTAGGGGCAGGCGCCGGGCCTGAAACGCCGGCCGTGGCTTGCGCCCCGGCAGATGGCCCCGCCGCCTCGATGCACAGGAAGAGTATGAAGAGAAGGGTGCCCAATCGTCCCAATTGTCCCATAGTTTTCATGCAGATCCTTTCCAAGGATAACGCTTCGCGGTAGCAGGCCCGACCACAAAAATACGCGAATCGGGGCCGCCCGGCAAGGAAACGCGATTTTAGCCCTAACGTGACGCACGAATAGATTCCGCCTATTATACCATGGATCGGTTTGCTTCCCAGGTCAGCCACGGCCCGCACCCCATGCGGTGGAGAATCCGGGTTTGGGCATACCGAACCCGGAACGAGAACTTTCCTACTCATATCGCTCGTAAGTTTACAATTTATCAATAACCTGGGCTAATTCTACGTCCGTAACTTGTGCCGGCGCGAGCGCGATGGTATAATACCATTGCTTGATATCGCCATTGCGGCCCATGAATTGTCCTTGCGCACGATGCCGCCCGGCCGCACCACCCTCTGATTAGCTTACCGGGTCCCACTCGCGTCACACTCACTATCGCGGCACACCGGGTGCCGTTGCCGGCTCCATCGCTTCACCCGAGAGACCGGCGCCCTGAGCATCCAGCCCGCCATCCACCTAATCCGCGCACGCATCACCTGAAGGGGGCGTATCCATGAAGTTTGGGACCACGTTCCGGGGCATCGTGGCCGTGCTGAGTATCATCGGTTTGCTGGCCGGTGGGACGCCGACCGGGCCGGCCGGGGCGGCCCAGGCGCCCGACCGGCCCGACCTGGCCGGGTTCGCCGTCAGCACCGACGAGGTCTATCTGTCCTGGACGCCGGTGACCACGCCGCCGCAGATCACCGGCTACAAGATCCGGCGCAACAACAACGTGATCGCCACCGTGGTCGCCGCGACCTTGGACTATACCGACACCACCGTCAGCGCACGGAACGTGTATGTTTACACGGTGGAAGCCGTCGGCCCCAACGGCCAGAGTCTGCCCCGGTCGCGCCCAGCGGTCATCAAAACGCCGCCCCTACCCGACACCCCGGATACCACGCCGCCCAGCCCGCCCGAAGAACTGGACGCCGTGCTGGTGACCGGGGGCGTGCTGCTGGACTGGTACTACTCGATCGACGACACGGATGTCACGGCTTATGTGATCCTGAAGAACGGCCACCGGTTCAAGCTGGTCGACAGCGGAACATACTCATATGTGGACACGCACGTCCAGCCGGGGCAGACCTATACGTATGCCATTGCCGCGTTCGACCCGGTCCACCACCTGTCGGCGCCCTCGGAAGAGGTGGTGGTGCAGGTGCCGCCGGGTGCCGCGGCCACCACCGCCGCGGCTACCACAGCCGCGCCCACCGCGCCCGCCGCCGATGCTGCGGTCGCCACCGCGGGCTACAGCTCGCACTTGCAGCGCTATCCCTACCTGACGGATGTGATCGGCCCCTATGCCACGATCAACTGGGCCACCGACAATTCCAGCAGCACCGGCAGCGTCACCTGGGGCGCGGTGGGCAGCGAGTCCTGCACCGCGCACAGCGCCACGGCCACCAAAACCAGCATCACCGTGAACAGCGTCACCGAATACCAGTGGAAAGCCAATCTTACGTTGAGTGCCAATACCGAGTATTGCTACCGGGTGTTCCAGGGTAGCACCGACCTGCTGGGGTCGGATGCCGCGCCCCGCTTCTGGACACAGATCCCCACCGGGTCCAACCAGTCGTACTCGTTTGCCGTGTTCGGCGACTGGGGCAACGTCGACAGCGTCGGCCAGAATCCCGAGCAGGCCAACCTGATGGCCCAGATCGCGGCCAGCGGGGCGCGCTTCGCGCTGACCACCGGCGATAACGCCTACTCCTCCGGCAGCCAGACCAACTACGGCGACCTGACCCAGACGGGGGCCAGCATCAGCGCCGTCTTCGGTCCCGCCTTCTGGACGGTGGCCGGGGCCAGCATCCCGCTCTTCCCGGCCACCGGCAACCATGGGCTCTCACGCTCGGACACCAACCACCCGCACATGCTCAACTGGCCGCAGGACCGCGCCGTCAGCACCTCCAGCGGGCGTTATGTCAAGGACACCTACTGCTGTGTCAACGGCAGCAACTCGGCCAACTACCCCAGCGCGTGGTATGCCTTCGACGCCGGCCCCGCCCGCTTCTACGTGCTCACCGCCGCCTGGGCCGACAGCAACACGGGCACGGCCAGCCCCTACGCGAACGACTACGCGGCCCACTGGACCACCAGCAATCCGGAGTACCAGTGGCTGGAGAACGACCTGGCGACGCATAACACCCCGCTGAAGTTCGCCTTCTGGCACTACCCACTGTACTCGGATAACGCCAGCGAGACATCCGACACCTTCCTGCAGGGCACGAACAGCCTCGAAGGGCTGCTCAGTCGCTACGGCGTCGATATCGCCTTCAACGGGCATGCCCATATCTACCAGCGCAACTTCTCGTCGGGGGCGAACGGCCTGATCAGCTATCTGACGGGGGGCGGCGGGGGCAAGTTGGAGCCGGTCAGCCACTGTAGCGCTATCGACGCCTACAGCATCGGCTGGAGCTATTCGGCCAACGGCGGCGCGGGCGGCGGCAGTGCCTGCGGCAGCGCCACGCGGCCTACCGCCCGCGACCAGGTGTTCCATTTCCTGCTGGTCACAGTGAACGGCACCCAGGTCACGGTCGTGCCCACCGACTCGCAGGGCCGCACCTTCGACGTGCAAACCTACAACTTCGGCGGCGGCGGCGGGAGCACGCCCACCCCGGCGGCCACCGCGACCCCCACGGCCACCGTCCCGCCCACGGTCACCGCGACACCCCGCAACACGCCCGCCGCCAGCAACACGGCCACGGCGACAGCAACCAATACCGCCACGCCGACCAACACGGCCACCATCACCGCCACCCCGACCACTACTCCATCGCCCACTATAACCTTGACGCCTGGGCCAACCAATACACCGACGATTACCCCCACGCCCACTGTCACGCCGACGCCGCACCAACCACCGGGCAGAAAGACGGCCACTCCCACGCGCACGGCGACGATCACCGCCACACCCATTAATACACCAACGGGCACTCCTACGAACACCGCGACCCCGCCGCCGCTACCTAGCGATACTCCGACGGTGACGCCGACCGCAACGGCTACTGCCACGCCCAGCAATACACCGACGGACTCGCCGTCGCCCACCGCGACGGCGACCCCGGTGCCCAGCGATACGCCGACGACCACGGCGACCGCCACCGCCACCGCCACGCCGACGGACACGCCCACCAGCACGCTGACCCCGACCATCACCGCGACGCCGCTACCGACGGATACGCCGACCGTGAGCGCCACCGCGACCGCCACGGCGACCCCGACGGATACGCCGACGATCACGGCCACGCCCAGCGAGACCGCCACTCCGCTGCCGTCCAGCACGCCGACGGATACGCCGACGATCACGGCCACGCCCAGCGAGACCGCGACCCCGCTGCCGACCGACACGCCGGCGAGGACGCCGACCGCTACCGCCACACCTGAAAGCACGGCCACGCCGACCGCCACCGCCACGCCGGAAAGCACGGCCCCGCCCACCGCCACTGACACACCGGTGATCACGGCCACGCCGGCGGCTACCAACACGGCCACGCCTAGCCCCACGCCGACGGCTACTGACACGGCCACGCCCAGCCCCACACCGACCCTGACCGGCACGGCCACGCCGAGCCCCACGCCGACCGCCACGGCCAGCGCGACCGCCACGCCCCTGCCGACGCATACGCCGACCCCCAGCGCGACCGCCACGCCCCTGCCCACGGCGACGCCCACCGCGACGCCCACCGCGACCTTGACCTGGACGCCCACGGCGACGGCCACGAGCACCGTGACGCCCACCGCCACGAGCACTGTGACGCCCACGGCGACCGCGACTGGAACGGCGACGGCCACGAATACCGCGACGGCCACGAGCACGGCCACCGCCACCGCCACAAGTACCGCAACGAGCACCGCCACCGCCACCGCGACGGCCACGGCTAGCCCCACCGTCACGCCCACGGTGACGCCCACGGCGACGAGCACCGCCACCCCCACGCCGCGCCCGCTGATCTTCAGCGACGGGTTCGAGTCGGGCACCCTGAACGCATGGACGACCAAGAGCGGGCTGACCGTGCAGAGTGCGGTGGTCCACAATGGGTTCTACGCCGCCCAGGGCAACACCACCAACGGCGGCACCTATGCCAAGAAGACGCTACCCAGCACCTACACCGACGGTTATGCGCGCATCTACTTCAACCTGGTCAGCTACAGCAGCCAGGTCAATCTGCTGCGCTTCCGCACCGCCGCCGACGGCTCGCTGGCCTATCTCTACATCAACACGGCGGGGAGACTGGGCTTCCAGAACGATGTCAGCCCCGGTTCTTCGTTCGTCAGCACGGCGTCGGTGAACGCCGGGAGCGGGTGGCACTCGCTGGAGTTCCACGCGAAGATCAACGGCACGGCGAGCCAGACCGACGTGTGGCTCGACGGCACCCCGGTCGGTGCGTTGTCGCTCACGCTGGACCTGGGCACCACGCCCACCGGCAAGGTGCAGATCGGGGAAGTCAATACCGCCGGTCGTGTCTACAATGTGGTCTTCGACGATGTCGGGTTCGACACACAACGCGTCGGGCCGTAGATGCCGGCGCGTGGGGAATGCGCCGCGCTGACTATTCATCAAAAAAGGAGGGCCGCCCTGGGTGGGCGGCCCTCCGCTTATGTCTGCCTCATTTGCCGGATTGGGGAGCGGATGCGCCATGGCGGAAGGCGACCAGGGCGCCCACCCACCACGCGCGCCGCGGATTGAACGAGCGCGGGTGGACGGTGGCCGTACTCGTCGCGGGCCGGCTCCCGGCGGGGAAGGTCAGCGTCTTCACGCCCGCGTTCGACACGCCGCCGATACTGCCCGCGCCCACCTGGTAGCCGGCGTCGGGGTCGAAGGCGACAAAGTCATCGTGGCTCTGCGTCAAGAAGGCTTCGCGCTGGCTCTGGTACGCCAGCACCAGGTCGCCGTCGGCGCTGGTGGGAGTTTCCGCCTGGATGCTTTGCGTATAGTCCGCGGCGCCCGAGGCGCGCCCCACCGCGTCGAGGACGGCGGGGGTGGCGGATTCGAAGATATCAAGCATGATCTGCTCGGGGTAGCCCTCCGGGTTACAGTCCATGTGGATAATGGGCGCGCCCACCGGGGCCGTGGGCGAGAAGCTGGTCCAGAACACGGCCAGCGTACGGCCGGTTTCGGGGCCGCCGTCGGTCACATAGACGGCCTGCTGCCAGACATCGCCCGCGGTGTCCGTCGGCAGGGGCAGCGTGGCGTTCGGCCCCTTGGTGCCGACGGCCAGGACTAAGAGCGAGTTCTCCTGCACGCCGTCGGGTTGAATATGGGCGCAATCGCCCTTGGTGTTCGCCGGGTTGATGTATGCGTACTGATTGGACATGAAGAAGCCGATCCCATCGGCGCGGGCCGGGGGGCCGGCCAGCGCGGGCGCTACTAGAACCAGCAACAGGAGTCCCAGGAGCATGCGTTTCATAGGTCAGCCTTTCACCACGAAGGTGCGCGGTGCACCGGCAGGAGCCTCGCCGGCCAACTCTGGTGGATAGCGCCCATGTTCTCCGCCAGTGGCGATGCGATGTGCCGGCGCCGCGCGTGTGCGAGCAGCCAGATGACCCAGGTGAGTGAAATGATGCCGGACAATATACCGAAGGGCACACCAATGTGGGAGTGTGCTTACTGTCATTATATAGCGAGGAGTCAATAGGTCTGTTATCCGCCGCGCCGCCGGCGCTCCTTACGGAACCCGGCGGCGATCCCGGTATCTTCTAACGAACCACACGGAGCCCGGCGGCGATCCCGGTATCTTCTAACGAACCACGCCCCGTTTTGCAACCGGATGGGGCGGGCCGAGGGGAATCGGCCCCTACGCGCGTGCGGGCGCATAGGGGCCGGGGGCCGGCTAAGGCGTGGCGACCGCGTTATAGATCATTTTGGCGATCTGCCCGCGGGTGGCGTTGTTACCGGGCCGGAACGTCTGGTTGCTGTAGCCCGAGATGACGCCGTGGGCATAGGCCGTTTCGATCACCGCGTAGAACGGATGGGTGGTGGGGATGTCGCTGAAGTGCGGGCCGCCGCTGGTCGTGGTCGCCCAGCCCTGGGCCAGGACGATGATCTTGGACAATTGCGCGCGGGTCACGTTGGCGTTGGGGCGGAAGCTGCCGTCGCCGTAACCGGAGATGATGCCGTGAGCATACGCCGTCTCCACGTAGGCATAGAAGGGGTTGGTGGCCGGCACGTCGCTGAAGTGGGGGTTGGCGGGCCGCACCAGAGACCAACTTTTCGCCAGCACGATGATCTTGGCGAGCTGGCCGCGCGTCGTGTTCGCGCCGGGGCGGAACGTGCCGTCGCTGTAGCCGGAAATGGCGCCGTTGCAGGTCAGGTAGTGCACGGGCGTGTAGAAGTAATCGGCGGGCGTCACGTCGCTGAAGCCGTCGCGGCAGGGATCGGGCGGCGGACCCGGCGTGGGCGGCGGCGGCGGCGGGGGCGGGGGGTTGCCCGCGATGATGCTGTGCAGCACGTCGAGCGAGCGGCTGCCGTAGCGCACGCTCGGCTCGATGTAGGTGTTCTCGAAATACTCGTTCCAGGAGATGAAGAACCAGCCGTTCGGGTTCGAGCCCTTGTTTCCGTCGTAGATCATCTGGATCGTCTGGCCGTTGTTGCGCGGGATGCAGGTGCTACCCCCGCCGAGAGCGGCGGTATTGAAGCCCCCGGTCATGGGCGCGAACCAGAGCTTGCCCTCAGCGCGCAGTTGGGCCGCGAACGCGGCGATCTGCGAGAACGACTGGGGGTTGCCATAGGGGTCCTGGGCCGACCAGTACCAGCTCGCCCCGGCGAAATAGGGCGAGACGCCGCGGTTCCAGTCGCTGAGGCCGTGCTCGTCGCCGATGACCACCGCGCGGCTGGTGAACGGCCCCACCGCGGCACCCACTGCCGCCGCCGAGAAGCGCCAGGAGTTCTCCAGGACCAGCACCGGCTTGTTGCCGTAATAGGGCACCTGGAACACCGGGTCGTTCTCGTGGCGGCTCAGGAGATAGTTCCAGTCGTTCTGGATCCACGTGGCCGAGCGGGGCGTGCCGCCATCCGAGGCGCCGTCATAGCCGATGATCAAATAGAACTTGTTGGCGTGGGCGGCATTATAGGCGGCCACGCGGCTCGCCAGGCTTTCGAGCCGGCGGTTAAAGCCGTAGCTGTCCGGCGTTTGATCGGGCGTGCCGAGCCCGGCCCAGGAGACGACGAAGCCCTGGATGCCCGCCGCGGCCGCCTGCTGAATGTTCAAGTCGAAGGTGGCCGGGTCGTCCTGGGTGTAGATCCCTGCCTGGGGAATATCGAGCAACTGGTTGCCCGGATAGAGCGAAGTGGCGCTGCACCCGTCGCCACCCATGGTGGCCGGCAGGGGCGGCGGCACGGCGCCGAACGGATAGTTCGGCCCCAGCTTGTCATGCCAGTGCAGGTTGGTCCACCAGAGATAGTAGTGGACGAAGAAGGGGGCATTGCTGGTCGGAGCGGCGGGACCCGGCGCGGGCGCGGCCTGGACACTCGCCGTGGCGGTGATCAAAGTAGCGAAGAGCGGAATCAGCAAACCGAGCGTGAACCATCGCATCGTGCGCATGTGCGAACCTCCTGAGCGCCGTCGGGAACGTAGGACGTGGGTGCGATTTGAGGCGCTAAAGCGGTGATAGACGCCATGGGTGCCGCCGGGGAAGGAAACCCGCTCTGCCCCGCAGAGCGGCCGGACCTGCACTGCCGCCCTGCCATGGGCGGTCCTGTTTCGGCGTCTGTAACGAATACCGGGCGCGGGCCGGTCTACCTGCCGGTCTCGTCCGCGCAAGGCAATTATCTTGACCCCGGCCCGGCGAGTCAATAGGTAATTGGCCGGTAAGGTGAGATGAGACGTATTTGATAGAACTTTGCCCGGTGGCCGGCACAGATTAGAGATACCTGGGGCGCGTATCGTGATGTATTTGCGATGGCCGGCGGCCGCTGCCTCCCGGCAGTGCGTTCGCGCCATATTCACATTAAGGGGTATAATGAGGTGTGGATTGGCGCCCGACGGCGGCGCGACGAGTCCGGGGCCGGGCGCACAAGCCGCGCGGTGTGTGCCCACACGAAGGATCAGAGTGACAAGAGATGGGCGGCGGTTGGCATGGAGAGAAGCGTTTATGTCAAGCCATCGGACTCGCCGGCAGGTTTTGCAGTACACCGGGTTGAGCGCGCACGAAGCGCAGCGGCGGGCCGGCGTTTTCCAGATGCGGCAGGTCCTGGCCGGCGAGTTGCCGGCAATTGTGCGCGCCCGCCGCCGGTTCGACCAGGTGTATGATCCGGGCGTGTTCGCGCCCAGGGCGACAGCGGGCGGGCTGATGAACGGGATCCCCTTCCCCAACAGACTCGCCCTGTTCGGCCCCTGACGACCGGCTATGTCGCGCGCCGTTGCCCGCCTCACCCTGCGCTACGCGCTGCTCGTCGGCTGCGTGATCCTGCTCAATTTCCTCATCCCGCGCCTGCTGCCGGGCGACCCGCTCAACGTGGGCGCCGCCGAGGGCCTGGAGTCCGCGGTGCCCCTCTCCGCCGCCGCGCGGGCGCAACTGCGCGCCTACTACCACCTCGACGCGCCGTTGCCCGGCCAGTTCGTCGCCTATCTGGGCGACCTGGCGCGCGGCGACCTGGGCTGGTCCATCGCCCGCTCGGCCCCGGTCGGCGAGTTGCTGCTGGCCCGGTTGCCCTGGACCCTGGCGCTGTTGCTGACCGCGCTGCTGCTCGCGGCGGCGCTGGGCACGGCCCTGGGCTTGCTGGCCGGGTGGGTGCCGGGCAGCCGGCGCGACCGCGTCCTGGTCGCGCTGACGGCGGCGCTCTCGGCCCTGCCCGAGTTCCTGATCGCCATCGGCCTGCTGCTCGTGTTCGCCATCACCCTGCGCTGGTTCCCGCTGCTGGGTGGGCAGACGCCCTTCGCCGACTACGGAACCGGCCCGGCAGCGGGCGGGCGGGCCACGCTCGACATCGCCTGGCACCTGGCGCTGCCGGCCCTCACGTTGGTGCTGGCGGGTGGCGCGGGCTTCGTGCTGATCGCTCGCGACGTGACGGCGGGCATCACGCGCGCTCCCTGGCTAACCGTGGCGCGGGCCAAGGGCCTGCCCGAATCGCGCATCGCCTGGGGCCACATGCTGCCCAATCTGGCGCTGCCCTTGCTGACCTATTTCGGGCTGCGCCTGGGCGCCGTGCTGGGCGGCGCGCTGGTGGTGGAGCGCGTGTTCAACGTGCCGGGGGTGGGGCTGCTGGGCTACGAGGCCATCCGGGCGCGCGATTACCCCGTCCTCCAGGCACTGTTCCTGCTCGCCGGGCTGGGCGTGCTGCTGGCGAACTTCGCCGTCGAGTTGCTCTACCTCCGGCTGGCCCGGCGGCAACCGGCCGCGCATGAATAGGGCCGGGCTGGGTGGCGCCGTCGTCGCCTGCGTGTTCGTGGTCGCCGCCGCGGGCGCGCCGCTGCTGGCCCCCTACGACCCCGGCCTGCTGACCGGCCCGCCGCTGGCGCTGCCCAGCGCCGCGCACCTGCTGGGCACCAACGACGTGGGCCAGGACATATTGAGCCGGTTGCTGTACGGCGTGCGGACCTCCCTGTTCATAGCCGGGAGCGTGGCCGGCCTCTCGGCCCTGCTGAGCTGGGCCGTGGGCCTGGCCGCCGGGATGTCGCGCCTGGCCGAGACCCTGCTGATGCCGCTGACCGACCTCCTGCTGGCCCTGCCCAGCCTGCCGCTGTACCTGCTGACGGTGACGCTGGTCGGCCCGAGCCTGACCAACCTGGTGCTGACGCTGGCGCTGCTCTCCTGGCCGTCGTTCGCGCGCATCGTACGCAGCCTGGTGCTGGCGGTGCGCGCCGCGCCCTATGTGGAAGCCGCCCAGGCCATGGGGGCCACCCGCCTGCACGTGGCCCTGCGCCACCTGCTGCCGGCGACCCTCGACGTGCTGCCCACGAAGCTGATCCTCACCGTGCGCTTCGCCGTGTTCACCGAGGCCACACTGGCCTTCCTGGGCCTGGGCGACCCGGCCACGGTCAGTTGCGGCACCATGTTGAGCCACGCCTTCGACGACCCGCTGCTGTTCACGCGCCCGGTCTGGCCGTGGCTCGTCCTGCCCCCCGCGCTGGCCGTGGCCGGGCTGGTGCTGACCACGGTCGCCCTCAGTCGCAGCTTTGAAGCGTGGCTGGCCCCCGGTGGCAGCGCGGGGCGCCAGCCGCGCGGCGCAGCGCCGGCGGCGGAGTAATCGCGAACGAGCGGAATACGGGCGACGGGCCGGTTTCAAACCGGCCCCTACAACGCCCGGTGGGGGCGAGTCCCCCCTTCCCGCGGCGGGAAGGGGGCAGGGGGGTTAGGTTGGTCGCCTACCCAGATGTCGCCCGGCGCGCATACGCTTGACACGCGTCCGTAGCTACGGATGACCTTGCTGAAAGCCGCGGAACCGAGTAGGATGCGATAGACATCCATGGGTACTTTTCTGTTCAAGCTGATTCTGAGTCCGCTGCTGATCGGCGCGGTGAGCCTCGTGGGCCGGCGCTGGGGGCCGGCGGTGAGCGGCTGGCTAGTGGGCTTGCCGCTGACCTCCGGGCCGGTGGTGCTGTTTCTCGCGCTCGACCAGGGGCCGGCGTTTGCCGCCGCCTCGGCCCACGCGATCATGCTCGGCATCATCTCCGTCGGCGTCTTTTGCCTGACCTACAGCCGGCTGGCCCGCCGCTGGCCCTGGCCGCCGGTGCTGGGGGCCGGCTGGCTCAGCGTGCTGGTGTCGACCTGGCTGCTCAACGGGATCGCCGTGGCGCTGCTGCCCGCCTTTGCCGCGGTGGTGCTGATCCTGGGCGGCGTGCTCAAGGGCCTGCCCGCGCCGGCGGGCCCGCTCCCGGCGGCGGTGGCGCCGCGCTGGGACCTGCCCCTGCGCATGGTGGTCGCCGCAGGGTTTGTGCTGGCGATCACCGGGCTGGCCCAGGTGTTGGGGCCACACCTGAGCGGCTTGCTGGCCCCGTTCCCGATCTTCGCCAGCATCCTCGGCGTGTTCACCCATCGCTTCCAGGGCGCGGCGGTCACGGCCAACCTGCTGCGCGGTGTGGTGCTGGGGTCGTTCAGTTTCGCCGGGTTCTTCCTGGTGGTCGCCGCCTTGCTCCCGCACACGGGCATCGTGCTGACCTTTCTCTGCGCCACGGTGGTCGCCCTGACCATGCACGGCGGCTCGCTGTGGCTGCTGCACCACCACCGGGGCCCGCCCCCGCTGCCCGCGCCTGCCCCTAAAGGGGCATCTAAAGAGCCACCGTGAGACCGCGCGCCGGCGGCCGCGACCCCGCACGAAAGCAGGATCCCATGCCATCCGTGACCCATCCCACCCGCCGGGGCGAATTTTGGGCGGGCATGAAGGCGACCTTCCCGCTGGTCGTCGGCGCGATCCCGTTCGGCATCATCTTCGGCGCGCTGGCGACGACCAGCGGCCTCTCGGCGGGCGGCGCGCTGGCGATGTCGCTCTTTGTGTTCGCCGGGTCGTCGCAGTTCATCGCCACCAACCTGATCGCCACGGGCACCGGCGCGGTCGTCATCATCCTGACCACGTTCGTCGTCAACCTGCGCCATGCCCTCTATGCCGCGACGCTGGCGCCCTACATGAAGCACCTGCCGCAGCGCTGGCTGCTGCCGCTCGGCTTCTGGCTGACCGACGAGACGTTCGTCGTGGTCGTGTCGCGCTACAGCCGGCCCGACGACTCGCCCTACAAACACTGGTATCATCTCGGCTCGGCGCTGTTCATGTACAGCAACTGGCAATTGTCCACCCTCATCGGCGTGCTGGCCGGGCAACGCATCCGCGACCCGCAAAGCTGGGGGCTGGATTTCGCCATGATCGTCACGTTTATCGGCATGCTGGTACCGTTCGTGCGCAACCGCCCGGCGCTGGCGTCGGTGCTGGTGGCCGCGGTGGTCGCGGTGCTGACCAACGGCCTGCCCAACAAACTCGGCCTGATCCTGGCCGCGCTGCTCGGCGTGCTGGCCGGAGTGCTGGCCGAAGCCCGCCGCCCGCAGCCGCTCCCCGGCCCCGCGGCCTCTAAAGAAGCACCGGAGGCCGGCTCATGAACGAGATCCTCATCATCGCCGGGATGGCCCTGGTCACGCTGGCGGTGCGCTATCCGCTGCTGGTGCTGCTCGGCCGCATCCCCCGCCCCGAGCCGATCTTGCGCGCGCTCAAATATGTGCCGCCCGCCGTGCTGACGGCGATCATCGTCCCCGCCGTGCTGTTCAAGGACAACCAGGTAACGATCAGCCCGACCAACGACTACCTGGTGGCCGGCCTCATCTCGGTGGTTGTGGCCTGGCGCAGCAAGCACCTGCTGCTGACGATTATCGTCGGGATGCTGGTGTTCCTGGGCTGGCGCTGGGTGCTGTCCACCCACGCGCTGGGACTGTGATCGCGGCGCGCCGGGGGTTCGCACCTCCACCCCGGAGCGCGGCAAAATACGGCCAAATCTCGACCGGCGCCCGGTACTTTTGCCCGGCCCGCGGCGTTAGTCGTGGTGAGGCGGGCCGCCCTGCGGTAATCTCCCCCCGCCCCCTACAGTTCAGGCGTCCGCGGGAGCGTTGATCCGGCCCTGTCAGGCTCCCCCATCTGGGAAAGGAGGAGGGTTCTTCGCGGCAAGGGTCGCTGACACGCCTGGTGCCGGGGCACCGGGGCGTCGCAACATATCGTGGGAGGTGCTTTATCATGAGGCGAACACTGAGCTTCGGGGCACTGGCGCTGGCGAGTCTGTTCCTGGTGATCCTGGCCCCGTCCCTGGCCCGCGCACAAACGCCGCAAACCGTCAATCTCACCCTGACGGAATTTATGATTACGCCGATGAATTTCACGGTGACGGCGGGCCAGCCGGTGCATTTTGCCGTAACCAATACGGGCAAGTTCCCGCATAGCGTCACCTTTGTCAAAGGCACCCAATTCATCACCCTCTTCAAAACGCCGATCCCCAGCGGCGGGTCGGGCACCGACGATTTCATCTTCCCGGAGGCCGGCACCTGGCAGATGTATTGCCCGGTGGGCCAGCATGCCGAAGCCGGGATGACCGGCACGGTGCTGGTGCTGGCCGG
Source organism: Chloroflexia bacterium (assembly GCA_035693165.1). Lineage (GTDB taxonomy): Bacteria > Chloroflexota > Chloroflexia > QHBQ01 > JAICKM01 > JAICKM01. Next base: position 25,337 of record DASSGZ010000411.1, on the reverse strand, counting down.
GGGCGCGCCCGGCATGCCGACCACGGGGATGCCCACGGAAGTCTGGATGCCGCTGCTCGCGCTGTTTGCCCTCGCGCTGCTGAGCACGGGCCTGCTGATCCACCAGCGGCTGCAGGCGCGCTAAGCCGCCCCCGGCGGCGCGCCGCGAAGAGTCTTGCCCCGCCCCCACGGGACGAGACTCTTCGCTCCGCTCAGCGTGACAAGGACGGGGCGCCTCACGCTCGCTGTAGGGGCCGGTTTCAAACCGGCCCGCGCGCCCGACCTCCCCGCGACGAGATCCTTCGCTGCGCTCCCTCCTGTGCCGCCCGCGCGCCCAGACGCCGGCCCGGTAGCCCCTCGGCCTCATCTAACTCCTTATCTCCCGCAGAGACGGTTGTACTATCGCGCAGACTATCTAACCTGTCACTGTGCCCCCGCCCGGCAAAGAGGCCGCGCAGGCGGCCTTCGCAGCGGTAGCCGGAGGCTTGAGCCTCCGGGCGACGCCGGCGCTGGTAAGCTTGCGTAAACTACAGGGGACCAGCAGACTACTATCAGTCAGGACTTGTAGCCCTGTGCGTGCATTATAGATTGTAATACCATTAGAATAGCACAAACTGGGGGGATCATAATATGGTAAATTGTTGGTAAACTTGCAGTATAAAGAAGGAACAAACATCTATGCCTGCCGCCGAATATCTGTTGGGCACCGCCTTAACAGAACAGCAACGACAAACCATGCTTTATGAGGCGCTCGGGGACACGCTGCGCGACCGGATGAAGGAAGTGATGGCCCTGGCCGCCCTGCCCGCCGGCGCGGACCCGGAGCTCACGCGCGTCCTGGAAGTGGGCTGCAGCCAGGGCCACTTCATTGCCGACCTGCTGCAGAAGTATCCCCAGATCGACATCCTGGGGCTCGACATCAACGCAAACTCCGTGGCCTATGCCCAGGAACACGTCGCCTCCGCTCGCGCCCACTTCCGGGCGCACGACATTACCGACCCGCTCCCGGACGAGGTGGGCCGCGATTTCTCGCTGGCTATCGCGTCGCTCGTTCTCTGCCACATCAAGAAACCCGACCAGGCCCTGGCGCACATGGCCGCGGCGCTCCAGCCCGGCAAGATTCTCTTCCTGCGCGATCCCGATTTCGACTCCTTCTGGTTCCCGCATCCCGCGCTGGACACCTTGCTGCATGTGCTCAGCGAAGCGATCACCCGCGTGGCCGGGCAAAACTTCGCGCGCCGGCATTTTGCCGCCCTGCACGCCGCCGATCTCATGCCGCTCACCAGCTACTACCTGCATGTGCCCATGGGCGGTCCCACCTGGCGGGGCCGGCAACTGCTGCATAATTTCTACGACGCCGTGAAGATCATGCGCCCCCACATCACCGGGTCGCTCCACCTGCTCGATCCGTGCGACTTCGACGCGCTCATTGCGGCGTGCGAGCGCGAGGTGACCAGCAGCATGGAAGGGGAAATTATCCTGATCGATACCATCGCGCGCAAGCGGCTATGCTACGGCGCCTGACACCCGCGCCGGGTGCGGCGCCCGGCCCACGCGGCAGCGGTGCAACAGGATAGCGGCCAAGCGGCCCAAAGCGAGGACCACCCCGGCGTGCCGGGGTGGTCCTTCAGTTATCAAAGCACAGCGGCGGGACGGCGGTTAGCGCGGTTCGGCGCTCAGGGTGTGGCTCGCCAGGGCGAGCTGGTCGGCCAGCATGTTGAGTTGTTGAACCATCGCCAGCAGTTGCTCGCTCGCCTGAGCGTTCTGCCGGGCGCTCTCATTGAATTGCTCGACGCTCTGCAGGGCCTGGCGGCTGGCGCTCTGTTGTTGGGCCGTGGCTCCGGCAATGGTCCGGCTCAGGGTGAGGGTGCGCATCACCACCTGGGCAACGGCTTTGTGGGCTTCGCCCGCCTGCGCCGCCAGTTCGGCGCCCCGTTGGGCATGGTCCAACCCGGTATGGCCTGCCTGCATGGTATCTCCGGCGGCGCTGGAAATCGTTTCGATCAGGGCTTGCACCTGGAGCACCCCTTGCCCCGCCCGGTCGGCCAGGTCGCGGATGGACCGGGCCACCACGCCAAAGCGCGTGCCGGCGGCCCCTGCCCCCGCGGCTTCGATGGCCGCGTTCAGCGCCAGTAGCCGGGTTTCCTCGGCAATGTCGTCCATCAGTTGCAAAACTTCTTCGATCTGGCCGATCTGCCCGCTCAGATTGGTGATCTGCGCGGTGATGGTGCCCACCTGCGTGCGGATCAGGGCCATGGCGCCGACCGCTTCATCGGTGGCCGTATGGCCGTGCTCCGCGCTGTGCTGGGCCTGGCTCGCGGCAGCGACCACCGCGCCGACGGCTTCGGTAATCTGCGCGGCGACCGCGTCGAGTTCGGCAAGCACCTGGCCTAACTCGCCCGCGCCGGCCGCCTGCTGGTTCGCGTCACTGGCTTGCTGGGTGGCCGCTCCGGCGAGCTCATGCGAAAAGCGGTTGATCCGCTCGCTGATGCGCCGCTCTTCTTCCTGGGCCGCCAGCAGATGGCGGTTGGCCGTTTCCAGCCGGGCGGCGTGCGCCTGCGCGGTCATGATGGCGGTCTGCACCATGCTGGTAAACATGGCGATGAGCGGATAGAAGACGCCCACGCCGAGCAAGAGCGTGACGTCGATGATGCCGGTACGCTGCACCGGGTCGCTGAAGATCGGCGGCGGCGCCAGGTGGGCAAACTCCAGGCCGCAGGCAACGATCAGCAAGAACACGGCAAAAGCCATGACATAGGTGGCCGCGCGGCGCCCCAGCGCCATCCCGGCGAGCATCACCCCCCAGACGACGACGATCGGCGCCGGGCCGCTGGTCATGCCAAAGCCCAGCAACGAAACCGCTACGACCAGGATCACCTGCAGCGTGCTCAGCAGCCCCACCGCCTGCTGGTAGTGGTGTTTGCTGAGCGCAATGGTTAGCCCGCCGATGATCAGGGTGGCCACGGAAACCAGCACGGTGATGAGGGTTAGGTGGCCGGTTAACAGGATCGAAGCGAGGAGGAACAGATTGCCACCGGCGACCAGGACCAGCGCCATGGCAATAACGAAGCTCCGGTTGACAGGCACGGGCGATTGGAACGGGCGCGCCCCGATGCCGGCGGCGTGCGGCTCACTCACCGTAGTAATCTCCTCTAGTCGGCGTAAGGCCCGGCAAGGAACCCTGGCCCCACCCGACATCGGGACCAGGATCGGGAGGAAGTTAAACTGGGCTAATACACCCGCGCTTTTCGTGGAAGCACATCGTTGCCGTGACTTGGCGGGAACTTAATTGTCAGCTATCGTAAGGTAGTGGACCATGGAACGCCGTACCAGTATTATTATAGTGAACAAAGCCGGACCGGTCACGGTCCATTGGTCCTGAAACTGAGGGGACTTCCGGTCAGCACGATAAATCACGCATGCGCGAGCCTCTTGCCCTGAGACAGGAGACTCGCGCATATCCTACGGCTGGGCGCCGCCCGCCGCCGATCTGCGATGGGCGCGGCGGTGTATCAGCTACCCGGCGTGGGGGTGGCGCCGGGGGCGGGGAGGGTATACGTGTCGACGGTCTGGCCGGTGCGCGTGATGAAGGTGAAGGTGATCGCGCCGGCGGTGGCGTCGATGCGCATGGCGCCGAAATCGCTGTTGTAGCGCACCGCGCTGCCCGCCGTGGGCGTGCCGAACGGGTAGAGACAGCCGTTGCAGCCGCCCAGCCCGTTGACGAAATAGGGGATGCCGTCGCGCATGATGCGCTCATAGTTGTGTTCGTGCCCGGCCAGCACCGCGCTCGCGCCCCACTGGGCGAAGGGCCAGCGCATGGCCTTGGTGGCCCCGTCGGTGATGCCGGAACTGTAGGGGGTGTGGTGGAAAAAGACCAGCTTCCACGGCTCCGAGGCCGCGGCCAGTTTCTGCTGCAACCAGATCGCCTGGGTCGAGGTCAGGGTGGTGCCGTCCGGCTCGTGCGGGTCGCTGTCGAGCGCGAACAGGTGCACCGGCCCCCAGGCCACGTCATAATAGCGTTCGTTGCCGGGCAGCGTGAAGTAGTCGAAGTAGGCCGAGGCGCCCGGCGTGACCCAGTCGTGGTTGCCGAGCACCGGGAAGAACCGGTTGGTGGTGGCCCCGGCGCCGTAGCGGCCGCTGTACGGGGCGATGTACTGGTGATAGTATTGGCCCACATTCGCGTCGATGGTGGCGGCGGCGCCGTCGTCGTAGTTGTTGTCGCCCACGGTCAGCACCAGGTCGGGCTGCCAGCTTTGCACCAGTTGGGCGACCTCGCGTTCGGGCCGCCCGGCCATGCCGAAGTCGCCGACGACGGCCATGCGCACTGCCGCGGGCGGCCTGGAGCCGGCCAGCGCGGGCCAGACGAGCAGTGTGCCCAGGGCCAGGATCAGCACCAGCAGGCCCAACAGCAGCCAGATCAACGGAGAGCGTAACGAGAGACCGCGCCGTCCCGAAGGCGCGGCGGGCGCGGGAAGCTGCATCAGCGAACATTACCTTTCTGACAGATCGGATCGGCGCCAGGCAACGTTACCCCGCCTGGGTCGCGGAAGCCGGAATATCGAGGGCGCCAAAGCCCCATGAGGCCGCCGTGGGCCGTGACGCCGCCCGGTGGAGGCGCGGGAGGAACAATCGTGGGACTATGATAGCACATCCAGGTTAAAGTAAGATGAATTTGCAGCACCGAAATCCAAGGATTCCGCAACCGCCGGGACCCGGCATGCGAGCGCCCCCGGCCGGGACACGGCGCGGGGGCGCATTGGCGGATGCAGATCAGGCGGCGGCCAGCGCCGGCGCCACGCTCAGGCGGCGCCGGGCCAACTCGTCCGAGAGCGCCTGGTGGATGCTGCGCGCGGCGCGCTCGTCGGCCAGTGCGGCGCGCAGAGCCTCGTGGTCCGCGCTCCCGTCCCGCCGGGTCTGCACCGCCGCGCGGTAGCGCGCGCGGGCCGCCGCGCTGGTGGCGCTGGCATCGATCCACGCCTGGAGGGCCAGGCGTTCGCGGGCCACCAGATCGGCGTCCGATAGCATCGTAACGTCGATGGTGTAGTTCATGGCTTCAATTCTTCCTTTGGCTAGCGTGGTACGTATAGTCAGGACGTCAGGCGGCGCCTGCGTGACCGGCAGCGTGCTCCGCGCCCGTAGCGGGGCGCAGGTCGGGGCCGCCGGCCTCCAGGATCGCCATCCCTTCAACATAGTAAACGAGACTCCGGTTGCATCCGGGTCTCAGCACCCCCGCCCATGTCATTCTGAGCGCAGCGAAGAATCTCCGTCTCCTGCCGGGGTGGCGACGCGACTCTTCGCGGCGCTCAGCGTGACAATGCAGAGGCTTAGAGAGTGGGGGGCGGGGCGGCGGCGCTGCCGCCGGCCATGAGCAGGCCCAGCCGTTCGCGCGTGGCCTCGACGCGGGGCAGGACAGCGGCCAGTTTGCCGCGGTACATGACCCCGACGCGGTCGGCCAGGGCCAGGATTTCGTCGAGTTCGGCGGACACCAGCAGCACGGCGCGGCCCTGGGCGCGCTGGGCCACGATCTGGCTGTGGATGAACTCGATCGAGCCGACATCCAGCCCGCGGGTGGGCTGCGCGGCGATGAGCAGGCGGATCGGGCGCGAAAGTTCGCGGGCGATAATCACCTTCTGCTGGTTGCCGCCCGACAGATTGCCCGCGGGCACCTCGGCGCTCGGCGTGCGGATGTCGAACGCCTGGATCATCTTCTGGGCGAAGGCGCGGATCGGCCCGTCCTGCATCAGGATGCCGCGCGCGAAAGGCGGCTGGTAGTAGGTGGACAGCACCAGGTTCGCGCTGATCGGGTAGCTCAGCACCAGGCCGAACTTCTGGCGATCCTCCGGGATATGGCCCAGGCCGGCTTCGATCAGCCGGTGCGGCGTGCGGTTGGTGACATCCTGGCCTTCGAGCGTGACCCGCCCGCCCGCCGCCGGGCGCAACCCGGTGAGCGCCTCCACCAGTTCGGTTTGCCCGTTACCTTCGACCCCCGCGATGCCGAAGATCTCGCCGGGCGAGATGGCGAAGGAGACACCGTCGACCGCAAGCTGGCCCCGGTTGTCCTTGACCTGCAAACCCTCGACGTTGAGCACGGGCGGCCCGGCGGGCGCCGGGCTGGCGCTGACGGCATGCTCCGGCTCCGCCTCGCCCAGACCGATGGCGGCGGCCCCCGCGGCCTGCTTGGCCCGGTCGCCGGTCAGCGAGATGGTGCGGCCCACCATCATCGTCGCCAGGTCTTGCTCGCTGACTTCGTTGGCCTGGGCGTGGCCCACCACGCGCCCCAGCCGCAGCACGGTGATGCGGTCGGCCACCGCCAGCACCTCGCGCAGCTTGTGGGTGATAAACACGATGGAATGGCCCTGCGCGCGCAAGCCGTCCATGATCACGAACAGGTCGTCGGCCTCTTGCGGCGTCAGCACGGCGGTCGGCTCATCCAGGATCAGCACGCGGGCGTTGCGATAGAACGCCTTGAGGATCTCGACGCGCTGCTGGGCGCCCACCGACAGGTCCTGCACGATCGCCGCCGGGTTGACGTGCAGCCCATACTGATCCGACAGTTGCTGGATCCGCGCCGCCGCGGCCTGGCGGTCGAGGATGACCCCGTTACGGGTACTCTCCTGGCCCAGCATGATGTTCTCGGTCACGGTCAGCGGCGGCACCAGCATGAAGTGCTGGTGGACCATGCCGATGCCGCGGTTAATGGCGTCGCGCGGGTTCTGGAAGTGGACCGGCTGCCCGTTGACCAGCACCTGCCCTTCATCGGGCTGGTAGAGGCCGTAGAGGATATTCATGAGCGTCGATTTGCCGGCGCCGTTCTCGCCCAGGAGCGCATGGACCTCGCCGTGGCGCAGGCCGAAGTTCACGTGATCGTTCGCCAGCACGCCGGGGAAGCGCTTGACAATATCCCGCGCCTCCAGCGCGAACTCGGCCTGCGGGGCGCTGAGCGCCGCGCCCCGCGCCCCGGCAGCGGGGCCGGGCGCCACGTCTTTGCTCATGATGGCTCCTGCTTAATAGGGCACGCCGTCGGCGGCGGGCGGGATCGAGCGGCCCACAAACCCGGCGAGCACAAACAACGTCACGAGATAGGGCAGCATACCCACGAGGCGCGCGTCGATGGGCACGCCGCACGATTGCATGTTGTTCTGGATCGAGAGCGTCAGCCCGAAGAAGAACGCCGCGGCGAGCGCGCCGAACGGCTTCCACTTGCCGAAGATCATCGCGGCCAGGGCGATGAAGCCGAAGCCGGAGGTCATGCCCGGCGTGAAGACCGGGATGTAGCCGGGCACGTAGGACGCCCCACCCAGCCCGGCGAACAGCCCGCCCAGCAGCACAGCGGAATAGCGCACGCGGTGGACGCTGATGCCGACTGTGTCCGCCGCCTTGGGGTGCTCGCCCACGGCCCGCACGCGCAGGCCCCACGGCGTGTAATTCAGCACCACGTGCAGCACGGCCACCAGCAGAATCGCCACAATCGCCAGCAACTGCACCGACAACGACATGCCGGGGATGGGCAACGGCACGCTGCCGATGGTGCCCGGCGAGGCGGGCGCATCGCGCGCATACCATTGGCCGTACAGATAACTGGTGATGCCGAAGCCGAGGATGTTGATCACCGTGCCGCTGATGATCTGGTCGACCTTGAACGTGATCGAGAGCCAGCCGTGCAGCAAGGCCATCACCCCGCCGATCAGGATGGCGAACAACACGCCCATCGGCACGCTGTGGAAGGTGACTGCGGCCCAGTAGCCGCCGAAGGCCCCGCTCAGCATCATGCCTTCGATGGCGATGTTGACCACGCCCGCCCGCTCGCAGGCCACGCCGCCCAGCGCGCCCAGGATGATCGGCGTGGCGAAGCTCAGAGCCGTGACCAGCACGCTCAGGAGGAGTTGTAAGACCGGTTGATCACAGAGAGTCACTCGCTTCTCCCTACGCTTTCTCGCCCCAGCCGCTGGTCAGCACGGGGGAGCCGGCGGAGGCCGGCGTGGCGCGCACCCGGTACACCGCGCGGATAATGGCATCGGCCGCCACAAACAGCAAAATCAGGCCCTGGATCACGGAAATAATCTCGCCGGGCACCTGCGTCTCATACTGCATCTGCGTGGCCCCGGCGCGCAGCGCGCCGAAGAGCAGCGCAGCCAGCACCACGCCCGGCGGGCTGCTGCGGCCCAGCAAGGCCACGGCGATGCTGTCGAAGCCGTAGCCGCTGGAAAAGCCCAGCCCGAAATAGCGGTCGCCCAGCGGCTGCAGCCGGGTCACGTCGAGCGCCACGCCGGTCACTTCCACGGCCCCGGCCAGGCCCGCCAGCATGCCGCTGAGCGCCATCGCCAGGATGATGTTGCGCATGATCGGGATGCCCGCATAGCGCGCCGCGGAGGAATTGGCCCCGGTGGTGCGAATCTCGAAGCCCCAGGTGGTGCGGTACAGGAACCACCAGACGAGCGCGGCCGTCACCAGCGCCAGCAAGACGCCGCTATGGAGTTGCAATTGCGGGAGGAGCATGGGCAGCCACGAGGTGGGCTGCAGGTAGGGCGTTTGCGCGGCCACGCTGCCCGGCTTTTTCATCGGCCCGCTGAGCATCCAGGCGACGAACTGCAGCGCGAGGTAGTTCATCATGATCGTCGTGATGACTTCATGCGCGCCGGTGCGGGCCTTGAGGAAGCCGGGGATGGCGCCCCAGATGAAGCCGCCGAGCAACCCGGCGGCGATGGTCAGCGGAATGTGGATGATGGCCGGCAACTGGAAGTTATAGCCGACAAAGGCGGCGAAGAGCGCGCCCAGCGCCACCTGGCCCTCGGCGCCGATATTGAAGAGGCCGCATTTGAAGGCCAGCGCCACGGCCAGGCCGGCGAAGATATAGGGCGTGGCCTTGATCAGGGTGCCGGCGATGGCTTCCGGCGAACCGAATGCGCCCGCGAACAGGCCCCCATACGCGGCCAGGGCGGTGCCCAGGCTGCCGGTCGTCGCCCAGATGATCAGGCCGCCGATCACCAGCGAGGTGAAGATGGAGAGGGCGGGCACCAGGATTTCGCGGCCCACCCGGCGCGCCACGGCCGCGGGCGGCGCCGCCGGCGGCTGGGCCACCACCGTGGCCCCCGTGCGGGGGCTGTCGGTGGTTAATTGGGCATCATCAGGCACGGCACACCTATATTAGTATTAGCGGGAGGGGCGCCGTGGGCGACGCCCCTCCCGCACTAGCTGGTTGCGGGTTTTGTTACGGCTTCGCCGGCGGCACGCCGGTCTTCACCGCGCCGCTCGCCAGGTCCGCGGTCAGCTTCTCGATCTTGGCCTTCACATCCGCCGGGACCTTGGAGTCCAGATCGTGATAGGGGGCCAGGCCGACCGGGCCGATGTTGTTGCCGCCCTTGAAGGAGCCGTCCGCCACCGTCTTGATGGTGTTGAACACACCCTGGGTCAGCTTCTTCTCCGCGCTGGTCAGCAGCACCGACTGGACTTCGGGCACGGTGAAATACTGGTCCACGTCCACGCCGATCGCCAGCACCCCCTGGGCCTTGCGATCCAGGGCCGCAAACAGCGCGCCGTTCCCCGTCTGGCCGCCCGCGCCGAACAGGATGTCCGCGCCCTTGTCGATCATCGACAGGCCGGTGGTCTTGCCCCAGGGGGTATCGTTGAAGGTCTTGCTGATGTCAACGTCGCTGTGGTACACCACCTGCACGGTGATGTTGGGGTCGGTCGCCTTGGCGCCCGCGCGATAGCCTTCACCATAGCGCCACACCGGCGGCACGGTGTCGGTGCCGAGCACGGAACCGATGTTGTGGCTCTTGCTCATCATGGCGGCGAGGGCGCCGGCCAGATAGCCCGCCTTGTCCTCTTCAAAGACCACGCCGGCGAGATTCGGCAGCGCCGGATCCGGCTGGAACTGGTCCACGCCGATGAACTTAACGTCGGGGTTGGCCTTGGCGGCCGCCGTGGTGGCGTCGGCCAGGGCGAAGCCGACCGTGACGATCACATCGTACTTATCCTGCACAAACTGGTCGATCAGCTTGCTGTAGTCCTTGGCGTCTTTGGGCTCCAGGTACTTGATCTCGGCGCCGAGGTCCTTCTCGGCCTGCTGCACGCCTTCATACGAGGCCTGGTTGAAGTTCTTGTCGTTGATCGAGCCCACGTCGGTGACGAGGCCGACCTTCAGCTTGGTACCGGTGCCGCCCGACGCGGTGGTGGCGGTGGGCGCCGCTGCCGCGGGAGTGTCGGTCGCCGCCGGTGCGGCGGGCGCCGTGGTGTTGGTGGGTGCCGCTGCCGCGGGAGTGTCAGTCGCCGCCGGTGCGGCGGGCGCCGTGGTGTTGGTGGGCGCGGCGGCCGGGACCGACGTGGCGGTCGGGGTCTCGCCCCCACAGGCAGATACCAGCATGCTCACCGACAGCAACGCGCTGGCCGCCAGCATGCCCCCGGACTTGAAGAACTTTTTCAAATCGCGTCTCCTCCTTATGTGATACATCAGGGCGGAAGGCCGGGGCGCCGTTGCGCGGGGCCACCCGCACCCATGCCAATCTCCCACGCCGGTCCGCCCGGCGAGGCATCCGCGCCCTGACGGATGCCAGGGTACGGCGCTATTATAACACAGCCCTGGGGCAGTGTCATTCGGTTTTCCTGGGCAATCTGGTCATCCTGATCACAAGTTCACCGCCAGGGAACCCAGGCCGCGAAGGTAATTAAGATGATTAATATAAGCGGCGTTCTTCGGGCGCTGCGCGTCTTCGCGGTACGCAATACCGGGGTTAGGGCCGGATGTGCTTGACGGGTCTGCGCTTTGGCTTTATACTGGCTTGCAGTGCGCGGGGCCACAACGTCCGGCCCGGCGACTCCCCAATCCGGAGGTAGCCTGTCGCCGGGCCAAACGGCGACACCGTGATTCATGTATAGCTTCCTACCACCAGGGACCATGCTCCATAACCGCTACCGCATCCAGCGCGTGCTGGGCGGCGGCGGCATGGGCGCCGTCTACCTGGCCGACGATATCCGCACCCCCGGCCTACAAATCGCCGTGAAGGAAATGCGCACCGAGTCCGAGGCGGCGGGCGCCGCGCCCTCGCCCGAGGTAGAGGAGGAGCGCAAGCAGGCCATCGACTCGTTCGTGCGCGAGGCCGAGATCCTCAAGCCGCTGGCGCACTCCAACCTGCCCTTCTTCAGCGACGCCTTCGAGGAGAACGGGCGCCCCTACCTGGTGATGGAGTTTGTGCCGGGCGAGTCGCTGGAAAAGAAACTCGACCGGCTCAACGGCAAGCCGATGGGCGAGCGCGAGGCGCTGTACTACGGCATCCAGGTGGCGCGCGTGCTGCGCTATTTGCACAGCCAGAACCCGCCGATCATCTTCCGCGACGTGAAGCCGGCCAACGTCATGGTCATGCCCAATTACCAGGTCAAGCTGATCGACTTCGGCATCGCGCGCAAGTACAAGGTGGGCCAGCGCAAGGACACGGTGTCGATGGGCACGGCGGCCTACGCACCGTTCGAGCAGTTCGGCAAGGGGCAGACCGACGGCCGCTCGGACATTTACTCGCTGGCGGCCACCCTGTTCCACCTGCTGACCGGGCGCCCGCCCACCCCCGCCACCACGCCGCCCAGCCTGCGCGACCTGAACCCACTGGTCAGCACCGACACCGAGAAGCTGATCATCCAGGCCATGGACCGGGATATGAGCAAGCGCCCGCAGAGTGCCCGCGATTTCGAGCAGGCGCTGCGCCAGTGCTACGGCATCCCGTTCAAGGAGCCGGAGCCGCTGCCGGAGCCGCACCCCGTCGGGAACAGCGCCCCGCCGGCGTCCGCCGCGCCGGTGCCGCCGGTGGTCGTGTCGCCGCCGGCCCGGCCCCCGGTGGTCGTGACGCCCGCGGCGCAGCCGTCCACCGCACCGCCCGCCATCGTGATTTCGACGCCCAGCCCGGCGCCCGCCGTCCCGGCCCCCGCGCCGGTGGCGAACCGGCCGCCCGCCGTGGTCACAGCGCCCCCCAGCGCGGCGCCGGTCGCGCCGGTCGTACCGGTGGCCCCGCCGCCCGCGCCGGTCGCGCCAGGCCATGGGACGGCCTGCCACAATTGCGGCTATATCAACAAGCTGGGCGCGCGCTTCTGCGGGAACTGCGGCGCCAGCCTGGCCGGGCGGCCCCCCGCCCGCATCCAGGTGCTGGGGCCGCGCGGCGTGCTCTGGGAGCGCCGCATCGCCCCCGACGAGAACCCCTTCGTCATCGGGCGGCGCAGCCTGTCGCGGCAAATCTTCCCGCATATCGACCTGACCTACAGCGATCCGTCGGCCTATGTCTCGCGCCGGCATGCACAAATCATCGCCGATGCCCAGGGCTACAGCCTGGAAGACCTGGGCTCAGAGAACGGCACGTATCTCAACAGCACCCGCCTGCCGGCGAACCAGCCCGTCTTGCTGCACAACGGCGACATTATCCAGGTGGGCAAGGTGCAGATGCAATTTGCCGTCGGGTAAGCGCCCGGCGGCTTAGAGGAGGCTCCACGCAGAATGACCCCGGTTTCCCGCACGAGGGCGCGCCACATTTCCGCATCCCGGCTGCTGCTCGTGGCCGCCATGATCGCGGCCCTGGCGCTGGCCCTGGCCGCCGGCCTGAGCCGGCCCGATGCGCCGGTCGCGGCCCAGGCCGCCACGACTCCCGCCCCCGGCACGCAACTGCCCGGCGCGGTGGGCACCGCGCCCGCCGCCGTCGCCACGGGCGGCGCCCTGCCGGTGCCCAGCGGCGTCCCCGCCGGCCGGCCCGCGAACAGCAGCGACGCGCCGGGCGCGACGAACGCCAATAACGCCGGGGCGCTCATCCCGTGGCTGGTCGGGGCTGTGGTCCTGCTGGGGCTGATCGGCGTGGCCGTGTTTGCCCTGCGCCGCGGCGCCACTACGCCCGCCGCGCCGGTCCTGGCCGCCGACGGCGAGGCCGGCACCACCGTCGATACCACCCGCCCCACGGCGGTCGCGTCCGCAGGCACCGCGGCCAGGGGCGCTACCACGCCGCTGACCCAGGTGCGCTGCCCCAACTGCGACGCCCTGAACCCCGCCGACCGGCGCTTCTGCGACGAGTGCGGCCAGGATCTGCGGCCCGCGGCCATGGCCGCCGCCACCGGCGCCCTGCCCGCCGTCGACGAGGCCACCACGCCGTACCTGGAGACGCTCAGCCGCGCCGACGAACAACTGGAGTTCGTGCTGGCCCGCAAAGTCGTCACCCTGGGCCGCGCCCCCGACAACGACATTGTCATCGACAACCAGTTCATCGGCTGGCAGACCGTGTCGCCGCATCACGCCCGGCTGACCGAGCAGGCGGAAGGCGGTTTCCTGCTGGAGGATCTGCAGTCGGAAAACGGCACGTTCGTCAACAGCGCGCGTACCGGGCAGAATCTGCTGGAAGACGGCATGACTATTGCGTTGGGTAAAGTGGAGTTTATCTATCGGGTGCCCGCGGCGTAGGGGCGCCCCACGGCACGCGGCGGGCCGGGGCGCGCGGGCAACCACATCCGCACAACGGTAGGATCAGGATAGGGCCACCATGCCGATTGTTTGTCCCGCGTGCGCGGCCACCAACGCGCAGGATTCCACGTTCTGTATGCGCTGCGGCGCACCGCTGGCGCCGTCTGCGGGGGAGGCAGCCCGCGTGGCGCCCGCCGCCGTCGAGGATGCCGCGCCGGGCGGGGCCATCGGCCCGCCGGTCGTGCTGACCACTGCGCCCGGCGAGGAGGAGGCGGATACCGTCGAACCGCCCGCGCCTGCGGAACCGCCCGCGCGGACCGAGCCGCCCACCCTGGTCGTCGAATCGCTCGCAGCGCTCGAAGGCTATGCCCCTTCCGCCGAAGCGCCCGCGCACACCGAGGCCACCGCCTCCGCCGCGCAGGCTGAGGCCGCCGCACCCGCCGCGCCCGGCGCAGAGTCCGGTGCAGGCGATCAGGTGCCGGTACCCGGCGAGACTACGATCCCCCTGCCCGGCGCGCCCGCCCCGGTGCCCGCGGGCCTGACCGCGCAGGACGCACCCACCGAGATCCTGCCCTTTGACCTCACCGTGCTGCACCCGCTGCCCGACGGCGCGATCCTGGCCGGGCGCTACGTGGTGCGCGGGCTGATCCAGCACGCGGCGAACCTGAACCTCTACCGGGCGCAGGCGCGCAACGCCCAGCGCTGCCCCAATTGCGGCGCCCTGGCCGCCCCCGACGCACAGATCTGCGCCCGCTGCCAGGCCGCGCTGACCGGCGCCGCTCCCCTGCCCGCCTACGTGGTGGCCGAAGCCCGTGACCGCGACGCCCTGCTGCGCGATCCCGCGGTGATCGAGCGCGGCCTGCAGCATCCCAACCTGATGCCGCTGGTGGACGAGTTCAGCTACGCGCCCTATGGCCCCGCCCGCTCCTATACCGCCGCCGAGGCTCGCCAGGGCGTGCCGCTGGCCCAGTTGCCGCCGCCCCAACCCGCCGCCCAGGTGGTCGAATGGGGTTTGCAACTGACCGAGGCCCTGCGTTACCTGCACGAACAGGGGGTGCTCAGTCCGGGCGCGACGACGGGTAACGTGCTGATCAAGGACAACGAGGCCGTGCTGGCGAACTTGCAGCAGGCGCGCCCGGCCAGCCCCGACCCGCAGGAACGGGGCCGGGAGTTCGCCGCCGACGTGACCGGGCTGGCCGGGCTGCTGTACGAGACGCTGACCGGCCACGAGACCCCCACGGCGGGGCGCGGGCCGCTGCTGCCCGACTCGGCGCCGCCCGCGCTGGAAACCGCCTTCAGCCGCGCCCTGCGTCCCGGTCCCGACAGCCCGCCGCTCACCACCGAGGGCTGGCACGCCCTCTTGCTGCAGGCCCGCGAGGTCCTGCACGCGCCCGCCCCCAGCCTGCGTATCCGCTCGGGCCGCATCTCCGATGTGGGCCGCCACCGGCCGTTGAACGAGGACAGCCTCGGCGTGATCGAGTGCCAGGTGGTGCAGGAATCGGTCAGCGCGGGCGTGGGCGTCTACGCCGTGGCCGACGGCATGGGCGGGCATGCCGGCGGCGAGGTCGCCAGCGCCCTGGCCATTGCCACGGTCACAGACGGGCTGGTGCGCCGCTTCATCGCCCCGCAGTTCAACCCCAGCAGCGCCGAGCCGTCGGGCGAGCAGATTACCGGCTGGCTCACCGACGCCGTGCAGAGCGCCAACAGCCGCATTCACCTGGAACGCACCCAGCGCGGCACCGACATGGGCACCACGTTGGTCGTGGCCCTGCTGACGCCGCAAAAGCTCTATATCGCCAACGTCGGCGACAGCCGCGCCTATCTCTGGACACCCGGCGGAGACCCTGCCTCCGGCTTGCGCCAGATCAGCGTGGATCATTCGCTGGTCCAGCGACTGGTGACAATGGGCCAGATCACGGCGGAAGAAGCCAAGTACCACCCCTACCGCAACATGATCTACAAGTCGCTCGGCGAGAAGTCCCAGGTGGAGATCGACCTGTTTGTCGAGCCGGTGGCGCCCGGCCTGCGCCTGCTCCTCTGCTCCGACGGCCTGAGCGGCATGGTGCCCGACCCGCAGATCGCCGCGATCCTCGCCGCCGAAGCCGACCCCCAGGTGGCCTGCGCCCGGCTGATCGCGGCGGCCAACGAAGCCGGGGGCACGGACAACATCACGGCCGTGACCGTCTACGTCGAAGCGACCGGCGACGCGCGTAACATGGACGCGCCCGCCGCAATCTAACAGGCAGGCAACGGGCGCAGGCACGGAACAGGCACGAAATTGGGCTGCGCCACGCACGCACACATAACAAAGCCGGAGACCTCGCGTTTGTATTCACGAAGTGTGCCTGAGTGTGCCTGGCAGGCACGGGCCACACGGCGAGTTAGACCGCAAACGCGGCTCCGGCGGGCCGCAGAAAGAGCGATATGGATCAGCCAGACGATAAGCGCTCCGGCGAGCCTTATACCTATTTGCCGCAAGGCGCCGACGCCACCGGCCCGCAAACGCCCGAGCACGTCACCCTGGGCGGCACCGACGCCGGCCCGGCCCCCGCCATCAATCCATCGGTCGGCACGCCCAGTACCCCCGCCCTGTCCACGCCACCCCCGGTCATCCACCGGGCGGGCGACGCGCATCCAGGCGAGGCCAACCCCGCCGCCGCGTTCACCCGGCCCGACGGCCGGCCCCTCAGTACCGCCGAGATGCTGGCCGCCCGCGAAGCCGCCGAGGAGGCGCTGAGCCGGGGCGAGGGTCAGCCCGTGCCCTACGAGGACGAAGGCCGCGACCTGGCCCTGGCCCGCGAGGACCAGGGGGGCCGCAACATGGCGCCGGACGCCACGCCCACCCCCACCGACTACCTGGCCGCGCCCCATCCCTACGGGCCGCTGGCATCGGCCGGGGCCGGGCTGGAGGAAGATACCGTCCGCATGGAGGTGAAGGAAGAAGCCAACGCCGCGGTGATCCAGCAGGCCGAGAGTATGTCGGGCGCCGACCCGGAACGGATCGATTACGAGCGCCGCGAGTTCGGGCAGAGCCAGATGCAGGAGTTGCGCGACGACGTGATCGTCGGCGCGATGACCGGGCCGACCCCGCCGCCCGAACCGGCGCGCGATGTGACCGCCGTCTTCGCCGGCATCGACCAGGCGCGCGCCGCCATTGAGGCCCTGCGCGAGATCGGCATCCCGGCGGACAGCATCTCGCTGGTGGCCCGCGACCTGGGCAGCCGGGGCGAAGCCGTCGCCACGGTGGACGAAGTGACCCCGGCGGGCGAAGGCAGTTTCCGCCGCTCCAACACGGCCCTGCCCAACGACGAAGACCTGCCCACGACGGTGCTGGCCCAGACGCCCGAAGCGCCCGCCACGGTCCCGCGCGGCGGCCTGGCCCGCGACGAGGGCGAGATCACCCGCATCGACAGTCCCGCCGACCCCGACATCTACAGCGATTTTGCTGAGTCCGATGCCGACTACCGCACCACCGCCGGCGAGGGATCGGCGCAGACCGGCGAGCCGGTGGCCGGCACCGATGTGAACGTGGACCGCGCCGGCGCCGCTGCGGAGGATGCCGGCCACGTGGACGCCGGGCGCGGCCTCGTCGCCGGGGGCATCTTCGGCGGCCTGACCGGGCTGCTGGTCGGCCTGGGCGCGCTGGCGATCCCCGGCCTGGGACCGATCATCGCCGCCGGGCCGCTGGCCGGCGCCATTACCGGCATCCTGGCGGGCGGCGCCACCGGCGGCATCGCCGGCGCCCTGCTCGACGCCGGGGTGCCCGACGAGCACGCGACAGCGTTGGCCGGCCGGGTCGCCGGGGGGGACGTGCTGGTGTCCGTGCAGACCGACCAGGTCACGCATGACGCGGTGGTGCGGACGCTGCAGACCCATGGCGCGGAGGAAGTCCATTAACGGGCTGCCGCCCCGCCGGATTCTATTCGCCGCCCGGCACCGGTGACGGTGGCGCCGGCCTAGCAGGGTGCGGGCGTGCGACCCCGGTCCACGCGGCGCGCTCCGGCCCCGCTCTCGCTTGGGAGGGCGGGTTGCAGGTTTTACGATAGGAGGAATTCCCCAAATGGCAACTGAAGCATATTGTGTCAAGTGCCGGCAAAAGCGTGAGATGAAGGACCCGCAGGAAGTCACCATGCAGAATGGGCGGCCGGCCACCAAGGGCACCTGCCCGGTCTGCGGTACCTCGATGTTCCGCATCGGGTCCGGGTCTGCCGCAGGGGGCGGCAGCAGTAGCTCCGGCGGCGGGGGGGCCAAGGCTTCCAGCGGCAGCAGCAGCAAAAGCAGCAGCAAGAGCAAGTAAGTTACCCCGGAGTCCGGGGTCGGGCAGTAGTGCTGTGCCCGGCCCCGATCCGGCCCGCCTCCCGCCGGCCTCGCTCCGGCGGATCAACCCACCCAACCCCCTCCCCCACCGTGATCCTGATGGGCGGCAGGCCGGTTTGCAATCGGCCCTACACCGCGGAATTAGCGTCGCCAACTACCCGGCCCATCCTCTTTGCCCGATCAGAAACACCCCGTTCTCTAACCGCCCACCCCCCGGCGCCTGCCGGGCGTCGGGCCTTGCGGCGTTATGGTATAATGCCCGCGACGATAGATCCCGGATACCCCTCATACCCACACAGAGGAGCGATCATGGACGACAAGCAGTATCTCCGCCAACTGCTGGCCGAGATGGAATCGGCGGACGTGCTCACCATCTTCTTCCCGCTGCTGCGCAAGGCGCTGGTGGTCGATACGCGGCGCAGCAGCACCCACAGCCCCACAGCGGTAGTCATGCCCGCCGTCTCCTCGATCAGCGAGCGGGTGGGACTGATCCAGCGCGAGCGCCCTGAACTCGGCCCGGTGCAGGCCATCCTCAGCATCCCCTGGATCAAGTCGGTGGAGTCGTTCCGCGAAGGGGAAGTGTTCGAGCGCACCATCGCCTGCCTGGCCCGCGCCGGGATGCCCGAGGCGGACGCCCGCGAGATCTGCCTGGCCGCAGCCGGCGAACTCCAGGCCGCCGAGTACGCCACGAAGGTCGCCCTCGTGCGCGGCGAGAACTGCGACACTCTCTGGCCGGTCCTCTGAGCCACGGCCGGCAGGCATCCGCCGGCCTAGCACGTGGTAAAGGGGCCGGACGCCAACCGGCAGGCAAGGGCGCGCCGTATGGCCGCCGTAGGGGCCGGTTTGAAACCGGCCCGATGCTCTTGCAGAGGTAGCGGAGGCGGGACGTGGACGAAATCCTGGTGTTCGGCGGTTCGGGCAGCCCGCAACTCACGCAGAGGATCTGCGCGTATCTGGGCATCGCGCCGGGCCAAAACGAGGTCCTGCGTTTCTCCGAAGGCAACCTCTTCGTGCGTATCCTGGAGAACGTGCGCGGCCGCCCGGTCTACCTGGTCCAATCGACGGCTTTCCCGGCCAACGACAACTTCATGGAGCTCTTATTCTGGATCGATGCCTTCAGGCGCGCCAGCGCCGAGTCGGTCACCGTGGTCATGCCCTACTTCAGCTACGCCAAGGGCGACAAGAAGGATGAGCCGCGGGTCTCGATCCGGGCGCGGGTCTGCGCGGATGCGATCGAGGCGGCGGGCGCCGACCGCATCGTCACGATGGACCTCCATGCCCCGCAAATCCAGGGCTTCTTCCATATTCCCGTGGACGATCTCTATGCGCTGCCGCGGCTGGGGGATGCCGTCAAGGCCAAGGGGTGGCCCAACCTGATCGTGGTGTCGCCCGACGCCGGGTTTGCCAAAAAGGCGCGCGAATACGCGTCCTACCTGGGTACATCGCTCGCCATTGCCGACAAGGAGCGGGTGGCCCATGACGAGCGGGCCAGCGTGCTCGAAATCATCGGCGATGTGCGGGGCAAAACCGCCCTGATCGTCGACGACTTCACGATCTCGGCGGGGACGCTGGCCGGCGTAGCCGACAAGTTGATCGACCGCGGGGCGGATGCGGTCTACGCGGCGATCACGCACGGCGTGTTCGCGCCGGGGTCGATGGAGCGCCTCGATGCCAGCCCGATCCGCACCTTGCTGATCTCCGACACCGTGGAAACGCAACCCGTGCCCATCTCGGCGAAGGTCGAGACGGTCTCCGTCGCCCCGCTGTTTGGCGAAGCCATCCGCCGCATCCACAACCACGAGAGCATCAGCGTCCTATTTCCGCAGCGGACCGGATCGCCCTGACCGGGCCGCATCGCCCGGCTAGCGGCTCCAGGAGAGGCCCGACGGGGCGTCGAGGCCGGCGTCCTGGCTGGTCACCTGCTGCGGGCTGCCGGCGCGCAGGGTGCCGTTCTCCTCCCGCACGTCGATCACGAACATCTGGAAGCGGTCGTCCTTTTCGGCCAGGAACGCGATCTGCTTGCCGTCGGGCGAGAAGACCGGGGCGCGGGCGCGGCCCAACTGCGTCAACTGCGCGGGGGGCGCCGAGCCGTCCACCGGCACGACCCAGATATCGGTCTGCCGGCCGGTGCGCGCGGCGTAGACCACCCGCGTGCCGTCGGGCGACCAGGCCGGGTCGTAGGCGCCGTCGGTGGGGGCGGCCACTTCTTTCCAGACTCCGCTGTCGAGGTCCAGGCTCCAGATCTCGTCCTTGCCGCTGCCCAGGCTCGTGGCGACAATCGCACTGCCGTCGGGCGACCAGTGCAGCCGCTCGACAGGGGGATTGGGCGGGCTGGTCTGCAAGGAATGCTGGTTGTCGCCTGTCGCGGTCATGATCCAGAGCACCGGCGCGTCCGTGCCCCTGTCTGACGCCCAGGCGATGCGGCTGCCGTCGGGCGCCCAGGCCGGGTTCAAGGCCCATAGCGCCTGCTGCACATACTCCAGGCTGCCGGTCTCGGCCACCGGGCGGTTGTTGGTCAGGAACTGGGGATCGCCGCCCGCCGTGGCCTGCACCAGCACATCGGAGAAGCTATCGTCATAGCGCACATAGGTCAGGCGCTGGCCGTCGGGGGTGAGGTCGGGCGAGCCGTCGTGGCCGCTGTTGGTGAACTGATGGGCGCCGTTGCGCCAGATCCAGATGTTGCCGCCGCTGGCGTAGGCGATGCGCCCGTTGAGCGTGGGCGCGGCCAGGGGCGCGGGCCGCACCCCCGGCGCCACCAGCACGGCGATCCCGGCCAGCACGACCAGTAGCGCCGCGATCACGCCGCGCCGCATCGCGCCCTCCGTCCGGCACCGTGCAACTGCTCGCTGTTGTGCATGGTCTCGAATCCCCCGCTGCTTCTGCGCGCTCGCCGTCCCGAATCAGTGGTCAGTGGTCAGTGGTCAGAATAGCCGGCCACTGTCATTTTGTGCTGTAGGGGCCGGTTGCAAACCGGCCTGCCGCCGTTGCGCGCTGTAGGGGCCGGTTGCAAACCGGCCTGCCGCCCAGCCGAATCACGACGGCGGGCTATCAGCGCCGTATCGCCATTATACAATGCAAACCGCCTGGGAATCTACCCCGGCGATTCGGGTAGCTCGCCGGGCCGGTTTGAAACCGGCCCCAACAGCGCCGGGGGACGGCACGGGCCGGTTTGAAACCGGCCCCAGGGAGTCAGCCCTCCGCGCGGCGGGCCAGCAGGCGGCGATAGAGCGCGTAGGCCAGCGGGCGGTAGACGACGTCCCAGGCGCCGGCATAGTCGATTTCCTGCCCGCCGAAGCCCTGCTTGAAGCGATAGACGCCCCACAGCCCCTGGCGCACGTTCTGATTCGCCCCGGCCTCCGGCGCCTCGGCTTCGGGCGTGTCGGGGATACCCCAGAAATCGTAGCTGCGGCAGCCGCGGGCGCGCGCCCAGCGCATCGCCTCCCACTGCAGCAGATAGGTGGGCATGTGCTCGCGGCCCCGATCGGCGCTTGCCCCATACATATAGATCGCCTCGGCGCCGAAGGCGAAGGCCATCAGCCCGGCCACCGGCCCGCCCGGCAGATCGGGGTGCTCGGCCAGGAAGAGCGCCGCCACCGGGCGGTCGGGCGCCGCGCCCGCGTCGGGGCCGAACGCGGCCCAGGCCGCGCGGTAGTAGTCGAAGCTGTGCAGGCCGAACTCGTCCCGCTCGCCCGTCACCTGGAGCAGATCGTAGAACTGCTGCAACTCGGCGGCGCTGGTGGCCTGGCGCACCTGCACGCCCCGGCGCTGGGCCAGGCGGATGTTGTAGCGCGTCTTGGGCTTCATGGCGGCCAGCAGGGTGTCTTCGGGCGCGCCCGTGCGCAGATCGAGCAGGATCGAGCGGCGCGGCTGCACCCGCTGGGCGGCCACGAACCCGGCCCCGCGCAGCGCGCGGCTGAGCGCCTCGCTCGCGGGCAGGTTCGGCTCGATCTTGAGGAAGACGGCGCCCCGGCGGCGGCAGAGCGCGTGCAGGGCGGCTTCCAGCGCCACGCCCACCGGGTCGGCGTCGCCCAGGGGGGCGACGGGGCCGCGCGGCACATAGGCGATGGACACGGGCGCGCCGCGCACCGGGCGGCGGAACAACACCTGGGCCGCGCCGAGGATGGCACCATCGTCCGCGCGGCGCACGGCGAGGCGGGCGGGCGTCCACCCCTGCCCGGCCTTGAAGGCGCCCCATTCCCAGGATTGCAGCAGATGGCCCGCGGGCTGCGCGGCCACGAAGCGGTCCCAGGCGGGCGCCTCGGCGGCGGACAGCAGGCCGGCGCGCAGAGCCGGGCGGGTGGCCGGTCGAGTCGTGGTAGTCATGGCGTGCCACTATAGCGCAGCCAGGCGCGGCTTGTCAAGCGAGCGGTCAGCGGTCAGCTATCAGGAGACGACGGATACAGAGATGGCACATGGTAAGGAGGGATCAGCATTCAGCGAGCTGCTCCTGACGGCTGACCGCTGACGGTTAACGGCTTTCGTGCTATAATCGCAGGGCAAGGAGCCGCAGCAGAAGGAGGGCGCATGGAGACAGCGACACCCAGCGGGTTGGTGGTGGCCGTGCTTCCGCCGGCCAATGTGCCGGACGCCGTGCAGGCGGTGGTCGCGCTGCCGGCGGCGGGCGGGCGCGGCGCGGGGCGCGCCCTGGCCGCGCGAGCCATCCTCTGGCTGCGCCAGGTGCCCGCGGACTTGCCAGCCACCCTGGCCCGGCGCTGGCCCGACCTGCCCATCCGCCTGACGACCGGCGGCAGCGCCGACGGCTTCGCGCAGATGCTCGGCGCGACGGGCGTACCCGCGACGTTGCTGCCGGAGTACGTGCTGGCCTGGCAGGAGGACAACGGCATCCTGCTGCTGCCGGGGGTCGCGCTGGACCGCCAGGATGCGGTGCGGGCCGCGCTCACGCCCTACCTGCGGACCGGCAGCAGCCTGGGCACCACCGGCGGCCCCGGTCCCGGCCCCACCCCCCGCACCCCCGAAGCGCCCTCGTTCGCCTTCTACGCCACGCCCCCGCCGGCCCCGGTCTCGCCCGGCACAGACACCGAGAACACGACCGAGCCCAGCCCGGATACGACCGGGCGGCAACCGCAGGCCCCACCCGGCCCGCCCTTCCCGCCCTTCCCGCCGATCGACCTTACCATCCCGCCGTTCAACTTGCCCGATAAGGTGGTGGCTCCGTACCCCATCGGTGACCTGGGGATGATCGAAAATCCCGTGAGCGAGGGCACCATTCCGGAAGCCGACCGCCCGCCCGCGATCCCCGTCGTCGACCGGTACGCGTCGGTGCAGGCGCCGGCCATGGTGCTGCCCCAGCAGATCTTTGCGCTAACCGTCACGCTGAAACAGCAGGCGCCGCCCGAAGCCCCCAACGCCCCGCCCCTGCACGCCAAGCTGACCCGCGACGCCGCGGGCGAGACCGGCGCGCCGCCCGTGTCGGTCATCATCTACGCGACGGCCTTCGAGGTTATCGGCCCGGCGCGCGCCGACCTGCCGGTGGTGGAGCACGCCGACAGCCCGCCGGCCAGCTTCCAGTTGCGCTCACGGCCCGGCGTCACCGGCGAACAGCAGATCAGCATCACCTTCTTGCAGGCCACCGCGATCCTGGGCCGCGTCGTCGCAAAGGTGAAAGTCGGCGGCACGGCGCCCATCGTCACCTACGAGGTGCCCATCGCGGGCACTGACGGTGAGCAGGGCACCGGCGGCGACACCGTGGCCCCCGATGTGCTGCTGCATATCGACCGCATCGTGCAGGACGGGCGCGACCATCTGCACTTCCAATATAGCTGGCCGCAAAACGGCGAACTCGATTACGCCGAGGGCGGCACCATCGAGTTGAACAACGTCGAAAGCTGGGCCCAGGCGCAGTATGCCAACCTCAGCGCCCGCGCCCGGCTGCCTGCCCCTGAAGGGGCAGCGCAAGAGGCCCCGCCCGGCGATGGGAGCGGCCAGGGCGCCCTTACTGCAGCGGTGCGCGCCCTGGAGGAAATCGGCGAGAACCTGTACGACATGCTCTTTCCCCCGCTGCTCAAGGACTTCTACAAACGGTGCGCGCCCCAGGCGCGCACCATCTTGATCTATAGCACCGAACCGTGGATCCCCTGGGAAATCATCAAGCCCTACGGCGGCGGCCTCGCCGATCATGATTGCGACTTTCTCTGCGCCCGTTTCCAGGTGGCGCGCTGGCTGACGCTGACCAACACGCGGCCCAATCCCCTGCGCCGCCAGGTGACGATGCGCACCCTCTGCCCGGTGGTGCCGCCCTCGAACCTCCCGGCGGCCCAGCTTGAGAGCGGTTATCTGACCAGCCTGCCCGCGCGCTGGCCGCCGCTCACGCTCTACAACCCGCTGCCGCACAGCGCCGACGAGGTGCGCGCCGTCATGGCCTCGGGCCGGGTCAACCTGTTCCACATCGCCACGCACGGCAATTTCCAGGTCAGCGACCCGACCAATGCCGCCATCCAGATCGGCACCAGCCAGTTGACGCCCGCCTCGCTGACCGGCAACCCGCTCGCCAACGGCTTCGCCGCCGAGCAGCCGCTGGTCTTCATCAACGCCTGCCACTCAGGCCGCCAGGGGCTGGCGCTCAGCGGCCTGGGCGGGTGGGTGGCCCGCGTGGTGCAGTTGGGGGCCAGCGGCTTCATCGGCACGAACTGGGAAGTGCAGGACGACCTGGCGGCCCAGTTTGCCATCCGCTTTTACGACTATTTGCGCATGGGCAGCACCTTTGGCGCGGCCTGCCGGTTGGCGCGCCAGGAGATCCGCCAGGCCAATCCGGGCAACTCGACCTGGCTCGCCTACGTGCTCTATGCCCACCCGCTGGGCACCCTGCAGGTGCCGCCCGCCTGACGCCCGCCCCGCCGCCAAGGAGCTTGCCCCATGGCCGACCCCTTCGCCATCATCGCCCTCATCAACACCCATCGCGCGGACCTGGAGGCGGCCCTCGGCCCCGACGGCCCGGCCTTCTTCAGCCAGGTGGATGCACTCTTTCAGCGCGCCCGGAACGTGGCCGCCGATATGAACGCCCAGGGTCAGGCCGGCGACGACCTGCTGGCCCTGGTGGACCAGTATCCGGGCGCCCGCGCCGTGCTGCGCGCCGCCGACCCGGCCACGTTCGGCCCGCTCACTCCTGCCGACACGCCGCCCGCCACCGCCTCGCCGGTGGACACGGCGCCCACCGGCCACGCGGGGCTGCGCGCGCCCGGCCCGGAGGAGGCCACGGGCGGAGGCAGCCCGCCGCCGGATACCACTGCCGGCGAGAGTCCGGCCCCGCCTGCCGCCCCGGCGACCGCCGATACAGCGGGCCCACCGGCCCCCCCCGGCGTACCCGGCTCCGCGACCCTGGACACCCCGTCCGGCGGCGGCCCCGTCACGATCACCCTGGCGCCGCCCGGCACCCCCGCTCCGCCTACCGCCCCCGATGCCCCGGCCAGTGCGCCCGTGGCCGGGCCGCCCGGTCCCGCCGGCCCACCAGGGCCGCCCGGTCCCCAGGGGCCGCCCGGCCCAGCGGGGCCGCCCGCGCCGCCCGCCACCACCGGCGACGTAACATCGGCGGAACGGCTGCAATTACGTAAAGAGACTGTCGCCACCGTGCTGGCCCTGCTCGTGGTGGGAGGCACGGTCG